>JBFFZF010000048.1:0-25385 GCA_041568755.1 Longimicrobiales bacterium | reverse complement strand
GGCGCCGCCGGCGGCGCCGCCCGGCCCGGCTGTGCCGCGCCGGTCAGCCGCACCCGCCGCGCTCGCCACGCTGCAGTCGATGGCGGCGGACGCGGCCGACGGCTCGCGCTGCCGGCTTCACGCGGAACGCCAGCGCGCGGTATTCGGCGAGGGCGACGCGGCGGCGGACGTGGCGGTCGTGGGTGAAGCGCCCGGCCAGGAGGAGGATCGCAGCGGGCGGCCGTTCGTGGGCCGTGCCGGTCGCATGCTGGATCTGCTGTTGCTGAGCGCGGGCTACCCGCGCGAAACCGTGTACATCTGCAACGTTCTGAAATGCCGACCGCCTGGAAACCGCAATCCGCTGCCGGACGAAGTCGACGCGTGCACGTCGCACTTCCTCCACGATCAGCTGGCCACCATCGCGCCGCAGGCGATCCTGGCCGTGGGTCGTTTCGCGATCCAGACGCTGCTCGGTACGGACGACGCCATCGGGCGGCTGCGCGGTCGGGTGCACGCCTACCGTGGCACGCCCGTGGTCGTGAGCTACCACCCGGCCTACCTGCTGCGCAGCCCACAGATGGCGCGCGCGGCCTGGGACGATCTGCAGCTGTTGCGGGCGGTGCTCGATGAGCCGGTATGAGAGCGACGTTCTGACGACCAGCCGCCACCCTCCGTACGCGGCCGAAGCAGAGATCAGCGTGCTGGGCGCGATGCTGATCGATGGGGACGCCGTGGCGCGCGCGATGGAAATCGTCGACGACACGATGTTCTACCGCGAGGCCAACCGGCGCATCGTCCGTTGCATGGCTCGCCTGTTCCAGCGCGGACAAGTCATCGATCCCGTCACGATCAGCGAGGAGCTGAACAAGACGGACGAGCTCGAGTCCATCGGGGGCATGGCCTACCTGTCGGAACTCCTGGATGCCGTGCCGACGGCCGCGAATGTCGAGTACCATGCCCGCATCGTGCGCGAACGCGCCCTGCTGCGCCGGCTCATCGAGGCCTCGTCATCGATCATCCAGGACGCGTACGCCAGCGGCGAACGGACTGTCGAGCAGGTCCTGGACGAGGCGGAGGAGCGCATCTTCCAGGTGGCCCAGTCGCACGAGCGCGGCGGGTTCGTCTGGATCAAGAAGATCCTGTACCCGACGTTCGAGCGCATCGAACAGCTGCAGGCCGCGCGCGGCGGGTTGACCGGCGTGCCGACCGGGTTTCACGCGCTCGATGAAAAGACGGGCGGTTTCCAGAAAGGTGACCTCATCATCGTCGCCGCACGCCCGAGCATGGGCAAGACAGCACTCGTCACGGGCGTCGGGCTGCACGCCGCGATCACGGGGCGTGTGCCCGTCGCGCTGTTTTCGCTGGAGATGTCCAAGGAACAGCTGGTCCAGCGCATGCTCTGCTCCGAGGCACTGGTCGACCTGGGCCGGCTGCTGCGCGGCCGGCTGAGCGATGACGATTACGTACAGCTCGCACAGGCCGCCGGTCACCTGAACACGGCACCCATCTGGATCGACGATTCGGGCTCGCTCAACGTGCTCGAGATGCGTGCGAAGGCACGCCGCCTCAAGGCGGACCAGCCCGAGCTGGGCCTCATCATCATCGACTACATCCAGCTGATGACGGCCGCGGGCGGGGCGGAGAACCGTCAGCAGGAAGTCAGCGCGATCAGCCGCGGACTGAAGGCGCTGGCCAAGGAGTTGAGCGTGCCGATCATCGCGCTGTCACAGCTGTCGCGTGCGCCCGAGCAGCGCGCGGATCACCGGCCCCAGCTGTCCGACCTGCGCGAGTCCGGATCGCTCGAGCAGGATGCCGATCTGGTCATGTTCCTGTTCCGTCCCGAATACTACGTTTCCGAGCGGGAAGCGGAGCAGAACGACCTGCTCGGGAAGGCGGAACTCATCATCGGCAAACAGCGGAACGGTCCCACCGGACAGATCGGCCTCTTCTTCCGCAAGGAGTGCACGCGCTTCGAGTCGCTGTCCGACCGGATCGCGCCGTAAACGGATCGGCTGTGGCGAAAGTCCGCACGCTCTTCTTCTGCACCGATTGCGGGAACGAGACGCCGCGCTGGGAGGGCCAGTGCGCGGCCTGCGGGGCGTGGAATACCCTGGCGGAGGCGCCGCAGCCGGAGGCGGGCGGTGGCCGTCGCGAGCCGCAGCGATGGGCCGCGAGCGAGACCGCGATCGCCCTTGCCGACATCGACCCGGACGGCGTCGAACGCTGGCCCACCGGCCTGAGCGAGTTCGATTTCGTGCTCGGGGGCGGCCTGGTCTCCGGCGCACTGCTGCTCGTGGGTGGTGAGCCCGGCGTCGGTAAGAGCACGCTACTCCTGCAGGTGGCGGCACGTCTGGAGGCGAGCGGCGCGAGCACGCTCTACGCCTCGGGCGAAGAGTCGGCGACGCAGGTGCGCATGCGTGCGACGCGGCTGACCGAGGACGCATTGCGCGTCCCGTTCTTCGGAGGGACCGCGCTGGACGCGGTGCTGCGTGAAGCGGAGCGACGCAAGCCGCGCGTGCTGTTCCTCGATTCCATCCAGACGGTCCAGTCCGCCGACGCGGATCAGGCGGCAGGCAGCATGGCGCAACTGCGCGAATGCACGGCCACCCTGCAGCGGTTCGCAAAGGCATCGGGCACGACGGTGGTGCTCGTCGGTCACGTGACCAAGGACGGATCGGTAGCCGGGCCACGCACACTCGAGCACATCGTCGACACGGTGCTCTACTTCGAAGGCGCTCCGGGCCTGGACCATCGGGTCCTGCGTGCGACCAAGAACCGGTTTGGCAGTGCCGACGAAATCGGCATCTTCCGCATGACGCCGGCCGGCCTCGTTCCGGTCGAGCAGCCGTCGGCCGCGTTCCTCGACGAGCGGCGGGACCGCGTGAGCGGATCCGCGGTCACGGCGGTGATCGAAGGAACGCGGCCGTTGCTCGTCGAAGTCCAGGCACTGTGCAGCCGGACGAGTTACGGCGCGCCGCAGCGCGTGGCTACGGGCTTCGACCGGCAGCGCCTGGCGATGTTGCTCGCCGTACTCGAGAAGCGGGCCGGCATACCGGCCGGTCAGTTCGACGTCTTCGTCAACGTGGCGGGTGGTGCGCGGCTGATCGAGCCGGCCGGCGACCTGGCGGTGGTCGTTGCGCTGGCCTCCAGCGCGTCGGACCGGGACGTCGGCGGCCGTTCGCTGTTCGTCGGAGAGGTCGGTCTGAGCGGCGAGGTCCGTGGCGTGGGACAGCTGGAGCGGAGACTGGCGGAAGCCGCCCGCCACGGATTCGAGGCCGCGTTCGTTCCGGATGGCACGCGGGCGCGTGTGAAGGGGCTTCGTGTGCATCCGGTGGGGGACGTTCCGGCACTGATCGCCGCACTCTTCACGTGAGCGTCCGGGCCGCCGTCGTGATTCCTGCAGCCGGTGCGGGCCGGCGCATGGGCGCCCCGAAAGCCATGCTCGAACTGCATGGCCAGCCGATGCTGCGCCACACCATTGCACCGTTTCTCGCCGAGCCTCGGGTCCGTGCCGTGATCGTGGTCCTCGACCCGGCCGCGGCGGCAGCGCCGCCGGCGTGGCTGGCGGGTCTGGATGCGCGCATCCGCATCGTACCTGGCGGGGCCGAGCGCGGCGATTCCGTCCGCGCCGGACTCCGCGCCGTGGCAGAGGACGTCGACGTGGTCCTCATCCACGATGCGGCCCGGCCGCTCGTCTCCGGCGCACTCGTGGCGCGCGCTCTGGAGGCCGCCGCGGCGGGTCGGAGCGTGGTGGCCGCGATTCCCGTGACGGACACGATCCATGAAGTGAATGAACACGGCCGCGTCCTGTCGACCCCGGACCGGCGGCGACTGTGGCGTGCGCAGACGCCGCAGGCCTTTCCGCGCGCGGTGGTCACGGCGGCCTACGATCGGGCCGGGTTGGAAGGCGTGGCGGCCACCGATGACGCCGCGCTCGTCGCGCGCTACGGTGAACCCGTCCATGTCATCGAGGGCGATGCCACGAACATCAAGATCACCACGCCCGCGGACCTGGCGCTGGCCGAGGTCCTCCTCGCCCGGGCATGAGGATCACGACGCTGGCGTTCCGAACGTACGAAGAACAGCAGGAGGCGCTCGGGCCGGCCGTCCGGCACCTGTCCGCTGGGGGGCTGATCGCCTGTCCAACGGAGACGGTCTACGGCTTCGGGTGTGCACTTTCGCCCGCGCCGCTGGCCGCGCTGGCCCACCTCAAGCGGCGCGAGGCACAGCGTCCGTTCCTGCTCCTCGTCCCGGATCCGCACCTGCCCGGGCTCGTCTGGACGGAAGCCGCGCGCCGGCTGGCCGCCCGGTTCTGGCCAGGTCCGCTCACCCTGGCACTCGCAACGGAACCGGGATCGTACCCGCCGTCGGTGTGCGGCCCGGACCGGACCGTGGCCGTGCGCAGGACCGGGCACGCTGGCGTTGCGGATCTGGTCCGGGCCTTCGGGGCGCCGATCACATCGACGAGCGCCAACCTGGCGGGCAGCCCGCCCGCCATGGACGCCGGGGCCGTGACCGACGTGCTCGAATCGGCCGACGGGCAGGCCGACATTCTTCTGTTGGACGGTGGACCATTGCTTGCATCGCCGCCGTCTACGATCGTGGATTGCAGCAGCGACCCACCGCGCGTCGTGCGCGCCGGCGCCGTTGCCCTGGAGCTCCTGCGCACAGTTGTCCATGACATCGAAGCCTGAAGACAGCGAGCGCGGCAACGAGCCGACCACGTACAACCTGCTGTTCGTGTGCAGCGGCAACACGTGTCGCAGTCCGCTCGCGCGGGCCATCGCGGAAGAACGGGTCGCGCGGCGGGGCTGGACGCACGTGCGGGTCGGGTCTGCCGGGACGGCGGCGCTGCCCGCGCTTCCCGCATCCGAGAACGCGGTGCTGATCGCCCGGGAACGCGGTCTGGATCTGACGGCACACCGATCGCGGGCGCTGACGCACGACATCCTGACATGGGCGGATCTCGTGCTGGTGATGAGCCCGTCGCAGCTGCTGGCCGTCGCCGAGCTGGGTGGTGCCGACAAGGCGGCCCTCGCAACCGACTTCCTGGAAGGTCCGGCCATGGGAACACCGATCGAGGATCCGTTCGGCGGTGACATGGACGCGTACCGGCGCGCCTTCGAGCAGATCCACGAAGCTGTCGACGGGGTGCTGGACAAGCTGGAACCGATCCTCGCGCCGTGAGCCCGACGGCGGGCACGCGCGTCTTCGCGCTGCTGGGGGATCCGGTCGCGCACTCATTTTCTCCGTCAATGCAGAATGCGGCCATGCGCGCGCACGGCCTGGACGCCGTGTACGTGGCGCTGCGCATCGCGCACGCCGATGTCCGGCCCGTGCTGCGCGCGCTGGCCCTGGCCGGCGGTGGCGGCAATGTGACCGTGCCGCACAAGGTCGAGGCGGCGGCGGCACTCGACGGCCGGACGAAGGCGGTGCTGGCGACGGGCGCGTGCAACACGTTCTGGTACGAGGCGGGCCGCGTCGTGGGCGACAATACGGACGTACACGGTTTCGTGACGGCTGTGCAGCGCCTGGCGGGACCTCTGCACGGCGGACACGTGCTGGTCATGGGCGCGGGCGGCGCGGCCGCCGCGGTCGTGCATGGCCTGGCCGAAGCGGGTGCGGACCGCGTCACGCTGGTCAACCGCACGACTGCGCGCGCGCAGGAACTCGCGGTTCGGTTTCCCTCCGTCGCCCGTGTTGCGACGCTCGACAACCTCACGGACACGCATTTCGATCTGGTCGTGAACAGCACTTCGCTCGGCCTGCGTGCAGCCGACCCGTTGCCGCTCGACCTCGATGCGCTGCCATTGCCCGGCGCCGTCATGGACCTGGTCGTCGCGCACGGCATGACACGGTTCGCCCGAGCGGCGGCCGAGCGGGGCATCCCGGCCGCCGATGGCCGGGAGATGCTTCTGCACCAGGGTTCAGCCGCGTTCACAGCCTGGTTCGGTGTGCCCGCCCCGCTCGAGGCCATGCGGGTGGCACTCGACGAAGCCGTAAGGACCTGACGCGCGGTCGCACGCCCGGTCCCCGGCCGCACCGGAGCGCCTTCGCGCCGGCATTCTCGAAAGTCCCTCGCCAACATGGTCCCGCCCACCGGTTCCCGACACCGTGTTCAACCTCGGTCCGGGTACGGCGCTCATTCCGGGTGGTGGACATGCGACGGGTGCTCGAGAGTTTTGCCGGACTGCTCCTGCCGGCCGTCTGCCTGGGTTGCGGCGATCCGGTTGGTGCGCACGATGCGCGACGCCGCGTATGCGCACGCTGCATGACACGATTGCGACCGGTGCCTTCGCCCGGGTGCGCCCGCGGCGGCGCACCCCGACTGCGCACCGGGCGCGTAGCGGATCCCGCGTGTGCCGAATGTGGTGAATGGCCGGCGGCGCTCGCGTGTGCGCGCGCCGCATGCACCCTGCAGGAGCCGGCCGGTACCCTGGTTCGCGCGCTCAAGTACCGGGGCTGGCACTCGCTGGCCGAACCGATGGGCGCGTGCATGGCTCGCCTCGTGCTTCCCGTGCCGTACGGAGCCGCACCGGTGTGCATCCCCGTCCCCATGGCCGAGCGCAAGCGCCGCGAGCGCGGCTACAATCAGGCGGAACTCCTCGCCCGCGTCTTCGCCCGACACACGGGGCGGCGCGTCGTCCCGGCACTGGAAGGGGTCAATCGCACAACATCCCAGACAACCTTGCAGCCGCTCGGTCGACGGGCTAACGTGGCCGGCACGGTCCGCGCCCACCCGGTACGGAGCCGAGCGCTGAAGGGCGGGGATGTCGTTCTCATCGATGATGTCCTGACCACCGGTGCCACGGCTGCCGAGTGCGCTCGCGCACTCGCCGAAGCCGGCGTCGAGCGGGTCACGCTGGTCACATTCGCGCGCGCGCTCGACGCGCGCAGACTCACCTCGAACGGACGGAGCAGCGCTTCATGACGGCTCGGGCCACGAACCCGGCGGGGTCCGGCGCAGGCCGGATCCGCGTCGCCATCAACGGCTTCGGCAGAATCGGCCGCAACATTCTGCGCGCGGCCAAGCGGCACGGAGCGGACATCGACTTCATCGCGCTCAACGATCTCACGGACAACCACACGCTCGCGCACCTTCTCAAGTACGATTCCGTGCACGGCAAGTATCCGGGCACCGTCGACGTCACGGCGGACGGCCTGGTCGTGGACGGCGATACCGTGCGTGTCCTCAGCGAAAAGGACCCGGGCGCCTTGCCCTGGAAGGATCTGGGCGTGGACCTCGTATTCGAGGCCACAGGCCGGTTCACCAAGCGGGATGACGCGGCCAGACACCTCTCGGCCGGCGCCCGGAAGGTCATCATCACGGCACCCGCGAAGGGCGAAGATGTGACGATCGTGATGGGCGTGAACCACGACGCCTACGATCCGGCCAGCCACAATGTCATTAGTAACGCGAGTTGTACGACGAACTGCCTCGTGCCGGTCGTCAAGGTTCTGCGGGACGCGTTCGGCTTCGAGCACGGGCTGATGACGACGGTGCATTCGTACACGAACGACCAGAACATCCTGGATCTGCCGCACAAGGATCTGCGCCGTGCCCGTGCGGCGGCCATGTCCATCATCCCGACCACGACGGGAGCGGCGAAAGCGACGTCTCTCGTGATTCCGGAACTCAAGGGCAGGATCGACGGGATGGCCATGCGCGTTCCGACCGCGGACGTCTCCGTCGTGGACCTCACGGCGACCGTCGGGCGGGACGTGACCGTCGACGAGGTGAATGAGGCCTTTCGCGGGGCCGCTGCGGCCGGTCCGCTCCAGGGAATCCTGAGTGTTTCGGACGAGCCACTGGTGAGTGTGGACTACATCGGCAATCCCGCGAGCTCGATCGTCGATCTGCTGTCCACTTTCGTGGTCGCCGGCCGGACCGTGAAGGTGATGGCCTGGTATGACAACGAGTGGGGCTACTCGTGCCGTTGCGTGGACCTGGCCGGGCTCGTGGGAGGGAGCTTGTGAGCCGGTCAAGTCCATGGCGCGAGTGCTCTTGACCTGAGCCCACCGCTGCGGCCGTCCACGAAAGGCCGCCGGTGGACGTTCCATGGAGAGGAGCGTGGACCGCGTCCGGCTCGCCGGGGCGGGACGCGCAGCGGGGCCCGAACGGCACGCGGCTCGCAATTCCGCCCGCTCGACGCCCCACGAGGAGAGACCGCCCATGGCTACCCCGCAGCAATCCCAGTTCGGGACGTACCGGTGCCCCGTCTGCGGCCATCGGGACGGCGCGGAACTGGCTCCCGGACAGGGTTCCGGCCGCATCCAGTGCAGCTACTGCGCGAGTGCCCTGGAGATCAGTGCACGGGAGCCCGGGGCGCACGGGTTCCTGACGCAGGTCGCAAAGGTGCCGGCGCCGGGCTAGGCCCGGGCGGCTCGCCCGGATCTGTCACCCGGCCGCGGCGGTCCCTCGCCACCGCGGCCGCCCTGTTCAGGGAGGACCTCGATGGTGAGGGCGGCGGCCGATGTGATCCGTGCGATGGACGCGCTGCTGGAGGCCGGTGGCGCGCGGTTCACGAGGACGAGGACGTCCGCCGGTGGGATCGACCTGCACGGGCTGGAGGGCGGGCAGGGCACGCCGATGGTGCTGCTTCACGGGGCCGGCGGTGGCGCCGCGAACTGGTTCGCAGTGCTGCGCGACCTGTCCGTGGCGCACCACGTCATCGCACCCGATCTTCCCGGCTTCGGCCTTTCGCCACGCGCGGACATCGGCCGCCCGCTCGGCGCGTCGCTGGCCGACGTCCTGCTGTCATGCCTCGAAGGGCGCCGGATGCCCCCCGTCCACGTCGCAGGCACGTCGCTGGGCGGGCTGGTCGGCGTGCAAATGGCCCTCCGCGCACCGCGCGCCGTGCGCAGCCTGATTCTGATCGATGCCGCCGGGCTCGGTCGTGATCTGCCGCTGGCCGTCCGGCTCGCGTCGGTGCCTGGTGCGCGGGCTCTTGCCGCCTCGACGAGTCGGACCGGATTGCGCCTCTTCTTCCACACCTACCTGACGAGCGGCTCCGTGCCACCCGACCGCCGGAGCAAACTGATCGCCTACATCCAGGCGTCCGCCCGCGCCGGCGCCGCACAGACGCTGGCCTCGCACATCGGCCAGTTCGTGTCGATCCGCGGCCAGCGCGAGGTGGTGGCCGACGACGAGCTCGGGCAGATCTCCGCGCCGGTGCTCCTGCTGTGGGGCGTGCGTGATCGTTTTCTGCCTCTCCGTCACGCGCGCCGCGCACAGGCGCTGGTGCGGGACGGGCAGCTCATCGCCCTTCCGGGCGTAGGCCACTCGCCCACCTGGGAGGCGCCGGACAAGGTGGTCGAGGAGATTCTGCGCTTCACGCGTCACCTTGATGGAGACGTGGCCGCGCCGTAGCTTCGCGCCCCTCTGCCCGATCGATCCCGTGCGCGAGATCATGGAGAAAAAGACACTGAAACAACTGCCGGACGCTGCCGTGCGCGGGCGTCCGGTGCTCGTCCGTCTGGATTACAACGTGCCCATCGAGGCCGGCGTCGTGACTGACGACACGCGCATCGTCGCGACGTTGCCGACGCTGCGCTGGCTGCGCGACCGCGGCGCCCGGCTGGTGCTCGTGTCGCATCTGGGCCGGCCGAAAGGCTCGCCCGATCCGGCGTTTTCGCTGCGCCCCGTGGCTGACCGCCTGGGCGTGCTGCTGGAGACGCCGGTCCGGTTCGTGCCACACGTCGCGGGTGACGAGGTGAACGCGGCGGTGACGGCGCTCGAGGATGGCGGTGTGCTCATGCTCGAGAACCTGCGTTTCGACGCGGGCGAAGAATCGAACGATGAGCGGCTGGCCCGGTCACTCGCCGCACTGGGCGATGTGTTCGTGAATGACGCCTTCGGCACGGCGCACCGCGCGCACGCTTCGACGCAGGGGGCGCCCGCGGTCATGCGCGCCGACGGGAAGCCGGCCGTCGCGGGCTTTCTCATCGAGAAGGAGCTCGAGTTCCTGGGCCGCGCACTGACCCGCCCGCAGCGCCCGTTCGTGGCGATCCTGGGCGGCGCCAAGATCTCGGGCAAGATCGACGTCGTGGAGGCGCTGCTGCCGCGCGTGGACAGCCTGCTGATCGGCGGCGCCATGGCCAACACCTTCTTTCGCGCACTCGGACTCGAGACCGGTGCATCCCTCATCGAGGAAGAGCGCGTGGCCATGGCCCGCGATCTGCTCGGCCGGGCGGGGGACAAGCTGGTGCTGCCCATCGACTGCATCGTTGCGGAGCAGGCGGACGCGTCGGCCCGGACCGAGGTTCGTGCGCGCGCGGAAGTACGCGCTGCCGACCGCATCCTCGACATCGGACCGGCGACCGAAGCGCTCTTCGGCCGGTCGATCGGTGCGGCGGCGACGATCCTGTGGAACGGTCCCATGGGCCTGTTCGAGCTCGCGCCGTTCGCGGCCGGAACCCGTGCCATTGCGGTACGCGTGGCCGCGGCGACGCGGCGAGGCGCGACGACCGTGGCCGGCGGCGGGGATACCGCCGCGGCGCTCGAGGCCGCCGATCTGGCGAGCCACATGACGCACGTCTCCACGGGCGGGGGCGCTTCCCTCGAGTACCTGGAGGGGAAAGCGCTGCCCGGCATCGCCATCCTGGATGATCTCTGAGATCCCGAACAACCCGAGGCTGAGCCGATCGTGAACAAGCCGGTCATTGCAGGCAACTGGAAGATGAACATGACGCCGGAGGAAACGACCGGCTTCTTCGCAACGTTCTGTTCCGCCTGGTCCGCGGATCCGTCCCGGACCGTGTGTTTCTTTCCGCCCGCCCTCTCCTTCGAGGCGGCGCGGCAGGCGCTCCGCGATCGGCCCGACATCCTCCTGGGCGTGCAGAACATCCACTGGGAGGCGGCGGGCGCGTTCACGGGCGAGGTCTCCGCGCGCATGGCCGCCGGTGCGGGCGCCCGCCTCGTCCTCGTGGGCCACTCCGAGCGGCGGCACGTGTTCGGCGAGACGGACATCGAAACCGGCCGGAAAGTCGCGGCCGCCGCCGCGGCCGGGCTGGTGCCCGTCCTGTGCGTCGGCGAGACGCTGGCCGAACGGCGCGGCGACGCACTCGAAGCCGTCCTGACCCGCCAGCTGCAGGCCGGTCTCGAACCTTCCGGCGAGGCGCTGCCCGGGCCGGGTCTGGTGCTGGCGTACGAGCCGGTCTGGGCGATCGGTACCGGCGTGACCGCGACGCCGGAAGACGCGTCCGCCGCGCACCGGCTGCTGCGTCGCGAACTGGACGCGCGCTATGGTCGCGCGGCGTCCGACGTGCCCATCCTGTACGGCGGGTCGGTCAACCCGGAGAACGCGGCAGCGTTGCTGGCTGCGCCCGGCGTCGATGGGCTGCTGGTGGGCGGGGCGAGCCTCAAGCCGGACGCGTTCGCCCGGATCGCGTCGGCCCGGCCGGATTGACAGATCCCCCGCCGCGGGCGAGCTTTTTGGCCAGCATGAACTGACGTTTTCGAGGGAGTCTGGCACTGTGTACAGCTTCATTCTGTTTCTGCTCATTCTCGACGGCCTGCTGCTCAGCGTGATCGTGCTGATGCAGTCGGGTAAAGGCGACGGCCTGGCCGCCATGGGCGGCGGGGGCGGGACCATGGCGGACAGCGTGCTCGGCGGTCGTCAGGCGGTCACGCTGCTGACCAAGGCCACCTGGGTAACGGGCGGGATCTTCCTCGTTCTCGCCCTGGTCCTGTCCATCATGTCCTCCCGGTCCCGGTCGTCCGCGTCCCTCCTGCAGCAGGAGTTCTCGACCCAGCCCACGCCGCAGCCGCTGCTGCCCGGGACCGGTGTCGAACCCGGACAGGCCGTGACGCCGCCGACGACGGGCGGAGCAGCGACGACGACGACGAACCAGTAGGGGGCCGTGGCCGGACCCCCGGAGCCCCGGTGCGCGCGAGCGGGCCGGGGCTGTCTCATCGATGCGCGCCACGGCCGCGGCCGACGCGCGCGGTCGTAGCCACCTCCAGGCAGCGCAGAGGCGTCCATGGCGAGAGCCTCCAAACGCCCGACAGGTCAGCGGGAAAAGCCCGAGCACGTCCGTCACACGGAGCAGGGTCGCCCCGTCACGATGCTCGAGGCGATCCGCGAGGCGCTGTGGGAGGAGCTGGAACGCGACCCCGCCGTCCTGCTGATGGGCGAGGACATCGCCCTCTACGGAGGCGCATTCAAGGTCACCGACGGGTTCCACGACTGGTTCGGTCCCGAACGCATCGTCGACACGCCGATCAGCGAGGCCGGGTTCACCGGCGTTGCAGCCGGCGCGGCGCACATGGGGCTGCGCCCCGTCGTCGAGATGCAGTTCATGGATTTCGTTTCGTGTGCGTACGAGCCTCTCACGAACTACATCGCCACATCGCGCTGGCGCGGCAGCGGACCGCTGCCCCTCGTAGTGCGCGGCCCTGTGGGCGGCGGCGTGCGCGGCGGGCCGTTCCACTCCCAGAACCCCGAGATGGCGTTCTTCCACACGCCCGGACTGCGCATCGTCTACCCCGCCACGGCGGCGGATGCCAAGGGCCTCCTCAAAGCGGCGATCCGCGACGACGATCCGGTCCTGTTCTTCGAGCACAAGAAACTCTACCGCGCTCCGTTCCTGCGAGAGACGCTGCCGCAAGAGGACTACACGATTCCGCTGGGCAGGGCCAGGCTGCACCGCGCAGGGACCGACGTGACGATCGTCACGTACGGCGCCATGGTACACGAAAGTCAGCGCGCGGCCCAGACGCTCGCCGACGAGGGCATCGACGTCGAGATCCTCGATCTGCGTACGCTGCTCCCGCTGGACGAGGACGCGATCGTCGAGAGCGTGAAGAAGACACACCGTCTGCTCGTCGTTCACGAAGACACGCGCACCGGCGGCGTCGCGGGCGAGATCTTCGCCCGCGTCAGCGAGCAGGCCTTCGAGTGGCTGGACGCCCCCATGCTTCGGGTCACGGCGATCGACGCGCCGGTCCCGTACGCGGGGACGCTGGAGGACTATTTCCTGCCGCAGGTCGATGATATCCTGAAGGCGGTCCAACACCTGATGGCGTACTGAACGCGGCGATCGCCGCGCGAGAACAGGTTCCCGAACCGGCTGGAGCACGGTCATGGCGCGAATCGAAGTCCCGATGCCTCAGATGGGCGAGTCCATTGCGGAAGGCACGGTTTCGAAGTGGATGAAGAAGGTGGGCGATGAAGTGGCACGCGATGAGCCGCTTCTCGAGATCTCCACGGACAAGGTGGACGCGGAGATTCCGGCGCCCGCGGCGGGAACGCTGACCGAGATCCTGGTCGAAGAGGGCAGCACGGTCGAGGTCGGCACGATCGTGGCCGCCATCGAGACGGAGAAGAGCGCAGCGACGGCGCCCGCCGCTCCGGCCAGGCCCGCGCCCGCTCCGGCCACCGCCGAATCGGCGACGGCTGCTTCGCCCGCACCCGCCGCCGGCGGGCCCGCCCCGCCTCCACCGACCCGTGCAGAGACGAATGGCAGTGATCAGGAGGAGTCGGCCGAGGATCGGCTGCGCCGGCGGTCGACGCCGCTTGTCCGGCGCATCGCGGCCGAGCACGACATCGATATCGGCGATGTGGAGGGCACCGGGCACGCCGGCCGCGTGACCAAGCAGGACATCATGTCGTTCCTCGAGCAGCGCGCCGCGGTGCCCGCGGCCGCGCCCGCACCCGCGCCAGCCGCGCCGCCGGCACGGGATGGTGCGGTGGTCGGGGCGGACGATCTCTGGTCCATTTTCTTCGGGCAGGTCCGGCATCCGGAATTCCCGGCCCGGCCAGGCGACCGGGTGCAGCCCATGGACCGGATCCGCCGCCTCACGGCGGATCACATGGTGCGCGCCAAGCGGATCGCACCCCACGTGCACTCCTTCATCGAGATCGACTTCACGCAGGTCGACCGCGTGCGCGGGGCCATGCGCTCGCGCTGGGAGGAGCAGGCCGTCAGGGTGAGCTACACGGCCTTCGTGGCGTGGGCGGTTGCGCACGTGCTGCCCGAGTTCCCGATGGTCAACGGGACCGTGTCCGGAGACCAGCTCATCTACCGGGGCGATGTCAACGTCGGCATCGCCGTGGATCTCAACCCGGGCCTGATCGTTCCAGTCGTGCGCAACGCGGACGGCCTGAACCTCGTGGGGCTCGCGCGCAAGATCAACGACCTGGCCGAACGCGCCCGCGATCGCAAGCTCAAGCCGGATGAGATTCAGGGCGCGACGTTCTCGATCACGAACCCGGGCGTGCTCGGCACCATGGTCGGCATGCCGGTCATCCCGGAAGGTACTTCGGCCATTCTCGGGACGGGCGCAATCGAGAAACGCCCCGTCGTCGTCGACATGGATGGCACGGACGTCATCGCCATCCGCAAGCGCACCTACTTCTCGCTGGGCTACGATCACCGCATCGTCGATGGTGCCGACGCAGCACGCTTCCTCGCCCGCCTGAAGGACGTGCTGGAGCAGTTCCCGGCCGATGGGTGAGGCGTTGGCCCGGACGCACCCTGGCACCGCCGACCCGGTAAAGGGCGTTTCAGCCGCTGCGGCGCACGCCGCCGGCCTCGATGCGCGCTGGCTGGGTCGCGTCCCGTACGCAGAGGCGCTGGAACTGCAGCAGCACACGGTCGCGCAGCGGCGTGCACGCGAAATCGAGGATACGCTGCTGCTGCTCGAGCATCCGCACGTCATTACGCTGGGCACGTCCGCGAACCCCGATCACGTGTTGCTGGATGAGACGGATCGGCGCCTGCTCGGTATCGATGTGCACGATGTCGGGCGGGGCGGTGATGTGACGTACCACGGTCCGGGCCAGCTCGTGGGATACCCGATCCTCGCGCTCGAGGAAGGTCGACGCGACCTGCACGCCTACGTGCGCGGCATCGAGGAAGCCCTCATCCGTTGTGTCGCCGACTTCGGCGTGACTGCGACACGCAGGCCCGGCCGCACGGGCGTGTGGGTTCAAACCGACAAGATCGCCGCCATCGGCGTGCGCGTTTCGAGCGGTTGGATCACGTCACACGGATTCGCGTTGAACGTGAATACGGATCTCTCTTTCTTCGCTGCGATCGTACCGTGCGGTATTCGTGATGGCGGTGTCACTTCCCTTGCGTTGTGCACAGGCCGGGCGGTCGATCTCGAGGATGTTGCGACATCGGTTGCGGGGCACGTGGCCGATGTTTTCGGACGTACACGATCAGGTCCGGCGAAGACTTCCCGAAAGACTTGACCGCCCCCGAGCGGACGGATAAGTTCAGCGCACGTCATTCGAGGACGCGGTCTACGCTTCGGGTGACGACTCGACCGGCGACTTCGGTCAAAGGCGAGGATGCTCGGCCAGGTGTTCGGCCTGCGACGAGCCGGCTGCGAGGTCGCTGGACGCAGCTAGAGGTCCCGGTGAGTCAACGGGATGCCTGAGTCAACGACCGCGTGACGAGGGTAAGGGAGTGGGAGAGGTCGCCGCACGTGGCGACGCCGAAACGTGGAACCCGGTCCCGCCAGCGGTGAGAAGCCCCCAGGATGCGAACGTGTCGCACCTGGGGGTTTCCTGCATCCCGCCCCGGTGCGCGACCGACTTCAGATCGGGACCGGCGGGACCGGCTCGAAATCTTCGAGATCCGGCTCCTGCCATTCCATGAAGTCGAAGTAACGTTCGCGCTTCTCCCGCTGCTGCTCGAGCCATGCGCTGAAGCCGGATTCCACCAGGCCATCAGAGCGCGTCTGCGTGCGCGCGGCGCGGACGGCGAGGTCGTTCGCGTACTCGTTGCGCGGGTTTCCGGCGTGTCCGCGCACCCAGCAGGGGTGTACTTCGTGACGCTGGAAGGCCGGCGCGAGTTCTTTCCACAAATCGAGGTTCTCGATGCTGCCGCCCTTGCGTTTCCAGCCGCGGCGCGCCCAGGCATGGATCCACTCGCGCATGCCATTGACGAGGTACTGCGAGTCCGATGTGAAAACCACGCGACACGGCCGGCGGAGGAGGGCCAGGCCCGTGATCGCGCTGCGCAGCGCCATGCGGTTGTTGGTCGTGGCCGGCTCGCTCAGCCAGTAGTCCCGGCGGGTGCAGCCGCGAGCGGTCCAGTGTTCGATGAGCCCGCCCGCGCCACCGGGTGAATCACGGTCGGTGAACTGCACGCCGAGACAGGATTCGTCGGCCCAGATCCAGATCAGGGAACGCATGGCCGAACGATCGGCGGGCGGGGCAGCCGGCGCAACCGTTCGGGGCGGCGGCTTGACACGCGTTCGCTGAGGGCTAATTTCGCGCCGCCATTCTGCTTGCGACATCGGACCGGAGACCTGCGCCCTGCCTGGCTACCTGCTCCTCGAAGACGGACGGCGGTTCGACGGCCGCCTGGTTGGCGCCCGCACCGAGACGATCGGCGAGGTCGTTTTCAACACATCCATGACCGGGTACCAGGAAGTGCTGACGGACCCGTCGTACGCCGGCCAGATCGTGACGATGACGTACCCGCTCATCGGCAACTACGGCGTGGTGGCCGCGGATGCGGAGTCGGAGCGCGTGCAGGTGGCGGGCTTCGTGATGCGCGAGATCGCGGCCCGCTACAGCAACTGGCGTGCGGAGGGCTCGCTCGAGGACTACCTGACCGCCCAGAAGATCACGGCGTTGACGGGCGTGGACACGCGTGCGATCACGCGCCACGTCCGGTCGGCGGGTGCCATGCGCTCCGCGATCGCGCCCGCAGCGACGCCGCCTGACGAGGTCATGGTGCGGATCCTCGCGCACCCGCGGATGGAGGGGATGGATCTGACGGGCGGTGTGACGACGGCCACGCCGTACGAGACGCCGGCGGAAGGACCGGAGCGCTTCCACGTGATGGCGTACGATTTTGGTGTGAAGCGGAACTCGCAGCGGCTGCTGGCCGCGCGCGGCTGCCGCGTCACGACGATGCCGGCCGGCACGCCCGCAGCCGCGTTCCTGGAACGCGAACCGGACGGTCTCTTCCTGTCCAACGGTCCGGGCGATCCGGAGGCGGTCGAGCATGCGCTGGAGACGGTCCGTATGCTGGCCGGGCGGGGCGTGCCCGTCTTCGGCATCTGCCTGGGACACCAGCTCGTTGCTCGCGCGTTTGGCGGTCGGACGTTCAAACTGTTGTACGGCCACAGGGCAGGGAATCACCCTGTACGCAGGCTTTCGGACGGCGTCATCGAAATCACCTCTCAGAACCACGGTTTTGCCGTTCAGATGGACGACTCGGGCGAGGTCGTGGACGCGCCGGCGCTGCGGGTGACGCACGTCAACCTGAACGACGGGACCATGGAAGGTCTCGAACACCGGGAGCTCGACGTGTTCAGCGTGCAGTACCATCCGGAAGCGGCGCCGGGCCCGCACGACTCGCGCTACCTGTTCGATCGCTTCGTTGCCGCGATGGGTCGAAGCCAAGGAAGCACTTGACTTTAGCGAAGTTCCGGCATTACTCTGAGCGGCGTTTCCCGCGACCTTTTTTCGGGTCAGGGCCCGGCCGATGCCGGGGCCTCGCGCGCGGCAGGAGGCCGGCGGTCCTCGCGGTCCCGATGTCCAGCAACCCGGCCACGATGGACGTCGTTCGTGCCAACGAGCCCGGCATCACAGGTTCTGAGATCCACGGAGCGTGAACATGACGAAGGCGGACCTAGTCGAGCAGGTGGCGGAGGCGATCGGCCCCGGGATTACGAAGAAGGACTGTGCCCTCGTCGTGGATGGACTGCTCAACGCGATCAAGAACGCCATGGCGGATCACACCCACATCGAGATCCGCGGTTTCGGCACATTCAAGGTCCGCAAGCGGCGATCCCGGATGGCGCGCAACCCGCGCACCGGCGAGCCGGTCGAGGTCCCGGCCAGGGCCGTGCCCATCTTCAAGCCGTCCAAGGACCTGCGCACGCAGGTCTCGGAGGGCACGCACGTGCCGGTGAACTGAATACCCGTGCCCGGCAACTGTGGGTGCGCCCCCGGTCCGAGAGCGGCCCGGGGGCGTCTTGCGTTTAACAGGCCCGCGGTCCGGAACGTCTAGTTTCCAGTGACGAGACCTGGCCCGGATTCCGTGGATGGCGACGGCCTCGATGAGGCCGCGATGGTCGACCGGGCGCGCAGAGGAGACCGCGAGGCGCAGGAAGTGCTGGTCGGGCGACACCTGGGCGCCGTCTTCGACCTCGCCTACCGCATCCTCGGGGATCGTGACCTGGCACAGGACGCGGCGCAGGATGCGATGATCAACGCGATGAACGGGATCGCCCGGTTCCGGGGCGCGGCCAGCTTCCGCACCTGGGTCCTGCGCATCACGATGAATGCAGCGCGCTCCCAGGGACGGCGCCGGGGCAGGCGACGAGAAGTCGGGCTGAAGGCGGCCGGCGATGTCGCGGCACGGGGGCCGGATCCGGCCGAGACCGCGGTGCAGTCGGCGGAAGCGGCCCGGGCGACCGCGATGCTGGAGACGCTGCCGCCGAAACAGCGCATGGCGGTCCTGTTGAGAGCCACACAGGGTCTGAGCTACCAGGAAATCGGCCAGATCCTGGACTGTACCGAGGGAGCAGCGCGCGTGAACTACCACCTGGGCATCAAGCGCCTGCGGGAGAAGCTGACGTGACGAGCCTGACTTGTGAACGGCTGCGGGATCGCCTCCCCGCCGCGGCGCGCGGCGGGGAGATGGACGCAGCACTGCGCGAGCATGTCGAGTCCTGCACCGATTGCGCGGCAGAGCTGACCGTGCTGCGCGTGGTGCGCGGGACGCCCGCGACCGTGCCGGACGGACTCGACACGCGCATCCTGGAACGCCTGCGGGCCGGTGAGGTCCGCACGGCGTGGAGTGCGCGGAGACTGGCCATGGCCGCCATGGTGGCGTTCGCACTGGTCACGGGCGGGATCCTGATGAATCGTGGCGGAGAGGCCGATCCCGCGGACCTGGCCGGCCTGCCCGCCGATTGGCTGGGTGAGGCGTCGCCCCCGCGGATCCTGAGCGGGGCACCGGGTCTGGAGGCGCTGTCCGAAGACGAACTGATCAGGCTGCTCGAGGAGATGGAGTCGTGAGAGTCATCGCTGCCGCCGTGCTGATGATGTGCCTGGTCCCGGGCGGGCTGATGGCCCAGCGCGGCCAGATGCAGATGAACCGTCGCGCCCAGCTCGAACAGCGCATCGTGCAGCGCTTCATGGACCAGAGCAGTCGGGAGATCGGACTCGACGCGCGAGAACGCGGCCGGGTCGAGGCCTGGTTGCAGTCCAGTCAGGAGCGCCGCCGCAACCTGGCGGCGGATGCGGCCGAAACGAGGCGGCGCCTGATGGCCGCGGTGGTCGATCCGCAGACGGACGACGCGACGTTCGCCAGTCTGCTCGACGAGTTCGAGACGATCCGCGAGCGCGAGCACAGGCAGTGGCAGCAGGACCAGACCGAGCTGAAGTCACTGCTGCCGCCGCGCAAGCGCGCCCAGCTGACCGTGCGTTTGCTCCGGCTCCAGGAGACGATCCGCTCGATGATCGAGGAGCGGCGTGAGCCCGGCGGCGGACCGGGCGGTCCGGGCGTGGAAGGCGCGGATCCGAGGGCGGGACCCGTGTTCGCCCCGGGATCGCGACGGTCCGGGCGCGGCCGGGCTGGATCCGCCCTTTAAGGGCCCGGGGGTCGGCAGGGGCACGAGCGCGGGCGTTCCGGTACTCCGGGACGCCCGCTGAGGTTTTCGTGCGGGAACCAGGTGTCGAGCACGCGCCCGCCCCGGCCGATCGAGCCGCGTACGGCTTGCCGGCGCGGGCGCGGCTCCGGTAGCTTCGCACCATGCGCATCCGATTGCTGTTCTTCGCGTTCTACCGCGATCTGGCGGGCGTCGACTCGCTCGATCTGGACCTGCCGGAGGGGACGACGGCCCGGCAGGCCGTCGACCGCGTGCGCGCGCATGGGAACGGGACCTCCCGTCTGCCAGCGGAGCCGGCGGTCGCGGTGAACCAGGAGATCGCCGGGCTGGAGACCGTCCTGAACGAGGGTGACGAGGTCGCCCTCCTGCCACCCGTGGCGGGAGGTTGATGATGCGTGCGAACGTGCAGGTCACACGCGATGCGATCGGGCCCGGACGCGTCCTGGACGGTGTAGGCACGCCGGACGACGGCGCCGTCCTGCTGTTCCAGGGCACCGTGCGCCGCCACAACGAAGGCCGCAGCGTCACCGGCATGCGCTACGATGCCTACGTGAGCATGGCGGAGCGCGTGCTGGCCGCGATCGCGGACGAGGCCTGCCAGCGGTGGGATCCCTCACGGCTGGCCGTGGTGCACCGCATCGGTGAACTGGCGGTGGGTGAGACCAGTGTGGCCATCGCCGTCTCCACGCCCCATCGTGCCGAAGCGTTCGACGTCGCCCGCTACGTGATCGAGGAGATCAAGCGGCGCCTCCCCGTCTGGAAGCAGGAACACTACACGACCGGCGAACGGGTCTGGCTCGACGGTCATGCGCCCGCCGCGGCCCCGGCTCCCCATGAGTGACCTCCTCGACCGCGCCACGGCGGCGCGTATGGAAGTCGAGCGGACGCGGTCCACGCCCGGAATGCGTGACAGCTTCGGGCGCCGCATCGAGTACCTGCGCATTTCCGTCACGGACAAGTGCAACCTGCGCTGCGTCTACTGCATGCCGGAGGAGGGACTGCCGTGGCTGCGGCGCGGCGAACTGCTCACCTACGAGGAGATCGAGCAGATCGTGCGCACGATGGCAGCCATGGGGCTGCGGCGCCTGCGCATCACCGGCGGCGAGCCGCTCGTGCGGCGGGACCTGCCGACCCTCATCGCCTCGCTGGCGGCCGTGCCCGGCATCGAAGACATCGCCCTGTCGACGAACGCCGTGCTGCTCGCGGACATGGCGGAGCCTCTGCACGCAGCGGGTGTCAAGCGGGTGAACATCTCGCTGGATTCGCTGCGTCCGGACCGCATCGATGCCATCGCGCGCCGGCCCGGCTCGCACACCAGCATCCTGGACGGCATCGCAGCCGCCGAACGGGTGGGTCTGAAGCCGATCAAGATCAACACGGTCGTGATGCGGGGCCGCAACGACGACGAACTGGAAGATTTCGCGCGCGCGACCATCGACCGTCCGTGGCACGTCCGGTTCATCGAGGTCATGCCGGTCGGCGAAAACCTGGGCGTTTCGGCGAGCGAATACGTGCCGGCGCTGGAGATGCTGGAGCGGGTGCGGCGCATCGGCGCCCTCGAGCCCGTGGCCGGGCCGGAGGGCAACGGCCCCGCCACGTACTTCCGGTTCCCGGACGCGGCGGGCACGGTCGGCGTGATCACACCCATGAGCCACAACTACTGCGATCGCTGCAACCGCATGCGGCTGACGGCGAACGGTCGGCTGCGTCCATGCCTGTTCGGCGACATCGAGACCGACCTCCGTGACCCGCTGCGGCGCGGCGAGCCGCTCGAACCGCTCATCGAGCACACGCTGCGCATCAAGCCGGAACGGCACCACCTCGTCCAGGGCAGCGCGAGCGGGTCGGGCGGTCTTCTGGCACTCTCCCAGGTGGGCGGCTGAGTCCGTTCCGCGTCGGCTTTTCGGTTTGACACTTTCCCGCATGGCGCCCTAGCTTCCGCCGCGGTTGCAGGTCGTTCAGCCAACAAGTTCAGGAGCATCGTCATCCATGTTCGAGAAGATCACGGTCGTGGGCGCGGGCAACGTCGGTGCGAGTGCCGCCCTCCTCGTCGCACAGCGGCGACTGGCCCGTCACGTCGTCCTCATCGACATCCTCGAAGGCGTGCCGCAGGGCAAGGGCCTCGATCAATGGGAGTCCGCGCCCATTGAGGGGTTCGACTCGCGCGTCATCGGCACGAACGACTACGGCGACACGGCAGGCTCGGAGCTGTACATCGTGACCGCCGGCATCGCCCGCAAGCCCGGCATGTCCCGTGAGGACCTCCTGCGCACCAACGCCGGCATCGTGCGCGATGTCTCCAGACACATTCAGCGGACCTCGCCCGATGCGTTCGTCATCGTCGTGTCGAATCCGCTCGATGTGATGGCCTACGTCTGTCGGGAGACGACCGGGTTCCCGCGCGAGCGAGTCATCGGCATGGCCGGTGTTCTGGACACGGCCCGTTACCGTTCGTTCATTGCCCTCGAGCTGGATGTGAGCGTCGAGGACATCCAGGCACTCGTCCTCGGCGGACACGGCGACACCATGGTCCCGCTGGCCTCGTACACGACGGTCAGCGGAATCCCGCTGAGCCAGCTGCTCGCACAGGACCGCATCGATGCGCTGGTGGACCGGACGCGCAACGGAGGCGCCGAGATCGTGAGTCTGCTCAAGACCGGGAGCGCGTACTACGCGCCCGGCGCGGCGGCCGTGCAGATGGCGGAAGCGATCGTGCAGGATCGCAAGCGGATCCTGCCGTGCTCGGTCTGGCTGGAAGGCGAGTACGGGATGAACGGCCTGTATCTGGGCGTGCCGTGCAAACTGGGCCGGGGCGGGATGGAAGGGATCATCGAGGTCGAGCTCACGGCGGACGAACGGGCCGCACTCGAGCGGTCGGCCGCGGCGGTCCGGGAGACGATGGCGCTGCTCGCATGACCGCGACAGGGACCCCGGTCGCACGACCGCCGGGTGTACAGCAGCGCAGTTCATCGATCGCCAAGAAGATCGCGATGGCGGTGTCCGGCGTCATCCTGCTCGGGTTCGTCATCGTGCACTTCCTGGGCAACCTCAAGGTGTACCAGGGTGCGGAGGCGTTCAACCACTACGCCGAGGGGCTGCGCGAAGTCGGCGCCCCGTTCTTCGCACGCGGCCAGCTGCTCTGGGTCGCACGCGTCGTGCTGCTGCTGGCCGTGTCCGTGCACATCGGCGCGGCCATCCAGCTCGTGCAGCAGAGTCGGCGGGCCCGGCCCGTGGGCTACCACCGCTTCGACAGCCTGGCCTTCAGCTACGCCTCACGCACGATGGTCTGGGGTGGCATCCTCATCCTGGCCTTCGTTGTCTATCACCTGCTCCACCTCACGCTGGGTGTGCCGGGCGTGCACCCCGACTTCATCGCGGGCGACGCCTACCACAACTTCATCAGCGGGTTCCGCGCCTGGCCGGTGGCTGTGGCCTACATGGCGGCCATGGTCCCGCTGGGGCTGCACCTCTATCACGGCATCTGGAGTGCGCTGCAGACGCTGGGCGCCGGTGACCCGGGCGCCAGCCGGTTGCGCCGTCCCATCGCAGCCGTGATCGCGGGTGCGGTCGCGCTGGGGAACATGTCGTTCCCGATCGCCGTGCTCACCGGTATCCTGCGCTGACCTGGCATGCGACTGAACGCGAAGATCCCGTCCGGGCCGATCGAACAGAAATGGGATCGGCACCGCTTTGCCCTGAAGCTGGTCAACCCGGCGAACAAGCGGAAGTACGATGTGATCGTGGTGGGCTCGGGCCTGGCCGGCGCGTCAGCCTCCGCGACGCTGGCCGAGCTGGGCTACAACGTGCGCTGCTTCTGCTTCCAGGACAGCCCGCGGCGGGCGCACTCGATCGCCGCACAGGGCGGGATCAACGCGGCGAAGAACTACCAGAGCGACGGCGACAGCGTGTTCCGGCTGTTCTACGATACCGTGAAGGGCGGGGACTTCCGGGCGCGCGAGGCCAACGTCTACCGTCTGGCCCAGATCAGCGGCGAGATCATCGATCAGTGCGTCGCCCAGGGCGTGCCCTTCGCCCGCGAGTACGGCGGCCTGCTCGCGAACCGTTCTTTCGGCGGCGCCCAGGTGTCGCGCACGTTCTACGCGCGCGGCCAGACCGGCCAGCAGCTGCTGCTCGGCGCGTACCAGGCGCTCGAGCGCCAGATCGCTGCGGGTAAAGTGCAGATGTACCCGCGCCACGAGATGCTAGAACTCGTCGTCATCGATGGCCGGGCGCGCGGCATCATCACGCGCGACCTGCGCAGCGGGGCACTGCAGCGCTGGGTCGCCGACGCCGTCGTGCTCGCGACCGGGGGCTACAGCAACGTCTTTCACCTGTCGACCAACGCCCAGGGCTGCAACGTCACGGCGATCTGGCGCGCCCACCGGCGCGGCGCCGGCATGGCCAACCCGTGCTACACGCAGATCCACCCGACATCGATTCCTCCTGCGGGCGAGCACCAGTCCAAGCTCACGCTGATGAGCGAGTCGTTGCGCAACGACGGCCGCATCTGGGTCCCTCGTGAGGCCGGAGACCGTCGGCCGCCCGCGCAGATCCCGGAAAGCGAGCGCGACTACTACCTCGAACGGTTCTATCCCAGCTTCGGCAACCTGGCCCCTCGTGACATCGCATCCCGACGGGCCAAGGAAATGGTGGACGAGGGACGGGGTGTCGGCCCGAGCGGTGTGGGCGTGTACCTCGACTTCCGCGACGCGATCCAGCGCCTGGGCCGCAACGTCATCGAAGACCGCTACGGGAACCTCTTCGAGATGTACATGAACATCACGGGCGAGGACCCGTACGAAACGCCGATGCGCATCTATCCCGCCCCGCACTACACAATGGGCGGGCTGTGGGTGGACTACAACCTCATGAGCACGATCCCGGGTCTGCACGTGATCGGCGAGGCCAACTTCTCCGACCACGGCGCGAACCGGCTCGGCGCGAGCGCGCTCATGCAGGGACTCGCAGACGGGTACTTCATTCTGCCGCTCACGATCGGCGACTACCTGGCCCAGGGCGGACTCCAGCAGGTTACCACGGACCACGACGCGTTCCGCGAGGCGGAGACGACGGCCGCGGGCCGGCTCCACGCCCTGCTCGCGGCGCGCGGCCGGAGAACCGTCCGTGAGTTCCACCGCGCGCTTGGTGCACTGATGTGGGAACAGTGTGGCATGGCCCGCACCGAGCAGGGCCTGAGGACCGCCCTCGAACGCATCCCCGAACTGCGCGAGGAGTTCCACAACGACGTGAACGTGCCCGGCAGTGGCGACGATCTGAACCAGTCCCTCGAGTACGCCGGCCGGGTGGCCGACTTCTTCGATTTCGCCGCCCTCATGTGCCGCGACGCGCTGGTGCGCGACGAATCCTGCGGCGGGCACTTCCGCGTCGAGCACCAGACCAGGGAAGGGGAGGCGCGGCGCGACGATGAGACGTTTGCCCACGTCGCCGTCTGGGAGTTCCGCGGTGACGATCACGAACCGCGCCTGCACAAGGAGCCGCTCGCGTTCGAGTACGTGCCGTTGTCGCAGCGCAGCTACGTTTAGGGACACATGGGAGAGGGAGCGGGAGAGGGAGAGTTGAAGGGGGTGGGGAAGGGACGAGGGGAAGGTGGGCGATCCTCAGGAGTCGATGACGGCATGAAGATCACGGTCAACGTGTGGAGGCAGGCGAGGGCGGGGGTGCCCGGCCGGTTCGAGCGCTACGTGGCGGACGACGTCAGCGAGCACATGTCGTTCCTCGAGATGCTCGACGTCATCAACGACCGGCTGACCCGGGAAGGGGGCGACCCGATTGCCTTCGACCACGACTGCCGTGAGGGCAT
>JBFFZF010000047.1:0-26147 GCA_041568755.1 Longimicrobiales bacterium | reverse complement strand
GACGCACTGCACGAGCGCGGCTGGACCGTCCACTACCACACGCTCGACGCGGCGGAAAACCCCACGACGCTCGCCGACCTGGTCACGGCCGACCTCGCCCGATTTCGTCCCGAGAAGATCGTGATGGTCGAGGCCGGCGACTGGCGCGTGCAATCGTCTCTGAAGGAAACCGCGCAGTCGGCGGGCATCGAACTGGAGGTCCGCGCCGATCGCCACTTCCTCTGTTCGCACGACGATTTCGCCGGGCATGCCACAGGCCGGAAGCAGCTGCGCATGGAGTACTTCTACCGGGAGATGCGGCGGCGCACCGGCGTGCTGATGGACGGCGACGACCCCGAGGGCGGCAAGTGGAACTACGACGCGAAGAACCGCGGCACGTTCGGCCGGGACGGCCCGGGCGAGATCGCGGAGCCCATCGCCTTCAGACCGGACGCCACGACGCGCGCGGTGCTCGACCTGGTCGCGACACGCTTCGCCGATCACCCGGGCGAGCTCACGCACTTCGACTGGCCCGTCACGCGCGACCAGGCGCTCGAAGCCCTCGATGATTTCATCCGGAACCGGCTGCCGCAGTTCGGCCGCTACCAGGACGCGATGTGGGCCGATCCCGACGAGGAATCCGACGGCGCGCAGCGACGGCACGCATACCTGTTCCATTCGCGGCTGAGCGCGGCGCTCAACCTGAAGCTGCTCGATCCGCGCGAAGTCATCGCCGCGGCCGAGAACGCGTACTACGGCGGCGCCGCACCGCTCGAGGCCGTCGAAGGCTTCATCCGGCAGATCCTGGGCTGGCGCGAGTACGTGCGCGGGATCTACGGACGCTTCATGCCCGACTACCTCGACCTCAACGAATTCGACGCGCGCCTGCCATTGCCGGACTTCTACTGGACCGGCCGGACCGAGATGAACTGTCTGCGCCACGCAGTCGGGCAGACGCTGACCCACGGGTACGCGCACCACATCCAGCGCCTGATGGTGACCGGCCTCTACGCGCTGCTGCTGGGCGTCGACCCGCGCGCCGTGCACGAGTGGTACCTGGCCGTGTACGTCGACGCCGTCGAGTGGGTCGAGCTGCCCAACACGCTGGGCATGTCGCAGTTCGCCGACGGCGGCCGCATGGCCAGCAAGCCGTACATCGCCAGCGGCAAGTACGTGCAGCGCATGAGCAACTACTGCGGGAACTGCCGCTTCGACCCGGCGCAGTCGACCGGCGCAACGGCGTGCCCGTTCACGACGCTGTACTGGGACTTCCTGATGCGTCACGAGGAGGCCCTGGCCGGGAACCCGCGCATGACGCTGCAGCTGAAGAACCTCGAGCGGCTCGATCGGTCCGAGCGCAGCGCGATCCGCGGGCAGGCCGAGGCGCACCGCAGGCAGATCGAATCGACGGACTGACACGATCGCGCCGTCTCCAGCCGCAGGTTCCCGGCGACGGGACAGGGGTGGTGCGCGCCCCGACGCCGGGTGCCATCTTCAGACGTCGCGAACACAAGGGAGACGCCTCATGCCGCGCACCCGTCCGTCCTCCGTCCTCGCCCTGCTCGTGCTCCTCGCCGCCTGCGCCGAGCGCGATGCGCCCGCCGTCGATACGATCACGGAGGCCGCGCTGTCCGCGGACCTCCACGCGCTGGCCGACGACTCGATGCGCGGGCGCCTGGTCGGCACGCCGGAGATCGATCGCGCCGCCGACTGGATCGCGGCCCGTTTTTCAGCGCTGGGCCTCGCGCCGGCCGGCGATGACGGCAGCTTCGACCAGCGCTTCGATCTGCTGTGGTTCAGCCTGGCGGAAGGGAACACGCTGACGGTTGCCGGCGCGGGCGCGCGTCCGCCCGGCGAGGGCTGGACGCCCATGAACATCAGCGCGACGGCCTCCGCCAGCGGGGACGTCGTGTTCGCCGGGTTCGGCATCGTGGAGCCCGGGCTCGGCTACGACGATTACGGCACCGGCGATGTGAACGGCAGGATCGTACTCGTCCTCGAGCGCGAGCCAGGCGTGGACGACACCGCGAGCCCGTTCGACGGGGTCGTGACCGCCGAGGCGTCCCGCGACTGGCGCAAGGTGCTCAGCGCCCAGCGGCGAGGCGCCGCGGCCGTGCTCTTCGTGCGCGATGTGCATGCGCGACCGGACATCGAAGACTGGATGGCCTGGCACGCCGGATCCTGGCCCCCGCAGCCTCGCCGGATCGAGCGCTTCACGCTGCGCGACTGGATCGATGCCGTCACCATACCCGTCGCGCAGATCTCCGCCGCGCTGGCCGGCCAGCTCGTCGCCGGGAGCGGACGGACCCTCCAGCAGCTGGCGGAGGACGCGGAGAATGCGGCCGGCGGACTCGGCGTGGTGCCGCTGCCCGGCGCCCGCGTCAGCCTCACGACGGCCGTCCAGCGGTACACGACGCCGGGCCGGAACATCATCGGAATGATCGAAGGCAGTGATCCGGAGTTGCGCGACGAGGTCGTCATCATCGGCGCGCACCACGACCACAACGGCGCGGACGAGGAAGTCTACAACGGGGCGGACGACGATGGCTCCGGTACCGTCGCGGTGATGGCGCTGGCCGGTGCGTATGCCGCCGCGCTGGAGGACGGCCGGCGCCCTCGCCGCTCCGTGCTGTTCGCCATCTGGGACGCGGAAGAACGCGGGCTGCTCGGCGCCTGGTACTACACGACGAGACCGCGCTTCCCGCTCGAGCGGACGGTCGCCAAGCTGAACATGGACATGATCGGCCGCAACGAGGAAGTCCCCGCCGAGGGCGGCGGCCGGTTCACCGGCCTCGAACCGCAGACGGCCGAGTCCAACGCCAACGCGATCAACATCCTGGGCTACAGCCGTACCCCGGCGCTGGCCGCGCTCGTCGACAGCGCCAATGCGAGGACGGCGCTGACGCTGCGCATGCGCTACGACAACAACGAGTCCAACCTGCTGCGCCGCAGCGACCACTGGCCGTTCCTGCAGAACGGCGTGCCGGCCGTGTGGTTCCATACAGGGCTGCACCCCGATTACCACACGCCATTCGATGATGCGGACCGCGTGAACTACGAGAAGATGACGCGCATCGTGCAGCTCGTGTATCGTACCAGCTGGGCGCTTGCCGATTCGGAGCGCAGGCCCGCGGTCGAGGGCATGATGTCGAGACCGCGTTCGTGAGCCGGACGGCCGCGAGCGCGGCACTGCAGGACAGGCTCGACCGTTCACACAGGCGCGCGCGCGCCTCGCCGCCGTTCCAGCGGCTGGCCATCGTGTCGCGCATCCTGCTCGCGCTGGCCTTCATTCCCACCGGTCTGGTCAAACTGCTCGGTGAGCGGTTCACGACGCTCCCGGTGACCACACCCGTGGGCGCGTACTTCGAGGCGATGTACCAGACGGGTTTCTACTGGAACTTTCTGGGCCTCGGTCAGGTCGTCGCCGGCGTGCTGCTGCTGATCCCTGCAACGGCCACGCTGGGCGCCGTGCTGTTCTTCCCGATCATGCTCAACATCACGGTCGTCACGTGGTCGATCGGGTTCCGCGGCACGCTCTGGATCACGCCGCTGATGCTGCTCGCCGGTGCGTTCCTGCTGTGCTGGGACTACGACCGGCTGAAGGCGATCCTGTTCCGGTCCGCACACCACCCGCCTGTGCCGCGCGCACGCGTGTCCGGCCTGGAAAAGGCCGGTTACGTGCTCGGCACGACGGCCGGACTGGTCGTGCTGGGCGCGACGCGCAGCATGCTGCCCGGGGCCGTGGTGCCGTGGATGCTCGCCCTCGGTGCGCTCGCCGTGCTGCTCGTCCTCGCCGCCTGGTTCCGCCCTCAATCCAGCGTGTAGTGCCCGTCGAAGTTGGCGGTGACCGTCTGGCCGGCTGTCACGGTGACGTTCACGGTCGAGGACAGGAACGCGATGCCGGACGGCGCGACGGCCGTGACGGTGTAGCTCCCGGGCACCAGCCGCGTGACCGTGCCCTGGATCGCGCCGCCAGGGACGACGGTGATGGCAACACTCGCCGTGCCGCGCGCGCCGCGCGCGCATGGCGCACCTCCGCCGGATCAGACGAGACCATTGGGGCCGGTTGTACCGTCGTTCTATGCAATAGCGCCGAACTCGCGCCGGGTCCGGCCAGCAGGAGGGGGAGGCCGGCCGCCGGCACACGGCTGTCGTGACTTCGCGGAACGATTACGGGCCCGGGAGCGCGTCCACAAGGACGTCGCCCCCGAGCCCGGGCGCGCACGACGGTCGGGCCGTTGCCGGCCCCGTCGCGCGGGCTACTGCAGCAGAACCCGGCCGTAGCGCCGCTGGAAGGCGGGCGCCATCCGCGTGCACCAGGCCTGGACCGTGCCACCCCGGCGCACGTAGCGCCGCATCAGTGCGGCCTGGAGCGCCATGTACGCGCCGAACCCCGTCGCGTGCTTCGCCTGATACGAACGTGCCAGGATCATGCCTCACCTCCGGTCGAATCCTGCCCGGCTACAAGGCGAAGGTCGTGCCGTTAGCTCGACAATGGCCGTAAGTTCCTAAATCATATGTAGTTGGGCTGTTTTCGAGGGCGGCCGGACGGCGCCCGCGACCGGGGCGGAATGTCCCAGATTGCGGGCAATCCGGGCATCCTGCGATGGGTCGGTCGGCGGGTCGGCCCCGGCCAGATGGCCTGCCGCTTCGGCAGGAACCTGGCCGTCGTGATGGCTGCGGCCGAGGCTTCAGCCGCCTTTTCGAAGCAGGTAGGCCACAACGAGGAAATGCCGGCCGGGGCTCTGCTGCCAGCGCCATGGGCCCACGATCCCGGGGGCGACGAGTCGGGCGCCTTCGGGGCGAGTCGCGACGAGCCAGGAGACGAGCGCCGGCGGGCTCATCCCCGTGAGCACCTCGCCGCGCCAGATCGCATCGGACAGCAAGGCGGGCCAGGCCTCCTCGGGGGCGGCCGCGATCGCGGGCGCCTCCTGCGTCGACATGACCTCCGTGGCCAGGATCAGCCGGCCGCCGGGCCGGAGCGTGCGCAGGAGTGTGCGGATGTGGCCGTTCCGGATCGCGGCCACGAGGTCCGCCATGCGGGCGTGGTCCTCGCCCAGCCGGTGCGCCACGGATTCCAGCAGCTGGCTCAGGACGCCGGCCGAGACGACGACGTCGAAGTCGTGGCCCACCCCGGGATCCGTGCCCTCTTCGGCTGCCTGAATGAGCCGGCCCAGGCGGGCGTCGTCGGCCGGCCCGAAGGGGCTCGTCTCGGGCCACAGGCCCATCAGGTCGACGCCGGCGTGCAGGTGGACGGCGCCGGGCGGCGGGCGCTGGGCGGCCACGGCCCGCCGGATCGCCGTCTCATCGAGGTCCACGAGGTGGATCTCCCGGAACCCGCGGGCCAGCCCGGCCAGGTCGAGGTCGTTGCAGTTGCCCGCACCCGCGATGCAGAGCCGCCCCGGCCCATTCTCCGCCGCCCCCCGGATCAGCCCCATGAGGCGGGCCCGGTGGGTGGCGTAGAGGTCCCAGTGCGCGGCGGTGGCCTCGTTGAGGGCGGCCTGTCGGGCGGCCGCGGCGGCAATCGGCGAGTCTGGCACGGTTCCCGGGTCCCAGCCTGGTTTTGGTCCGGCTTGTGTCAGATGTTGCGCGGACGCATCAGAAATCGGGCCATTTAGCCCGTTTTCGTGGCTTTCTATGAAAGAGTCCCTTGCCCGGCGCAAGTCCTTGATGTACTATCGGCAGTGCGGCAGGAGCGCCGGAACGTTTCCCATTCGCAGCGCCGGAGCCAACGGATTGGCCGGCGGCTTGCGGTATGACAGGCCGGACCGGCGCCGAGCGTCTCCCCATTGGGGCCGTCACCCGGTTCGCTTGGGTTAACCCGGGAGGTTGTATGGAAGTTCGTACCGTCGCCGGGCGAGCAGTCTGGGTCAAACCGACCCTCGTCCAGAAGCGGCTCGAAGACACGCGCACGTTCGGTGGCTTCCGCGTCCACGACGCAATGTCGGACAAGGAAAGCTGAGAACGGCGTAGTCAGACGGCTGCGAACGTCATCCCCTCCGGCGCGCGCGCGCCGGGGGGATTGACGCATCTGGGGGGTGCGGATCCCGTCGCCGGGGGTTCGCGGACCCCGGAGGCGTCCGCATCATGCGATGCCTGCCCGGACCCCACACACGTTCTGAAATCGAACATGTCGCCGAGACACGCGTACCGCTTCTGTGGCCTCCGTGTGGCATCCGACATTGCGCTCGGTGGGCTGGAGGATGGCGCGACGGAGGAGGCGGCGGCTGACGTGACCGTGCGCTACGGGGCCGTCCCGTCGTCGGACCTGCTCGAGAGCGGCGCCCGGGTCACATGGTCCACCGAGGGTGACACCGTGAAACTCGCGATCCGGGGCGTCGCCGCCTTCTCGGCCAGGGCGGGCCGCGAGGTCGTGGTCGATCCGGTCAACGGGGCTCGCGAACGGGACCTGGCGGTGTTCGTCCAGGGTTCGGTGTTCGGCGCGATCTGGCACCAGCGGGGCATGCTCGCGCTGCACGCCAGCTCGGTGCAGGTGGGGGACGCGTGCGTCGCGTTCGCCGGCGCGTCGGGCGCGGGCAAGTCGACGGTGGCCGCGTTTCTGACTCGCCGGGGCTGGCCGCTGGTCAGCGACGACGTGAGCGTGCTTTCCGTCAGGCAGGATGGGCCTGCGGTGTGGCACGGCCCGGCTCGCCTGAAGTTGTGGGAGGACGGGTTGTCCGAACTGGGCGAGCACCCGGACACGCTGGCCCATGCGGGCGGGCGGCGCCGCAAGTTCCACCTGCCGGTCTCGCCCCCGGTCCCGACGTCCGGTCCGGTACCCCTCCATGCGCTCTACCTCATTGAGGACGGGGACGGCGAACCCCGGCTCGAGCCCGTGACCGGGCTGGACGCGATCGCGGCGATCGTCCGGCACACGTATTGCCCTGAGTACGTGTCCGCGCTCGGCCTTGCCGAACGGCACTTCCAGCTGTGCGTGGCGACGGCGGCCCGGATCGCCGTGCTGCGCCTGCCGCGCCCGCGCGGGTTCGCGCACATGGACCGGGTGCTGCAGGTCCTGGAAGCCGACTGGCGGGAGCGGGCTCGTCCGTCCGGCTGAACCGGTGCGTGGAAGCGTTTCAGGAGTTCAGGGGGGATTCATGATCGAATCGAAGGCCATCGGACCGCACACGGTCATCGTGCAGAACACCGAACCCATCGCGGTTTCCGTGGATGAAAGCATCGTGATGATGAGCCTGAAACAGGGCAAGTACTATGGCCTGGATCGCGTCGGTTCCCGCATATGGGCCCTGCTGGAGCACCCGAGATCGGTCGCGGAGCTGTGTGCCCAGCTGTGCCGCGAATTCGAGATCGATGAGGCGTCGTGCAGAGCGGACGTCCATGAATTCCTGACCGAACTGGCAAACGAGAAGCTCATCCGTGTGGTCGATGAACCGCATAGCGAGGCTGGCGCGCCTGCCGGCGCGTGACTGGCTCCTGCTGACCGAGGCGACGCTGCTCCTCGCACTCGCGAGCGCCACGGTACGCGTGTTCTCGTTTGCCCGCGTGGCCCGTCGTCTCGGCACGTTCATGCGCGAGAGTCCTCCCGCCGAGGAGCGCGCCGCGGTCATCCAGGCGAAGCGGATCCGCTGGGCCGTGTTCGCCACGGCGCGCAGACTGCCGTGGAAGCCGCTGTGTCTGCCGCAGGCGATCGCAGCGAAGGTCATGCTGCGCCGGCGGGGCATCGCGAGCACGCTGTACCTCGGCGTGGATCGGCGTGAGAGCTTCGAGGCGCATGCGTGGGTCCGCGTCGGACGCGTCATCGTGACGGGTGGCGCCACCCACAAGGGATATGCCGTAGTCTCCAGCTTTGCCTGATCGCCGCGGCACGCGTCTGCCCGCCCCGCGATGAGTGCCATCGGCGCAATCTTCCGATTCGATGACCGGCCGCTGGACGGCGACCATCTCCGGCGCATGCTGGACGCCATGCGGGACTGGGGGCCCGATCCGGGGTCCTGGCTGGGGGCGCCCGACGCGCCGGTGGCGCTGGGCTGTCGCCTGGCGCCGGTCACGCCCGAGGACGCGTTCGACCGGCAGCCGCTGACGAGCGCGGATGGCCAGGTCCGCCTCGTGGCGGACGCGCGCATCGACAACCGCGCCGAGCTGGCGGCCGGGCTGGGCATCCGCGCCGATCGGGCCCGCACACTGCCGGACAGCGCCTTCATCCTCGCGGCCTGGGAGGCCTGGGGGCGCGACTGCTGCCGCCACCTGCTGGGCGATTTCGCGTTCCTCCTCTGGGACGCGCGCCAGCGGCTGCTGTTCGGAGCGCGCGATCACGTCGGCCGGCGCGTCCTGTTCTTCCACCGTTCGCATCGGCTGCTGGCGGTGGCGTCCACGCCGCACGCCGTGGTGGCCCTGCCCGAGATTCCGGCCCGGCTCGACGAAGACCGCGTCGCCGACTTCCTCGTCCTGCTCGATGACCCCGACCGCACGTTCTTCGAGGGCGTCCGTCGCGTCCCGGCCGGGCACACGCTGCTGGCCGACGCCGGTGGGCTGCGCTTCGAGCGGTTCTGGCAGCCCGATCCGGAGCGCAGACTCGTGCTCGGCTCGGATCGGGCATACGTGGAAGGCTTCCTCGAGGTCTTCGGGCGGGCGGTCGAGGCGCGGCTGCGCGCCGCAGGCCGCATCGGCGTCAGCATGAGCGGCGGCATGGATTCGACCGCCGTCGCCGCCGTCGCCGCGAGGCAATTGCGCGAACGGGGCCAGCGACTGGCCGTGTGGCATTCGGCACCTCGCCAGGGCTTCTCCGCGAAGATCAAGCAGGGCTGGACGAACGACGAGACCTGGGCCGTGCGCGCGGTCGCGGGGCTGCACGACAACATGGATCTCGAAATCCAGCGGCCCGACGGCGCGACACCCGTGGACCGGCTCGACGCCATGTTCCGCGCGATCGGGGCGCCGGTCCGCAATCCGATCAGCATCCCCTGGGTCACGCGCATCTACGAGAGCGCGCAGCGCGCCGGCGCCGGTGTACTGCTCACCGGCCAGCGGGGCAACGTCACGGTCAGTTACTCCGGCTACCGTTCCCTGCGCGATCTGGCCCGGGAGGGCCACTGGCTCACGGTGTGGCGCGAGCTGCGCGCGCTCTCCGAGCGCCGTGGCCAGCGGCTGCGGGACAACCTGCGTGATCACGTGGTGCTGCCGCTCCTGCCCGAGCCGCTCGGGCGGCTGTGGTGGCGGCGCCAGGGTCCCCGTGCGAAGTTCATCTGGGACGACGCCGCTTCGGCGATCCGGACCGCGTTCGCGCAGGAACGCCGCGTCCAGGACCGGGCGCAGGCCACGGCCTACGACGAGTGGAGCCGGACGCGGGCGGGCGGGCTCGAACTGCGCGCCCGCATGAGCGTCCCGGGTGACGCGATGGATGTCACGCACGGTCTCCGTTCGTATCTGGGCGTGGAGACCCGGGACCCGACGGGCGATCCGCGCGTCGTCGACTACTGTCTGGCGATTCCCGGCACGCAGTACTTGCGATCGGGCATCGATCGATACCTCATTCGTCGGGCCATGGCCGGGTTCCTGCCGCCCGAGGTGCTCGAGAAGAGGGAGCGCGGCCGACAGGCCTCGGACTGGTTCGAGCAGATGCAGCCGAACCAGGCGCTCTACCGCGCGGAAGTCGAGCGCATCGAGCAGTCGGAGACCGCACGCCGTTGTCTGGACACGGCCAGGCTGCGCGCCCTCGTCGACAACTGGCCGCAGCCTTTCGGGCCCGACCACCTGCACGACTACAGCATGGTCTTCCTGAGAGGGATCTCGATGGGCCGCTTCATTGTCTGGTTCGAGGAGACCTATGGCTGAGGTGCCAGCCGCGACGCGTGCGCCCGGCCGGATCCTCTGGCTCGCCTCCTACCCCAAGTCGGGGAACACGTGGCTGCGCATGTTCCTGGCCAACCTGCGCAGCGGCCGGGATGCGCCGGTCTCCATCAACGCGCTGGGCTCGACGCCCATGGCCGCCGGCCGCGATTTCTTCGAGGATGCGACCGGCCTCGATTCGTCCGAGCTGACCGTCGAGGAAACGCTGCAGCTGCGCCGGATGACGTATGCCTGGCAGTCCGATCACGCCGCCACGATGATCCCGTGCAAGATCCACGATGCACTGCTCACGGGCGACCATCTGACGATCGAGCCGGCGGCGACGGCCGGCGCCATCTACGTCGTGCGCAATCCGCTCGATGTCCTGCCTTCGTTCGCGGATCACATGGGCCTCCCGCTCGACGCGATGATCGAACGCATGGCGGACGAGACGTTCGGCATCGGTGGCCGCGGCCGCCCGCAACTGCGCCAGCACCTCGGATCGTGGAGCGGTCACGTGCGCAGCTGGATCGACGCGACCGCCTTCCCTGTCCTGACGGTCCGGTACGAGGACATGTCGGCCGATCCGCAAGCCACGTTCGCCCGTGTGGTTTCTTTCGCAGGCGTGCCGGCAAGCGCCGAACAGATCCGGCAGGCCATCGAGTTCAGCTCGTTCGCGGAAGCGCGCCGTCAGGAACGGACCGATGGCTTCATCGAGCGGCTGCCCGATGTCGAGCGCTTCTTTCGCCGCGGGCGTGTCGGGGCGTGGCGCGAGGACCTCACGGCGGCGCAGGCCGCCCGGGTCGTGGCGCACCATCGCGAAACCATGGCGCGGCTGGGCTACCTCGATGCGCAGGGGGAGCCGCTGTGACGACGCGCCGGTGTCCCCGGACCCCGCCGTACGAGCCCGGCCGGGCCCATGCCTGAGTACCGCGCCTTCGGCCTGCAGCTGCGGTCGCAGTTCGAACTCCCCGGCCTCCAGGGCTCCGGGCCGCTGATCCCCGGTCAACCGGTCGGCATCGGGGCGGGGCCTGTGCCGGACCCGCCCGCGGGCGCGGTGGCCGTCGGTCCCAACGTGCACCTCGAAGCGGATTCGATCACGCTCGGCGTGCCCGGCCTCGCGCGGTTCCTCGTGCGCGGCGGCCGCGACATCACCGTGGCCGCCGCCCCCGGTGCGGGCGCAATCGACTTCGCGCCCGTGCTGCTGGGCCCCATTCTCGCGCTGCTCGGCCACCAGCGCGGCCTGCTCCCGGTGCACGCGAGCGGCGTGCAGGTGCAGCATGGCTGCGTCCTGCTCGTCGGGCCGCCGTGCAGCGGCAAGTCGACGATCGCGGCCGCCCTGTGCCGGCGAGGTCATCCGCTGGTCGCGGATGACCTGTGCATGGTGCACGTGCCGGCGGACGGTTCGCCCTCGGTGTTCCCGGGCCCGGCTTCCGCCGGGCTGTGGAAAGACGCGCTGCATGCCATGGACGTGGCGCCGGAGAATCTGCGACCGGTGCGACCCGGGCTGGAGAAGTTCGCGCTGCCGCTGCCGGGCGCCACGAGGGCGGCGCCGGTCCGTCACATGGTCGTGATCCACGGCGTTCGCGGCGATCGCGACGATGAGCGCGAGGTCGGTATCGACGCCGTCGCGACGGTGATCGAGCACACCTGGATGCCCAGGCTCCTCGGCCCTCTCGGCGCCGTGGGCCGGCATTTCCGCATGGCGGCCGCCGTGGCCAATGCCGCGGCGATCTGGCACTGGTCGCGGCCGGAGGGCATCCGTCGCCTGCCCGGCGCGATCTCAGGGCTGGAAGCCGCGTGGCGGGCGACCGGCCGGAGCCGGCCATGAACGGGGGACCGGGGCACGGCCGATGGGGGCAGGGGTGACGGCCACACCGGCTGCAGGCAACGTGCGCTTCGATGCCCGGCCGCTCCTGCGCGGGCTGCGCCTGGTCTGGGACAGCGCGGCCGGCTGGACCGTCGCGCAGTTCGTGCTGGTCGTGGTCCAGGGCCTGCTGCCGCTGGCGGTGCTCTACCTCATGAAGCTGATCGTCGACGCCGTGACCGCGGCCGTGGCGGCGCCTGACCCGGCAGCCGCGTTCGACCGCGTGATCCTCTACGTGCTGGTGGCGGCCGTCATCGCGCTGGCGAGCGCGGCGCTGCGTGTGGTGTCCACACTGGTGACGGAAGTGCAGTCGCTGCGCGTGACGGATCGGGTGCACGACATCCTGCACGAGAAGTCGATCGAGATCGATCTGTCGTACTACGAGAACCCGACGTACCACAACACGCTCCACCGTGCGCAGGCCGAGGCGCCGTACCGGCCGACGCGGATCGTGAGCGAGCTGGCTCAGATCGGGCAGAGCAGCATTTCGCTCGCGGCCGTGACCGGCCTGCTGCTCTCGTTCCACTGGGTCGTCGCCGTCATCCTCGTGGTCGCGGCTCTCCCGGGCATGGTGGTGAAGGCGAAGTTCTCGCGGCGGCTCTACAACTGGCAGCTGCGCCAGACGCCGACCCAGCGGCGCACGCGCTATCTGAACATGCTGCTCACGACGGAGCCGTTCGCCAAGGAGATCCGGCTGTTCTCGCTGGGCCCGCTCTTCCGGGATCGGTTCCGCGCGATGGCCCACCTGCTGCGCGAGGAGAAGCTCGGCATCGTGGGGCGTCGCTCGCTGTTCGAGCTCATCGCCCAGATCTTCACGATCGCCGCAGTCTTCTCCATCTTCGCGCTGGTCGCGTGGCGCACTGTCACGGGCGGCATCACGCTCGGCGACATGATCATGTACTTCGGCGCGTTCCAGCGCGCACAGGACTTCCTGCGTGATCTGCTGGGAAACCTGGCCAGTCTCTACGAGGACAATCTCTTCCTGGCCGATCTGCACGAGTTCCTCGAGCTGAAGCCGATCGTCCGGGAACCGGTGAAGCCGGTGCCGTTCCCGCAGCCGATCCGCCGCAGCATCGTCATGGACCGGTTGACGTTCCGCTACCCGGAGGGCACGCGCGACGTGCTGGAGGACGTGTCCCTCGAGATCCGACCGGGCGAACACGTCGCGCTGGTCGGTGAGAACGGGTCGGGCAAGACGACGCTGGTGAAGCTGCTGTGCCGACTGTACGATCCGTCCGGTGGCGTCATCCGCATCGACGACATTGACCTGCGCGACTTCCCGACTGCGGAGCTGCGCCGCCAGATCTCCGTGACGTTCCAGGACTACGCGAAGTACCAGATGACGGCCCGCGAGAACGTGTGGTTCGGCAACATCGACCTCGAACCGGACGACGGGCGTCTCCAGGAAGCGGCAGTGAGGACGGGCGCCCACCGTGTCATCGAACGGCTGAACAAGCGCTGGGACACCATGCTGGGCAAGCAGTTCGACCAGGGCACGGAGCTGTCGATCGGGGAGTGGCAGAAGATCGCGCTGGCGAGGGCGTTCCTGCGCGACTCGCAGATCATCATCCTGGATGAGCCGACAGCCGCACTGGACGCGCGCGCCGAGGCCGAGGTCTTCGCCCGCTTCCACGAGCTGGCGCGCGGCAGGACCGCGGTCCTGATCAGCCATCGCCTGTCCACCGTGCGGATGGTGGATCGCATCTTCGTGCTGCGCGACGGCCGGATCGTCGAGAGCGGCGCGCACGACGAACTGATCCACCGCGGCGGCGCGTACGCCGAGCTGTTCGAGCTGCAGGCCAAGCATTACCGGTGATGCCGGTCCGGCCCCGGCGGCCGGAAGAAGGGTGCAGATCTCCATGTACAGTCTGGGCGGCTACCACAGGATGATGGCGGACGAGGTCCGGATGCGCGTGTACGTCGATGCGCTGCGCGCGGCGGTCCGGCCCGGCTCCGTGGTCCTCGATATCGGGACCGGCACCGGCGTCTTCGCGCTGCTCGCCTGCCGGCTGGGCGCGCGCCGCGTCTTCGCGGTCGAGCCCAGCCAGGCCGCCATCGCGGTCGCCCGCGACATGGCCGCCGCCAACGGCGTGAGCGATCGCATCGAGTTCATCACGGGGATGTCGACGGACGTGACGCTGCCTGAAAAGGCCGATGTCGTGATCGCTTACCTGCACGGCGTGCTGCCGCTGTTCAGGCAGCTCATTCCGTCCGTGATCGATGCGCGCAACCGGCTGCTCGCGCCGGGCGGCGTGATCATGCCCGGGCGCGACCTCCTCCAGGTCGCCGTCGTGACCGAGCCGGAAACCGTGCACGGAGATTTCGCGCGCCAGCTCCAGGACGAGTTCGACCTGTCCTTCGACACGGCGGAGCGGTACGCGCGCAACACGTGGTGGAAGACGTACCTCGATGAGCAGCAGTTGCTGGTAACGCCGCATTGCTGGACCGTGCTGGATTACGCGACCGTGGACGGCCCGGACGTGAGCGGCGAAGCGGAATGGACCGTCGACCGGCCGGGCGTTGCGCACGGGATCGCCGTGTGGTTCGACGGCGAACCGCGGGAGGGACACCGGTTCTCCAACGCGCCCGGTCAGCCCCGCACGATCCACGGGCAGGGTTACTTCCCGCTGGAGAGGCCCGTGCGGCTGGATCCGGGCGACCAGGTCACCGTGTCGCTGGCCGCCAGGCTGGTGCGGGAGGAGTACGTGTGGGTGTGGAGCACGGTCGTGCGCGAGGCCGCCGACCCCGCCCGCGTGAAGGCGAGGTTTCGCCAGTCGACGTTTCTGGGTACTGTCTTCGTGGGCGGCGCCATCGATGCGGTCCGCGACGCGCACATCCCGACACTGAACGAGGACGGGGCCGTCGAGCGCACGCTCCTCGACCTGATGGATGGGACCCGCAATCTGGAGCAGCTGGCGGCCGAGTTGCGTGCGCGTTTTCCGGACCGGTTCCGGTCCACGCGCGAGGCACGCCGGCTGGTGGATGAAGCGTCCATGCGTTTCACACAGCAGCCCGACGAGCATGGCCCCTGAAGCCGACGACGCGATTGTCCGGTGCGGCCCGCCCGTCCCCCGCGCTGCGCGCATCGGCGGGACGTGCCGTTGAGCGGCCGCGAGGAGCGGACCGCGTTCTCGAGCGGCGACCGGTTCGTTGCCGCCGACGTCCTGCTCCGCCACGCCCGGCGCGGCGGCGCGGCCGGACTGCCGCCGGTCACGGACGCGCAGTGGGAGGCGCTCGTCGACGAGGCGGTCCGGCAGCGGATCGCCGCGTTCGCATGGCACCGGCTCTCGCGCGGGCCGGCACGCAGCAGCATGCCGGAGACGGTCCAGCAGCGGCTGCGCGATCTGTATCTGCGCGGCGCGTTCCGCAACACCCTGCTGCTGCGTGAGGCCGCCGACATCGCCGCACGGCTCACGGCGCGCGGCGTGCCCGTCCTCTTCCTGAAAGGCGTGCACCTCGCCGCACACACCTATGCGGAGCCGGCACTGCGTTCGATGGCGGACATCGACCTCATGGTGCCGCGCGACCGGCTGGCGGACGTGGACCGCATGTTCGTGGAATGGGGCTGGGGCCCGCTGCCGCGCCCCGACATCGAGGCGTTCTGCCGTCGCTTCCCGCATACCGCGCCGCTGCACAAGGAAGGTTCGTTCCCGTTCGAGGTGCACTACGCGATCGAACGGCCGACGAGCCCGTTCCGGATCGATGTGGACGGTCTGTGGGAACGGGCGCGGACCATCGACATCGAGGGCGTGCCGGTGCGCGTCCTGTCGACGGAAGATCTGCTGCTGCACCTGTGCCTGCACGCCTCGTACCACCACCGTTTCGACCGCGCCCCGCTGAAGAGCCTGGTCGACGTCGCCGTCGTCACGGACCGGCACGAGGGCGAGATCGACTGGACCGGACTGAGTGAGCGGGCAGCGGTCTGGGGCGCCAGCCCGTTCGTGTACTGCACGCTGCGACTGGCGCGCGAGCTGCTGGATGCGGCCGTCCCGGAGGGCGCGCTCGAGGCGTTCGGCCACGCGCCGGCGGACGAGGAAGTCGTCCGTGTCGCGCGGCAGTACATTGTGACGCCGCCCGTCGATCTGCCCATCGCCTACAAGGAGCTGCGCGCTGCGCACGGCCTGCGCGAACGACTGGCCTGGGCGACGCGCAGTCTGCTGCTTCCGCCCGCGCGCATGCGTCAGGTGTACGGGCTCGGACGCGGCTCGCCGCTCGTGTGGGCGTACTACCTGCTGCGGCCGTTCGACCTGCTCGTGCGGCGCGGCCTGCTGATGCTGCGCGTGGCCTTGCGCACGCCTGCGCTCCAGCCCACTCTCGAACGCGAACGCAGCCGCGATCGCATCAATGCCTGGGTTGACCGGGCGGATGCGCCGGCGCAGCACGGCGCGCCTGCGGCGCACGCATGAAATACGGGCGGCCCGGCCGCCCCCGCCACGGAAGGATCGACGTGTTCGAGGCTCAGCCGGGTCCCTGGCTCGTACCGTTCGACGGCTCGTTCCGGCTGGCCGCGGCACGCTCGCGACCGCCGCGCGGCGCGCCCGACAAGCGCGGCTGCAAGAAGCGACTCAAGCAGGCCACCGAGAAGCTCGAATCGCTGCAGCGCAGACTCTACGCGGACAACCGGTGGGCCGTCCTCATCGTGTTCCAGGCGATGGATGCGGCGGGCAAGGATGGCACGATCCGCGCCGTGTTCGATGGCGTGGATCCGACGGGCTGCGACGTCTCGTCGTTCAAGCAGCCGTCCGCCGAGGAGCTGGACCACGACTTCCTGTGGCGCACGGCCTGTCGCCTGCCCGAGCGCGGGCGGCTGGGCATCTTCAACCGCAGCTACTACGAGGAAGTCCTCATCGTGCGCGTGCACCCGGAGTTCCTCGGCGCGCAGCGGCTGCCCCGCGTGATTCGCCTGGATGATCTGTGGCAGGAGCGTTACGCGTCGATCCGCGACCACGAAGAACACATGGCCAGGAACGGCACGGTCGTGCTCAAGTTCTGGCTCAACATCTCGAAGGAAGAGCAGCGCAGCCGCTTCCTGGCTCGCCTCGACGATCCGGAAAAGCACTGGAAGTTCTCACCCGGCGATGTGCGGGAGCGGCGTTTCTGGGACGATTACATGCGTGCGTACGAGGATGCGCTGCGCGCGACCTCGCGCCCATGGGCGCCGTGGTACGCGATCCCCGCGGACAACAAGGACTGGACGCGCATGACGGTGGCCGAGACGATCGTCGAGGCACTCCAGTCCCTCGACCTGCGCTACCCGGACGTGCCCGACGGCGATCGCGACCGGTTCGCCAGCATGCGCGCCGAACTGGAATCCGAGCCGCGTGACTGAATCGCCGCCGACCGGAGCGGGCGAGGCCGGCGCGACCGCCGCCCGCGTCCGCGCCATCTACGCAGAGCGGTGCGCAACGTTCGCGGCGTCGCGCGATCGTGCGGCCGCCCGTTCGACCCGGCTCTCCCACGCGCGGCTGGCCTGCTTCCTCGCACTGCTCGCGGCGGGAGTATGGGCGGAGGCCGCGCCAGGCGCACTGCGCCTCCTGCTCGTCCTCGCGCTGCTCGCCGCGTTCATCGTGCTCGTCGTCCTGCACGCGCGGCGCAAGCGCGAGGAGCGGTGGTGGCAGGCCATGACCGCCGTGAACGAGGACGGGCCTCGTCGCCTCGACCGGAAGTGGGGCGAGCTGTCGGTCGCGCCGCTGCCCGCGTCGGCGGCCGCGCCCGCCTTCGCAGCGGATCTGGATCTCTACGGCACGCGCGCGCTGCGCCAGCTGCTGGGGCCGACCATCACACCGGCGGGCGAGCGCGTGCTGGCCGAATGGCTGCTGGGCACGCGCCGCGATCCGCCCGTGGCCGACCGGCAGGCGGCGGTCCGCGCGCTCGCGGCCGAGCACGACCTGCGCGATGCGCTGGCCGCGCACGCGCGCCTCACGGACGTCCCGGACCCGGACGGCATCGCGCGCTTCCTGGCATGGGCGGAGACGCCGCCACCGGCGGCACCGCCGCACGCACTGCTGCGCTGGGCCGTGCCGATCGCGACCGCGCTCGCAGTGCTGCTCTGGTCTCAGGCCGTGCTGCCCGGCTCGATCGTGCTGGTGCCGATCGCGATCGCAGCCGCACTCACGTTCGGGCCGACCGGCCGGCGCGTGCGTGCCGAGATGCGGAGGGCGTTCGGACGGGAAGAAATCTTCCGGCTCTTCCCTGAGCTGATCGCGCAGATCGAACGCAGCGCAGCGGACGCGCCGCTGCTGCAGCAGTTGCGCGAAGGGCTCGCCGCTGATGGCCTGCCGGCCACGCACTGGATGCGGCGGCTGGGCCGGCTCGCACACCTCGCCGAGTTGCGCTCTTCGGGTCAGCTGTGGCTGCCCGTCCAGCTCGCCACGCTGTGGGACTTCCACGTGCTGGCGCGCATGCGCACGTGGCGTGCGACGGCGGGCGGCAACGTGCGCGCGTGGCTCGAGATCCTGGGGACCGAGGAGGCGCTGGCCGCGCTGGCCACGCTGGCGCACGATCACCCCGACTGGGCGTGGCCCGTCGTCGCGGCCGGCGAACCGGCCTTCGACGCGCGCATGTGCGGGCACCCGATGCTGCCGGAACGGGAGCGCGTCGACAACGATGTCACGGTCGGACCGGCGGGTCGTTTCCTGCTGGTCACCGGGTCCAACATGAGCGGCAAGAGCACACTGCTGCGCGCGATCGGCACGAACGCGGTGCTGGCCACGGCGGGGGCGCCTGTCTGTGCGCGGGCGCTGCGCATGCCCGATGTCGACCTGCGCACCGCGATCCACGTGCAGGACTCGCTGGCGGATGGCGTGTCGTACTTCATGGCGCAGCTGCAGCGCGTCAAGGAGATCGTCACGGCAGCGGACCGGGCGCACGCGTCTCAGGAACGGGTCGTGCTCTATCTGTTCGACGAGATCCTGCAGGGCACGAACACGGCCGAGCGGCGTATCGCGGCGACGCGCGTGATCCGGCATCTCGTCGCGGCCGGCGCGATCGGGGCCGTCACGACACACGATCTCGAGCTGGCCGACGAGCCGGCCATCAGGGACGCGGCTGTAACGGTGCATTTCCGGGAGACCGTGCACAGCGATACGCGGCCGCCACGGCTCTCCTTCGATCACATCCTGCGCCCGGGCGTGGCGACGTCGACGAACGCGCTGCGCCTGATGGCGATCGTCGGGCTGGAGTCCTGACGGATCAGGTCGAAGCGGGCCGGCGCGCGAGCAGCGTGGTCAGGGCCCCGGCCAGTCCGGGGTGGAAGTCGAAGCCGGCGCGCTCGTTCAGGTACGAGAGGATGATCTCGACCGGCCAGGCCGGCCGGAACGGACGCGGGCTGCTCAGCGCGTGGAAGACGTCGCACACCTGGATCATGCGGCTCACGTAATGCGGTGAGCGCGGGTAGGTGAGCCTGGGGTAGCCGCTGCCGTCCGTCTTGAGATGGTGCTCGAAGGCGACCGTTGCGGCCAGGTCCATCGACATGTCGGCGGCCATGATGAGGCGGGCGCCGATGACCGGGTGTGACATCACCAGGTCACGCTCGTCCTGGGTGATCTGGCCCTCCTTGGCCACGATTTCGGCAGGCACCCTGGTCATCCCGATGTCGTGTACGATGGCGGCCAGTCCGATCCGGCGCGTGGACGAGGCGTCGAAGTCGAGCTGCTCGGCGAGGGCCATGGCGAGCATGGCCACATTGACCGCGTGCACGGCGTGGTACCGGTCCATGTCGTGGTTCGCGACAACCGAGATACGCAGGCCGTCCAGCGCACGCTGCTGCAGGTAGAGCGATCCGACGACGGCCTCGGTCTCGATGACGGGCAGCACGCGACCTTCGCGCACGGCGTCGAAGATCCACTCGACCGTCTCGATCTCCTCGCGGAACGCGTCGACGTCGAACGCCGTCGCCTGGAAGTCGGGGTTCGTGCCGTTCATGCCGGGGCTGCGCCACGCTTCGCTCATGACAGCTCCACAGCGCCGGTCCGCGCCGCCGCGGCCACTTCGGGATCGCGGGATTTGCGCGCCTGTTCGAGCAGACCGGCGGCGATCTTGTCGGAGCGCCACGTCCGCGCGAGCGCGGCGACGGCAGCCAGCATCTCCGGCGACTTCGAAGCCAGCCGCGGCTTGCCCAGGAACGTCTTGCCGCCGATCGCGAACTTGAACAGCGCGTCGAGCGCGAGGGCCGAGCCGGACCGCCCGAGCAGCCCGATCGCCAGGACGCGGGAACCGGGCGGGAAATCGGGATCGAGCAGACGGCGCGTCAACACCGGCACCGCGGCCTGCGGCATGCTCGAGCGCGCAGCGTGCAGGGCCGGGCGCAGCACTTCGGGGTGCGCATCGTGCAGCCCGGCGCTGATCGCCATGTCCCGCGTTTCCGCGTGCTCCAGCAGCCACAGCATCGTTTCGCGACGGATGCGCGCATCCTTGTGTCCGATCAGACGCTCGAGACCGCCTGCAGCCGGCTTGCAGTTCGCGGCGCGCAGCAGGGCGATCATGTTGCGCAGCACGAACCAGCGACTGTCCTTCAGGCGCCCCTCGACCAGCGGCTGGATGGACGGACCGAACGCGGCCAGCCGGTCCAGCAGGTAGCGGCGCGTCCCCCGCACGCGGGACTCCGCGAGCGCCTCGAGCATGGGTCGCGCCGCGGCCAGGCCCAGCCCCTGCAGCAGCGCGTCGGCCGCAGCTTCGTCGAGCGGATCCTGCTGGAGCAGCCGGTTCAGCTCGAGGGGCGTCGCCACCTTCCTCATGATCGTCGGGACGGCCTCCTGCGACGGAGGCGCGACCTTGATCAGCTCGATGACCGGCAGCACGCCGCCCGCGGTCAGCTCGTCGACCGCCGCCAGGACCGCATCGCCGACCGCATCCGCTTCGATGGCGATCTGCACGATGCGCTCGGGTTCGGGCGCGACGCGGCCGAGCTGACGGCCCACCCGGTGGTGTGTGATCGGTTCGAAACCGCCGGAAACGGTATTCGCGGGCTTCGCGAGCATATCCACGATCAGCCCGCTGAGCGTCGTACGGATCGGCTCCTCGGCTTCGCTGCGGATGTCCGGGGCGACCGTCGCGGCGCGCTGCGCCATGCGCTTGAGCAGGACCTTCAGCGGCTCGGACAGCGGCCGGCCGGTGAGCGCCGCGAAGGCGGCGATCGCACGGAACGAAGCGGGCAGCGGCAGCCGTGTCGCGCAGTGCTCGAGGAACTCGATCCGGCGGAGAGGCTCGGGTTCGGCGCGGAGCAGGCCGGCCAGCAGCTGAGGCGAAAGACGCAGAACCAGATCGCCCGCGTCCACGTGCACGCGACGCGTGGCGGGGTCCGCGGGGTCCAGGGCCAGGATCGCCGCGATCGTGGTCCCCAGCTTCGTCGTCCACTGGCCGGCACCCGGATCGGCGGTGAGTACGGCCGCCAGTTCGGCCCCGCTCGGTCGCCGCGTCTGGATCTCCGCGGTCGACGCGAGGTCCTGCCAGAGCGCTTCCGCGCTCCCGGCCTCGGCCGCCGTCGGCCAGGACGTGCCGCTCAGACTTTGTTCGAAAAGGTCACTCATCGATCGATGCGCCGGGGATGCTGATGTCGCCGACTCAAGGATCGAACGCGGGAGGGGCTTTCTTGAGGGCGCCCGGCCGTCGCATGGCCCGGCGCCGGGCCGATTCAGCGGTTGGCGGGCGATTCGTCCGAGACCAGCGCGATCCGGTCGCCGGACGGCGAGACCGCCAGCCGGCTGAGGCGCAGCCCCAGATCGCCGAAATCGGCGACCAGCGTCCAGTCCGCCGCACCGGGGGCCCAGGCGAACAACCGTGCGCCTTCGCCCATCAGCAGCACGCCGCCCGGCGTCCACGCGTGGAACTCCCCGCCCGGCCGGGCCGCGATGAGCGGCCGGATGCCATCGGTTTGCGGGTCCAATTCGTCGACCCGCATGCCCGACGCCGTGCGCTGCACGAAGCTGACCGTGCGCCGGCCCGGAATCGACTGGATCGACCGGCCGATGTCCTGCGCCACGACCCGGGCGCTCCCGGTGCGTGCGTCCGCGACCTGCAGCGTGGCCGGCTGGCCCAGCACGAACAGCACGGCCGTACTCGCATCCGTCCAGGCGTGGTAGCCCACGGGCGCGATGTCCGCGAAGATCACCGCGGGCGAGCCCTCCGCCGGGAAGCGCCACAGCCGCTGCGTGGAGTCGGCCTCGACTCGAATCACGGAGATCGCCGCGCCGCCCGGCATGGGCGTCGCCGAGTACTCGCTTTCCGGCGTGCGCGTGACCGGCGCCATCGTGGCGGCCGCGACATCGTAACGCACGATGTCCGCCTGACCCTCCGCGATCCGCGTGAACAGCAGACCCGCGCCATCCGCAGTGAAGTACGGCTGGTTGTCGTAGCCGGGGCGCCGCGTGATGTTCACCGGGACGCCCACCTCGAGCCGGCCGCCCCGCTCGGCCAGCGAGGCCAGCCAGATGTCCGTGCCCGCCTGCGCGCCGGCCGGCGCCGGAGCCGACAGCAGCACCGCCACCGCGAGCCCGCCCGCGCCGCGTGCCCACGCGGTGTGCCGCTTCATACCAGCGACACCGGCGGCGGGACGTAATGGTCGAACCGCAACTGACCGGGACCCTCGCGCTTGGCCGCCTGCATCAGCTCATCCACCTGCCGGAAGAGCGGCTCCACCGCAGCGACGCCCTCGTCCGCGCTCACGATCGCCACACTGACCGTCAGAGGGTGACCGGTGTCCGCAAGCGCCTCCTGGACCGCTTCGCGAAGCTTGCCCACCACCACGTGCGCGCCCGTGCCGACGGTCTCCGGCAGCAGAATCGCGAATTCGTCCCCCGCAATGCGCGCCACCATGTCCGACGCGCGCAGCCCCGTCGTCAGGACCTGGCCGATGTGCCCGAGCAGCGCGTCCCCCGCCGCATACCCGCCCGCCTGGTTCACCCGCTCGAAACCGTCCACGTCCATGCTCGCCACCGAGACCGGCCGCTTGTAGCGCCGCGCCCGATGCAGCTCGAACGTCGCCACGTCCCGGAAAAAGCGCCGGTTGCCCAGCCCCGTCAGCGGGTCCTGGCGCGATTGCTCGCGGTACGCAACCGCGGCCCGGCGCAGCGGCGGCAGCGCCTGCGCCAGCAGCAGAAGCACCGCGGCCGTCAGCACGAACCCCACTCCATCCAGCCCGCGCTCCGCACCGGGCACCCAGAGACCGCCCAGCGCGCTCTGCATCAGGGCCCCGATCACCGCCGCCACCCGGCCCGGCCACAGACCGCCATACCAGCTCAGCAGCGCGACGGGCGACAGCAGCAGCAGCACGACCGACCCGCTCGCAACCACGCCCAGCAGCAGGCCGGCCACCAGCAGCGCCGCCACGCCCGTCACCATGCCCCACAGTCGCGCCCCGGCGCCTTCCGCGAACAGCGCCCGCTGTACCCATGGACCGGCACCCGGCCGTGATCCGGCATGTGATTCCGATAGCATCCCGACTCCATTGGTGGTGAACGGCGGTACTGTCGCGCAGGGTGAGAGGCAGCGTCAAGGAGGGGGCGAGGGAGAGGGAGGGGATTCCGGGGCGTGGGCACGGCGGGGAGTCAGCCGGGCGGGGGACAGTCTTGACGTCGGGTGGGGGTGCTGGTAGCTTGGGTTAACTACAGTTCTAGTAGAAACGGAGGAGGGCGGTTTGGAGGTCGCGTTCACGGATCGGGAGCTGGATGTGATGGGCGTGCTATGGGCGCTGGGGTCCGGGACCGTGGCAGAGGTCCAGGAGCGGCTGCAGGACGCTCTGGCGTATACGACGGTGCTGACGGTGCTGCGGGTGCTGGAGGAGAAGGGGCACGTGCGGCACGAGGAGGAGGGTCGGGCCTACCGCTACTACGCGGTGGTGGGCCGGGAGCAGGCCGGCGCGAGCGCGCTGCGACGGCTGGTGCGCAAGGTGTTCAGCGGGTCGCCGGAGCAACTGCTGACGCACCTGGTGGCGGAGCGGAACGTGACGCCGGCGCAGCTGCGTCGCATGAAGGCGCTGCTGGACAAGCGTCTGAAGGAGGGAGGCACGACATGACCACGCTGGCCGCCTGGCTCGTGTACGCGCTGGTGGTGAGCGCGCTCTTCGCGGTGGCGGCCTGGACTGCGGAGGCTGCGCTGCGGGCGGCGGGGCGGCCGGCGCGGTGGGTGTGGCTGGCGGCGATGGCGCTTTCGTCGGCGATTCCGGTGGCGGTCTGGCTGCGGCCCGACGCGTGGGAGACGGGTGCGACGGTGCTGCCGGCGGCGGGCTTCATCCCGCTGGCGCCGATCGGGACGGTGACGTCGGCGAGCGCATCCGCGCTGCCGGTCGATGCGGCGCTCACGCTCGTGTGGCTGCTCATGAGCGGAGCGATGTCGGCCTGGCTGGTGTGGGGTGTGGTCCGGCTGCTGAGATCGCGACGGGCCTGGCGACGCACGGTGGTGTGGGAGGAGCCGGTGTGGGTGACGGCCGATGTCGGGCCGGCGGTGTTCGGTCTGGGCCGGGGTCAGATCGTGATGCCGCGCTGGGCGCTGGATCTCGAGGCGCGGGTGCAGCGCCTGATGCTGATGCACGAGCGGGAGCACCTGCGGGCGGGCGATGTCCGTTTCGCCGCGGCGGGGCTGTTTCTGCTGCTGGTGTTCCCGTGGAACGCGCCGCTGTGGTGGCAGTACCGGCGGCTGCGCGAGGCGGTCGAAGTCGATTGCGATGCGCGTGTGCTGGCGTGCGATCCGGATGCGCATGCGTACGGCACGCTGCTCATCGAGATCGGCCGGCGCCGCTCGCTGCCGCGGCTCGCGCTCGCGTTCGCGGATCCGGAGAGCTTCCTGGAGCGGCGCATCCGGCTGATCACGGCACGGGCCGCACGGCACGGCCGGCGCGCGGTGGTGTTCGGCGCCGTTGCGTTGATGTTGGCGATGATCGCCGTGTGCACGCGCGACCCGCTGGCACCGCGCTCTGCCGTGGATGCGCGTCCGCCCGCGAGCACCGAGGCGACACCGCAGGCCCTGGCCCGGCAGCCGATGTTCACCCCGTTCACCAGGGCGCCTCGCCTCGTGAATGTGGACGAGACGACCGCGGCGCTGCGCGCGAACTACCCGCCGCTGCTGCGCGATGCCGGGATCGGCGGTGAGACGACGCTGTGGTTCTTCATCGACGAACGCGGCGTCGTGCAGAAGATCCAGTTGCAGAAATCGTCGGGTTATCCCGCGCTGGATGAGGCGGCGACGCGGACGGCGGCCGTGATGCGCTTCTCGCCCGCGCTGAACCGGACGACGGCCACGTCCGTGTGGGTGCAGATTCCGGTCCGGTTCTCGCCGGTCACGGCGGACACGACGGCGACCCCGGCTTCGGGCGCGGGCGACGCGGCCGCCACGCGTCCGGACGCTGCGCAGGGCCCGACATTCACGCCGTTCACGACGGCGCCCCGTCTGCTCGACGCCGACGATGTCGCGGCGTCGGTCGAGCGCCACTACCCGCCGCTGCTGCGCGATGCGGGGATCGGTGGCGAAGTCATGCTGTGGTTCCGGATCGACGCGAGCGGCACGACCGATCAGGTGCGCGTCGCGCGCTCCAGCGGCTACCCCGCGCTGGACGAGGCGGCGCTTGCCGTGGGCCGGGGGATTCGCTACGCCCCGGCAGAGAACCGCGGCCAGCCGGTGGCCGTCTGGGTGCAGATCCCGATCCGCTTCGCCGTGAAGTAGCCGCCGGCCCCGCCGCACGCCGCAGCGAGATCCCGCCAGGGAAGCCATCGACCCGGTTCTTGCGTATGTTCCTGAGGCGCGCCGCCGGCAACCCGTCGCCGGGGTTGCGGCGGTCCAACAGGCGTACCGAGCCGATGGAGAACGCGAGATGCTGAAGCTGATCAACGTCGAGAAGGCCTTCGAGACCAAGGCGGGCAGGATCTACGTGCTGCGCCGCGTGAATCTGGACGTCCGTCCCGGCGAGTTCGTCACGATCATGGGCCCCTCCGGCGCGGGCAAGTCCACGCTGCTCGGCATCATCGGCATGCTGGACGCCGCGTGGGCCGGTGAATTCTACTTCCTGGACCAGCCGGTCCACCGTCTCAACACGAAGCAGCGCGCCGCCATCAACAAGGCAAACATCGGTTTCGTGTTCCAGCAGTACCACCTGCTGGACAACCTGACCGTCTACGAGAACCTGGAGATCCCGCTGTCGTATCGCGATGTGCCGCGCAGTGTCCGGGCGGGAATGGTGGCGGATGTGCTCGATCGCTTCCAGATCGTGGGCAAGAAGGACCTGTTTCCGAATCAGCTGTCCGGCGGCCAGCAGCAGCTCGTGGCCGTGGCGCGCGCCGTGATCGCCAACCCGCGCCTCATCCTGGCCGACGAACCCACCGGCAATCTGCACTCCGCGCAGGGCCGCGAGATCATGGACCTGTTCAAGCAGCTCAACGCGCAGGGCACCACGATCATCCAGGTCACGCACTCCGAGGCCAACGCGGCCTACGGCGACCGCATCGTCGATCTATTGGACGGGTGGGTGGTCGGGGAACGGGCGAGTACGGAGGCAGGGACGGCATAGAACGGCGGGTAGGGGGATGGG
>JBFFZF010000046.1:0-26168 GCA_041568755.1 Longimicrobiales bacterium | reverse complement strand
GTCGTGGATCGTGCAGATGTTCGGGTGGTCCAGTGCCGATGCGGCCTTCGCTTCGCGGATGAAGCGCTCTTTCGCGTCGGGATCCGAGACCAGATGTCTCGCGAGAAACTTCAGAGCGACGGGGCGGTCGAGTCGGGTGTCGACCGCGCGATAGACGTCGCCCATGCCGCCCTGCCCGAGAAGCTCGGCGATCCTGTAGTGGGCGATGGTCGTACCGGTGCGCATCGAGTACCAGATTCAGGGTGTGCGTCGTCGGATCGGCGCAACTTGCCCGGGACAGGCGAGGGTGTCAACCGCGGCGCGGCGCCGGCAGTCGTGTCCGTCCGGTGCACATCAGAAGGATCCGGTCTTGACCTCCCCCGCTCGCCTGTAGCTGGCGACGATCACGCCTGCCGGCGATGTCTTCGCTTCCACGAGTTCGAACGCCGCCGGCGGTGTGCCTTCCGCGAACAGCCTGCTTCCTCTGCCGAGGATGACCGGGAAGATCTTGAGCCAGAACTCATCCACCAGGTCGTGGGCCAGCAGAGTCCGGATCAGCGTCGCACTGCCGTGCACCTGCAGGTCCGGGCCGTCCTGCTTCCTGAGTCTGCGGATTTCTGCGACCACGTCGTCGTTGATGAAGACCGTGGGCTGCCATTCGTGACTGTGGAGCGTGGTGGACGGAACGTATCGGGTCGCGTCATTGATCGGGCTTTCGTGGTCCGGCCAGTACCCGGCGAAGATCTCGAACGTCTTCCTCCCGAGCAGCAGGTCGAACGGGCGGCCCATCTGCTCCGCCATGACCTCACCCAGGAATTCGTCGAAGTGGGGGACGGTCCAGCCACCCAGCGTGAAGCCGCCGCTCGGGTCCTCATCCGGACCGCCGGGCGCCTGCATGACGCCGTCGAGCGAGACGAAGGCAAGAACGACGATTTTCCGCATTCCGGGATTTCTCCGTTCGACAGAGCGGGCCGTCGCGCTGCGTCGTGTGGGTCCGGCGGCGTGCTCAGCGCCGCTGCAGGCTCTGCGCGACCGCACGCACGAAGCGTTCGGAGGCCGTGCCCCACGTGGCGTCCAGATCCTGCGTGGGCTGCGCGGCGACGATCTGGTCCTCGCTCATGCCCTGCGTGATCAGACGCTGCACCCGGTCGCGCACCGTCGTGATCATGTCCCGGTACGCGCGCAGCTCGGTGACACCGGCCAGCTCGCCGTGGCCGGGGATGATTTTCGTGTCCGGTCCTGCCAGGCCGAGCACACGGTCGATTGCTTCGAGCACGCCGTTCAGCCCGCCGCCACTGTCCAGATCGATGAACGGGTACCGCCCGTTGAAGAACGTGTCGCCCATGTGGATGACGTTGGCGTTCGTGAAGCGGACGATCGCGTCGCCGTCGGTGTGCGCCCGCGCGACGTGGAAGACGCGGATGTTCTCGCCGTTCCAGTGGAAGTTGGCCGCCTCACTGAAGGTGATGACGGGGAGCGCGGCCGCGGGCGCCTGCTGCGAGCGACCGATCAGATCGCGGAACTCCGCCGGGTTCATGCGCCGGCGCACGTTCTCGTGCGCGACGATCAGCGCACCGGCGCGGCCCAGGTTCTCGTTGCCACCCGTGTGATCGCCGTGCCAGTGCGTGTTGAGCACGAAGCGCACGGGCTGGGTCGTGACCGCGCGCACCGCGGCCATGATCTTCGGCGTGAGCGGCGCGAACTGGTCGTCCACCAGGAACGCGCCATCCGCACCGACGGACAGGCCCAGGTTGCCGCCCGCGCCCATCAGCATGTACAGCCCGTCCGTGAGCTGGACCGTGCGGATCTCGACGTTCGAGAAGTCCTGCTGCGCCGTACCCTCGGCCGGCCCTGCCGCCGCCAGGCCGGCCGCGACCAGGACAGCCCCGAGCACGGCATGACCGCTGCGCGGCGAGGACGGGGCGGGGCGGAGGCGCTCAGGTGAAGCCTGCGGATCCATCTATTTGCTCCTGCAGCGGGGAACGCGTGGCGCGGCTGTGCAACGCCGGGACGAAAGGGCGAATCTATGCCGTGCACGCACTTGCGCCAGCGCCGGGCTGCCGGCAACTTCGCCGGTCGTCGCGCCACGTCCGTGCGGCGCAGCCGTTCACCGCCGCGATCGCTGCGCTCCAGCCGTCCGCGGCCAGCCCGGGATCTGGAGGACTTCATGCGCCGTGCCCGTAACGTGCTCGTTTCCCTGCTCTTCGTCAGCGCGGGCGCTGCGCCCGCCATGGCGCAGAGCATGCCCGGCTTCGTGGCACAACAGCGCGCGTTCGGCGCGTCCGTCCTGGTAGCCGGCGGCGATGTGCTGGTCGGCGAACCTGCGAATGTGATGCGGCCCGGCCTGGTCTACGTGTACCGGCCCGTGAACGGCGGCTGGGCCGAGCGCGCCGTGCTGCACGCTTCCGACTCGGCGCGGGCCGATGGCTTCGGCTCGGCCATGGCCGCGAACGGTACCACGGTCGCCATCGCCCGCACCAGCCAGACCGGCGCCGGCGGCGCCGTCTACCTGTTCCAGCGGTCGGCCGATCGGTGGACCGAGACCGCGCGCATCGTCGAGTCGACGGCAGGCGATCCGGACGGCTTCGGCATTGCACTCGGGCTGGTGAACGATCTGCTCGTCGTCGGCGTGCCCGGCGCGGATTCCGCGCGCGGCGCGCTGCAGGTCTACGGGCGCACCGGTAACCAGTGGAGCCGGTCCGCGACCGTCCGCCTGAGCGACGCCGCGCCCGGCGATGTGCTGGGCGTCACGATCGGCACGAGCGGCAACCAGATTCTGGTCGGCGCGCCCGGCCGGAACAGCGGCAGCGGCGAGATCATCGTGTTCGACGTCGCGAACGGCGTGCTGACGGAGCGCGGCCGCGTCGTCTCGACGGACACGCGCGGCATGGGCCTGGGCGGTTCGCTGAGCGTCTCCGGCAGCGTCGCCATGGCCGGCGCCCCGACGATCGAGGCCGGGATGGCACACGTGTTCCGGCGCAGCGCGTCGGGCATGTGGTCGCAGACATCGCAGATCGCTTCGCCCGAGGCCATGCCGCAGGCAGGCGGCGGGCGGCGGGGCGGCGGGCCCGGCTTCGGCATGGCCGTCGCGACCGATGGCACGCGCGCCTGGATCGGCGCGCCCGGTGCCGGCAATGGCGGTGCCGCGTACGTCGTCGACGTCACGGCCGACGGCATGACCGCGCAGCGCGTGACCAGCGAGCGCGCCGAGGGCCGCGACCGGTTCGGCCAGACGCTCGCGCTGAACGGCGATGTCGCCGCCGCCGCGCTGCTCGGCGATGACGCCGGCGCGGGCAGCGTCGCAATTTTCCAGCGCGACGCGGCCACCGACACGTGGCGCGAGTTCGCCTTCGTCGCATCTCCGCCGGAGTTCCTGCCCGCGCTGACCGGCGACTCGATCGCCTGCACGAACAACACGGCCGGTCACTTCAACTGCGGCGATGTCGACCTGCTCGGCTTCATCCCGAACAAGGACATCGGCGGGAAACGCGGTATCCAGCTCAACGACATCTGGGGCTGGACCGATCCGGTGTCCGGCAGGGAGTACGCGCTCGTCGGCCGTACGGATGGCACATCCTTCGTCGACGTGAGCAGCCCGTCGAACCCGGTGTTCGTGGCCGACCTGCCCAAGACGGCCGAGTCGCCGATCAGCACGTGGCGCGACATCAAGGTCTACCGGGACCATGCCTACATCGTCGCGGACGGCGCGGGCCCGCACGGCATGCAGGTCATCGACCTGACGCGGCTGCGCCAGTTCGACGGCACGCCGATCACGTTCACCCCGGACTTTCATTACCGCCGCATCAACAGCGCGCACAACATCGTGATCAACGAGGCCACCGGCTTCGCCTACGCGGTGGGCGCCAGCTCGGGCGGCGAGACGTGCGGCGGCGGACTGCACATGATCGACATCCGGGAGCCGAGGAACCCGACGTTCGCGGGCTGCTTCGCGGACCCGCAGACCGGCCGCGCGCAGACGGGCTACTCGCACGACGCGATGTGCATCACCTACAACGGCCCGGACGAGCAGCACCGCGGTCGCGAGATCTGCTTCGGCGCGAACGAGACGGCGATCTCGATCGCCGATGTGACCGACAAGACCAACCCGATCGCGCTGTCGCGCGCCTCGTACCCGAGCGTGGCCTACTCGCACCAGGGCTGGATCACCGAGGACCACCGCTACTTCTACCTGGACGATGAGCTGGACGAGATCCAGAGCCGCGGCCCGGGCGGCACGCCGTTCACCGGCACACGCACCCTGGTGTGGGACGTGTCCGACCTCGACGACCCGCGACTCGTGAAGGAATTCTACGGCGCGACCGAGGCCAGCGATCACAACCTGTACATCCGCGGCAACTTCATGTATCAGTCGAACTACCAGGCGGGGCTGCGCGTGATCGACATCTCGGATCCGGTGAACCCCGTCGAGGTCGGCTGGTTCGACACCGTGCCGTACGGCACGAACACGCCCGGCTTCGGCGGCTCGTGGAGCAACTACCCGTTCTTCCAGAGCGGCATCGTCGTCGTCACGAGCGGCATGGAGGGCCTGTTCATTGTCCGCAAGCGCGCGCGTGCGCCGATCTCCTGACGCCCACCGGCGCACCGGTCTCGCGGCGATACTCGTCGCCGCGGGGTCGGTCGCCTGCGCTTCGGCCGGCGGTCCGCCCGCGCCCGCAGCGGACGGCACCTGGGCCCGGGCGGTCGCGCCGTTCCCGGTGCTCGATGAGCACGGTACGCCGTACACGCACCCGTTCCTGGGCGGCTTCGACGTGCCGCGCCCGCAGTTCATCGACATCGACGGGGATGGCGATCTCGATCTGTTCGTGCAGGAACGGTCCAGCGAGCTGATGTTCGTCGAGAACACCGGCACGGCGCGCGAGCCCCGCTGGGTCTGGCGGACCGATCGGTTCCACGACCTGGACGTGGGCGAATGGGCACGGTTCGCGGATCCCGACGGCGATGGCGACCTGGATCTGCTGGCCGAGCAGCGCTTCAGCTACATCCGCTACTTCCGCAACGACGGGACGGCACGCAGCCCGCGCTTCGTGCTGGCCGCGGATTCCATCCAGGACGCGGAGGGCCGGCCCGTGTTCTCGGACCGGCAGAACATCCCTGCCCTGGCCGACATCGACTGCGACGGCGTGCTCGACCTCTTTCTGGGCCGCGTCGACGGCACCGTGTCCCGTTACGAGCAGGTGCCGGCCTCACGGACGCAGCCGGTGCCATCGTTCTCGTTCGTGACGGACCGCTTCGAGGGCATCGAGATCGTCGCGCAGTTCGGCAGCCTGCACGGTGCCAACAGCATGGCCTTCGCCGATGTCGATGCGGACGGCGACCTGGATCTCTTCTGGGGCGACTTCTTCGAGGCCGGCCTGCTCTTCATCGAGAACGCCGGCACGTGCACGACGCCGTACATGCAGCTCACGCCGATCCGGCTGCCGCGCGCCGATTCGCTGGTCACCAGCGGCTACAACGCGCCGTTCCTGGCGGACATCGACGGCGACGGCGACATGGATCTCTTCGTGGGCGTCCTGGGCGGCGCGTACAACCCGAACCGCACCGCGTCGGACAACTTCTGGTTCTACGAGCGGCTGGCCGACGGCGGCTGGCGCATGCGCACGCGCCGGTTCCTGGACGGCATCGATGTCGGCAGCGAGAGTGTGCCGACGTTCGCCGACGTGGACGGCGATGGCGATCTCGACATGCTCGTCGCCAACAAGATCGATCCGCGCATGCTGCGCGCCTCGCGACTCTACCTGTTCGAGAACCGCGGCAGCCGGACCGCGCCCCGGTTCGCGCTGGCCGACACGCTGGACCTGTCCGCCTCGTACCACCTGACGCCGGTCTTCGCCGACCTCGATGGCGATGGCGATCTGGACCTGCTCGCAGGCACGTGGAACGATGACGTCCAGGTCTTCCGCAACGAGGGCACACGCACGCAGCTGCGCCTCGTGCACGACAGCGCCGCGACCATCCGCATCCCGCGCGGCAGCAACACCGTACCCGCACTGGCGGACCTGGACGGCGATGGCGATCTCGACCTGGTGATCGGCGAGGCCGTGGGCACGCTGAACCTGTTCCGCAACACGGGAACGCCGCAGGCGCCGCAGTTCACGCTCGAAACGGAGGACTGGCTGGGCATCGATGTGGGGCGGCGCGCGTTCCCGGCGTTCGTCGACCTGGACGGCGACGGCGATCTCGACCTGGTCATCGGCCGGGAGGAAGGCGGCAGCGTCGTCTACCGCAACACGGGCAGCGCGGCCGCGCCGCGCTTCGAAGCCGATCCGGCGCTCGTGCTGCCGCTGCCGCACGTCGGCGCGCCCGCGTTCGCGGACCTCGACGGCGATGGCGTGCCCGAACTGGTCAGTGGCGGGCTGAGCGGCGGACTCATCTTCTGGCAGCGCACGGGCGCGGCTGCGTCGCGTGCCCGGACACGGGAGAGACCATGATACGCAAGTTGATGCCGCTGGTCGTGATGGCAGTGACACTGACTGCCGGCTCCTGCATGTTGTTCTCGCGCGGGCCGACCTGGCACTCGGATGTGAGCCGGATCGTTCAGAACAACTGTCAGACGTGCCACCGGGCAGGCGGGATCGGGCCGTTCCCGTTCGAGACGTACGATCAGGTCTACGCGTTGAAGGACCGCATCGCGTACGTCATCGAGGACCGCATCATGCCGCCGTGGCACGCGGACCCGACGATCGGGACGTGGGCCAACGCCCGCTCGCTCACGGACCGCGAACGCGCGACGATCCTGGCGTGGATCGAAGAGGGTGCACCGTCCGGCGACGCGTGGCGCGCGCCGCCGCCCCGGCGATGGGCCGAGGACTGGAACATCGGCGAGCCCGACGCCGTGATCCGCATCCCGGAACCGTTCACCGTACCGGCCGAAGGCGAGCTGCGCTACCAGAACTTCTACGTGCAGACCAGCTTCGCTGAGGACAAGTGGGTGCAGGCGATGGAACTGCGCCCGACGGCGGTCCCCGTCGCGCATCACATCCTCGCGTTCCTCGAGAGCCCCAACGCGGTGCCGCGACGCCGCGCGGGGCCCGGCGATGAGATCATCCAGGGCGGCGTCGAGGGCTTCTTCGCCAGCTGGGTGCCCGGCTCGCTCGGCAACCGTTTCCCGGAAGGCACGGCCAAACGGCTGCCGAAGGGCGCGTGGATCAAGTTCCAGATCCACTACACGCCGCGCGGCGAAGCGATGGCGGATCAGACGATGCTCGGCTTCGTGTTCGCCGATGCGCCGCCGCGCCAGGAGGTCAGCACGCAGTCCGCGTTCAACGAGGATTTTCGCATCCCCGCGGGCGCACCGCGCCACGAGGTCCGGGCCAGCCACCGCTTCGACGAGGCCGGCCAGCTGCTCGCGTTCCTGCCGCACATGCACTACCGGGGCGCGGCGTTCCAGTACGATCTCGTTCTTCCGGATGGCCGCCGCGAGACGCTGCTGAGCGTGCCACACTATCATTTCCACTGGCAGACGACCTACGAGCTGGCAAAGCCGATCGACGTGCCGGCCGGCGCCGTCATCGAGGCCACCGCGTGGTTCGACAACAGCGGGAACAACCCGCTGAACCCGGACCCGACCGCGGTGGTCGAGTTCGGTCCGCAGTCGTGGCACGAGATGATGATCGGCTACTTCGACTGGGTGCCGGCCGCGAAACGCTGACCCGCACGGCGTGACCGCGCTGGCCGACGCGTGGTGCGCCGCGCGTCAGCGGAAGATCGACTTCGGCAGCATGGCGTGGATGCCCTTCGTGCCGTCCACGGTCTGGGTCACACGCAGGTCGACCACGACCGAGCACAGGATGTAGGCGTCCTCCCGCGTCAGCCCGCGCTCCTCGACCAGGTACGCGATCATCTCGCGGACGGCGATGCGCGCCGCCTCGTCGAGGTCGGGATCCAGACCCATCGTGATGTAGTGCGTCGCGGTCTCGGCGCGCGGCCACAGCAGCCTGCGCGACTTGTGCAGGATCACGCGGATCCTGCCGGTCAGCGATGTCTCGATCGCCGTCCCGCTCACCTCGCCGTCCCCCTGCAGTGCGTGGCCGTCGCCGATCGACAGCAGTGCGCCCTCGACGTGGACGGGCAGGTACAACGTCGAACCGACGCCGAGTTCCTTGTTGTCCAGGTTGCCGACGTGGTAGCCGGGCGGGCCGCTCGACACGCGCCCGCTCAGCGGCGGCGGCGCGACGCCGATCGAGCCGAAGAAGGGTGCCAGCGTGAGGCGGATACCGGGCGCGAACGCGGTCGTGCCGTCCCCATCGAAACGAAAGAGCTTCAGCCCCGCGTAGGGGAACGCGTCGGGCAGCGTCCCGCCGCCCGGGCTGAACGCGCCGACGCCGTAGGGGTGCAGCCAGCCGATCTCTTCGATGCGGACCTCGAGCATGTCGCCGGGCTCGGCGCCCTCGACGTGAATCGGCCCGGTCAGCGGGTGCGCGCCCGGCCCTCGTTCCGTAACCGCGCGCTCGACCGCGAGCAGCGCGGCCGGGATCTCGTCGGCGCGGGCACCTGCCATGCGCATGCGCTCGACGCCGCGCGCGACCATCGTCTCGACGCGCACCGCGTCGCCCGATGCGATGCGCAGCACGGGCGCGACGCGTGCATCGTAGTAGCCCCAGTGGATGTGCTCGGGCCGCAGCGGCAGGTCGTGGATCCGCTGCGCGGTCGCGGGCGGCGCGGCAACGAAGATCGTGATGACGAACAGAGTGCGCACGACGATCATGATAGCTCCTGCGGATCAGAACGTTTTCGTGGCCTCGATCGTCCCGACTGCGGAGGCGAAACGGACGGTCCACGTTCCCCGGGGCAGCCCGCCCACGTCGACGCGCATGCGGCCACCCGGCGGCAGCACGCCGCGCTCCGGGTCCAGGAACTGACCCGAGCATGCCGTCTGGATGACCACACAAGCCACCCACGTCAGGTTCTGACTGCCCACGTTGCGGACCATGAGCGCATCGTTGGCGGTCGCGCTGGCCGGGGACACGACCATGACGGCCGTCAGCGCCTGCGGCACGATCACGATGGGGGAACGGTCGCTCGTGGATACGGTCGAGCCCAGGTACAGCGGCGTGTTGTTGTTGCTGAACACGGTGGCTGTGAAGCGGTAGGCACCCCGCGGCAGCGTGACGTCGAAGGTGGCCACGGAATCCGTAGCCGCCAGGTCGACGGCCCCCGTGAACACGTTGATGTCGGCGTCGAGCTGCTCGACCTGCAGCCGCACGAGGGAAGCGACCGAGACGCCGTTTTCCAGCCCGGCGGCGGTAAGCGAACGCACGTCGAGCGCGATCGTCTGCACATCGTGCGGCGCCACTGCGTCCTCACAGGCCAGCGTCATCGCTGCACAGAGCAGCATCCCGAGTCCCGTCCGCGCCGGTCGCGACATCGTTTCGCTCCTCAGAACGGGATGCGGATGATCACGCGGACCCGATCCGGTCCGTTCTCGCCGCTCGATCGCGTCGCGACGTAGGCGACAGCACCAGCCACGACCCCGACCGCCGGCAGCAGGAACGCCGGCTTGCGCCAGAACGGCGTGAACTGCGCCCAGATGCGGTCGGCGTTGTAGCGGCCCGCACCGCGGTAGCTGGCCAGACGCGCCGGCGGCGTCTCGACCAGGCCGGGCGCAACACCGGCCTGCAGCCGGGCAACCTGGCCGGCCCGCAGCACGAAGCCCGGCGTGGCCGGGAAAACGACGCTGCCCTCCTCCACGTACAGGAACCCGGCAGTGCCGGCCGCGTCGGTCGTGAACACGACGCGCGTCTCCGTGATGAGTGTGGCGTGGCCGGCCGCGGTCACGCGCAACCGGCCGGCCTGCCAGTCGACGACGAGCGCGCCGCTCTCGATGACTACGCCCAACTCGCCGGCCGCGGTGGTATCGGTCGCGAATCGATAGCTCGCGCGTTCGGGCACATCCTCGACGGTGAACACGCGGTTGCCGTCATCGTCGAGGACCTCGGCCAGGAAGGTGAGCCGGCCGTCATGGCGAGGCCGTTCGACGCGCAGTCGCATGTCGACGTAACGCCGCAGGCGCAGCCGGTCGGCGTCGTAGAGCATCTGGTCGGGACCGATCGCGACGTAGTCGGCGCTGCCGCGCGCCAGTTCGACGAGGTCCGTGACCGTGCGGACGCGGATCGGGCGTGCCCCCGCGCCGAGGGATGCGATGTTCTCGACGCGGCCCACGCGGTTCTGGGCTTCGACACTGCCGGGCCGCGTGAAGGGCACGAGCAGCGCCGCGACGGCCGCGCCGACGAAGACCCCGGACCGGCGCCGCATCAGCGACCCTCCAGGCGAGCCCGGCCGTGCGCCCGCTCGCAACGTTCGTACCGCGCGCGCGCTTCGTCCGGCGATTCATCCAGCGCGCGCTCGCGCACGGTTGGCGACAGGCAGACCGACGTACTCGTCGCGAGCCGTTCGTGCAGTGCGCGCCAGCCGACGCTCCAGACGCGCGCCGCGCCGTCCTCGGACACGGTCACGAGGCGCTCGTCGCCGGGCAGGAACAGCGCCTCGCGCACGGCGCCCGCGTGACCGGCCAGCCGTACCGGCTCCGCGGCGCCGTCGAGCCTGTGGACCAGCGCGGTCGAATCGTTCGAAAAGGTCACGACGCGGCGACTGTCGTGACTGAAGCGGGCGCCGCGCACGTCGCGACGGTGGCCACGCAGCACGGTCTGCTCACCGCCGCGCGTCAGGTCCCAGACGCGCGCCGTCTGATCTGCCGATGCGGTCACGATGCGTACGCCGGCCGCGTCGAAGCGGGCGCTGAAGACCGGCCCGTCGTGGCGCAGCACGAGCGCCGTATCGCCCTCTGCGCTCCACACCACGGCGGTCCCGTCCTCGGACGCCGTGACCAGGATGGGCCGATCGCTCGAGGCGTCCACGGAGCGTACCGCACCGCGGTGACGCAGCACGATCGCCTGGCCCCGACCACCCAGGTCGATGCTCGCCGCCGTGCTGTCCGCGGATGCCGACACGACGGCCGAGCCGTCCGTGAGGAACACGAGGTCGCGGACCATGCCCGTGTGCCGGTACAGCTCGCGAGGCGAGTCGAAGCGCGGCCCGCGCGCGAGCCGGAGTGCACCGTCGTCGCCGCCGGTGACCAGCAGGTCGGCCGCGGGACTGAACCGCGCCGCGCGTACGGCGCCGCGGTTACCATCGATCACGGCGACGTGTGCGCCGTCCACGGACCACACCCGTGCGGTCCCATCCCACGCGCCGGTCACGAGGCGATCGTTGCGCGGGTCGAACGACAGCGTGGCGACCGCCTGCTCGTGGCCGCGCAGGGGCCAGGCGGTGTCCTGCGCCGGCCGCCACAGCCAGGCGACGCCGCTCTCCGCTGCCAGCGCCACCAGCTGGCCGGAACCGTCCACGGCGGCGGCCCAGAACGGCGCGGCCTCGGCGCGCGGCGGCCTGAACAGCACAGGGTCTCCTCCACCGCGCCCTCGCCAGACGCGCACGGTGCCGTCGGACGAGCCGGTCGCCAGCCTGCTGCCATCCGCGGTCCAGCGAACGAAGCTGACGGGACCCGTGTGGCCGCGCAGCTCGATCGGGCCCGTTCCCGGGCGCCCCGACCAGAGGCTGGCGAACGCGGCGGTCCCTGCGTACGCGATCGCCCCGCTCCCGGGCTGGAAAGATGCTTCGCGCACCGGTCCGACGGCATCCTGACAGACGGGCGTGGCCGCACCATCGAGTTCGATGACGCAGGCCATGCCGGCCTGCCCGGCGGTCGTGAGCGCTGTGCCGTCCGTATTGAAGGCGATGGACCAGATCGCGGCCGTCGAAGCGTGCACCTCGCGGCCGCTGCCGGTCTCGAGCGGCGCGTACAGCCGCACCGTTCCATCCCACGACGCGGTCGCCACGCGCCCGGCGCGCGCATCGAACGCGATCGTCGTGATGCGATCGGCGTGGCCGGTCAACCGCAGCACGGGCCCGCCACGCAGAGGCCGCACTTCGACGATGCGACCGGACGCCGTGGCGATGTGGGAACCGTCGGGTGCCAGCGTCACGGCCGTCACCGGCACCGGTGCCCTGCCGATGACCTGCGGCTCCGCGTCCCCGCTCACCGACCAGCCGCGGATCGTGCCATCCGCACCGACGGTCACGACATCGTCAGGCCCGGCGAAGCGGACGAACACGACTTCGCCCGGGTGTCCGTTGCCCCACGGCCGGATCTCGTCGCCGCCGGCAGCGCGACCGAGGTGCGGAGCGCCGGTGTCATCCAGCGCGAGCCACAGCGCACCACTCGGATCGAAGGAGACATCCCAGACCGCGGCAGCGGCCGTCGCGGCCCGCTGTGGCGCGCCACCGCCGTCGGCCGGCCACAGCAGGATCTCGCCGTCCTCGTACGCGACGAGCATGCGCGCGCCGTCCGGCGAAGGCGCGAGCGCCGTGACCGCGCTGCCTGCACTGCGGTCGAGCACGGCGAGCGGAATCGCACGGTCCGCGATGCGGCGGGCGACGCTCGCGCCGGAGCGCGGTTCGCGATCGGCATCGAGTTCGGCGATGAGCAGTGCCGCGACGGCCGGGTCGGCAGCCCCTGCCGCAGCGTCGAGGATGCGGGCTTCCCGTGCGCGGCGGTTCGTGTTCTGCGCGCGCAGCCACGCCGCCGATGCGGCGATCAGACCGACGGCCACACCCGCGAGGACGAGCACATTCACGCGGCGCCGGATGCGTTGACCGCGTGCGCGGCGGGCACTGGCCGCGATGAAGGCACGATCGCGTTCGCTCAGACGATCCGGTCGAGCTGCGCTCCAGCGCAGTGCCTCGTCCAGCAGACCGCCGCGCAGCAGGGCGGCATCGCCACCGGTCCCCGGCCGGTCGTGCTCCTGAACCGCATGGTGCAGCCGCTGCCGCCAGAGCAGGAACTCGCGGTCCTCGTCGACCCAGCTGCGCAGGCGAGCCCAGTGACGGATCAGCGCCTCGTGTGCGACCTCGACCGTCTCGATGTCGGTGGCGTCGTCGATCGATGTGACGAGCAGGCGCGCGTCGGCCAGGGTCAGCACGACCGGCCAGGCCTCTTCCCCGATCTCCGGCCGCGTGGCGCGCCGCCGTGCATCCACCGAGCCGGTCGCGATGTGCACGCATTCCAGCATGATGTTGCGCACGGCTTCGCGTTCCGCGTCATCCAGCTTCGCGTACTCGGTCTCCGCCCGCTGCGCCAGCGCGCCCTGCAGCCCGCCCATCGCGTCGTACGCCTGGTGCGTGAGCGCGGCGCCGCGGCGGTGCTCCCACAGCTCGGCCAGGACGAAGGCGAGGAGCGGGAGACTGCCGGCCCCGCCCTCGACGTCGTCGAGCAGCCGCTCGACCAGACCGGCCTCGAACGAAAGTCCGACGCGCGCGGCAGGCTGTTCGATGCACGCTCTCAGCTCGTCGCGCGACATGGGGGCCAGGCTCAGGATGCCACCTTCCAGCGCGTCGGCCAGACGGCGCGTGGCGAGGACATCGTCGAAGAAATCACCGCGCACGGTGAGGAGCAGACGGATCGCGCCCGCATGCGCGGCGTCCAGCACGGCCTCGATGAAGCGCTCGCGCACACCCGCATCGCCACACTGCGTGTACAACTCCTCCCACTGATCCACGAGGAGCAGAACGCTGCGGTCACCGGCCGTGCGGGCCAGCGCGTCACCGACGACCGCGCCGACCGTCAATCGACCCGATGCCAGCGCCTCGCCGATTTCGCGCGCGCGGACCAGCCGTTCGGCGTCGCCAGCGGTGCGATCGAGCAGGCTGTCGAGGTTCGCGGCCAGCGCGTGGAACGGCTCGCGGCCGGGCCGCATCACCACGAACGACCACTGCTCACGCACGTCCCCGACAAGTGCGGGCAGCAACCCCGCACGGATGGCGGACGACTTGCCTGCACCGGATGCGCCGACCACGACACTCACGGGCCTCGCCCGCACCGCGGCCAGCGCCTGCACGACGAAGTCGTCACGACCGAAGAAGAATGCCGCGTCCTCGAAGCGGTACGGGCGCAGCCCGCGATACGGACACAGCGCGGGCTGAACGCCACCCGACTCGCCCCGCGCGATGGCCGCCAGAACGTCGAGCAGCGGCGGCGCGTCCAGACCGTCGCGCAGGTCGACCCACGTGTTGAGACGGAGGAAACCGAGCGGCGGGTCGCCGCCCGGCACGATCACCGGCACCACGCGCACATCATCGCCGCGCCGCTGGCGGTCGAGCGCGAGATCGCTCTCCGAGCGCTGCCAGTCGCTCATCCCGCCGGGACCCACCAGCACCAGGACCGTGCCGCACTCGGCCAGTGCCGCCTCGAGCGCCGGCGTCCACGCCGTGCCCGGCTGCAGGGTCCAGCGGTCGAGGAACACCGACAGCCCGCGCTCCGTCAGCGCCCGCGCGATCTGCTCTGCAGCCGACGTATCGCGCCGGTTGTAGCTGATGAAGACGTCGCTGGACGGAGCCGTGGTCGTCAAGTTCCGACTCCCGTTCGACGGGAACTGGACGGACCGGCGTCAGTCCGGGAGCTGGTGCAGCCGAGCGATCAGGCGGTTCGCGATGGACACGAACAACGGCATGGACATGGATTCGACTCGACCACAATACCCGCTACGGCCTCGCCGAACCATACCCCGGCCCGATCACCGGGCCGGCAGCCCGCTCTCCGCCAGCGCCCTGCGGACGTACACGGGAACCATCGCCCTGCGCCACTCCGCGTCCACGATGATGCTGGTCAACGGGTGACACTGCGCGTGCGCGCGCTGCGCGACGGCATCGAGGACTTCGCCCGACGCGGGCTGGCCCGTCACGATGTCGTTCAGTCCGGTGATCTCGCGCGGCCGCGAGCCGAGGGCGGAGATGACGATGTGCATCGCCGCGATACGCCCGCCATCGCCGAGGCGGGTGGCGACCGCGACGTTGAGCAGCGGAAAGTCGATGGCGTTGCGCTGGCGCAGCTTGACGAACGCCGCCCGCAGGCCCGGACCGGGCAGCGGGACGCGCACACGCACGACGAGCTCGTCCGGCTGGCGCACGCTGTTCCAGATGCCGTCCGCCAGGTAGAACTCGCGCACCGGGACGCTGCGCTCGCCGTCCGGCCCGGCCAGATCGATCGTCGCGCCCAGTGTCATGAGGACGGGCGGCGTGTCGGCGGAGTTTGCCGCCACGCATTTGCGGCCCGTGCGTGTGACGTGGCAGGTATCGCCGTCCTTCTTGAGACAGAACCCCAGCGCGCTGCGCCAGAACCACGTCTGGTTGTAGTACGTGCAGCGGGTGTCGAGACACACGTTGCCGCCCAGGGTGCCCATGTTGCGCAGCTGCGGGCCGGCCACCAGCCCGGCAGCCTGTGCGAGCGACGGCGCGTGCTCACGGACGCGCGCATCGCGTGCGATGGTGGCCAGCGTTTCCGCCGCGCCGATGCACAGCTCTCCATCGCGTACCGTGATGCCGCGCATCGCGTCCAGCTGGCGGAGCCCCACGACGTGCCCGGGCGTGAACAACCGATGCTTCATGTTGGGCATCAGATCCGTGCCACCTGCGATGGGCAGGACGTCGCCGGCGTGCTGCGCGAGCAGCGCCAGGGCCTCGGCCAGGTCGCGCGGCCGGTGGTACCGGTATTCGTGCAGTCTCAGCACGGTACCGCCCGGTGCGCGCCGACGTGTGCAGAGTGCGCGATCGTGAGCACCATGGTCAATCCACCCAGCGCGTCAGCGCTGCGGCCGGCTGGCGGTCCCGCGGCGTGGGCACCTCGAGGGGCTCGCCCAGGTGAATCGTCGCGACGATCCGTTCGCCTGCCTCGACGCCCACGGCCTGGCGAGCGGCCGGGTCATCCATCACGGCCCCGGACTTGATGTGCGCGCCCAGTCCCATGCCGGCGGCCATCAGGCTGAGATTCTGGATGGCCATCATCGACGCGGCGTAGTCTTCCTCGCGGATCTCATCGTTGTCGGCGAGCACCATCGCTACGGCGATCATCGCGGGCAGCCGCTCGTGCTCGGTGGCGACTTTGTCGACCACCATCGCCGCGGCCTCCGGGTCCTCGACCCGCTTCGCCTTGCGTGCCCCCAACGCCTCGCCGTACGCACGGCGCGCGTGCGGGCCCAGCACGTAAAAACGCCAGGGCTGCGTCATGCGATGGTTCGGCGCGTGTACGGCCGCATCCAGCAGCTTCTCGATCTCGTCCCGCGTCACCACGCGCTCCGTGAAGCGCTTGATCGAGCGACGCGCCCGGATCGCTTCGTCAATCTGCATCCGGTCCGACCTCCTTTCGTTTTGCATCTTCCGCCTTCGGACCGGCTCTCGCAAGGGTCCGGCCTGCCCCGCGGCCTGGCGGGCGAACCCCGCGCGACCAGCGAGTGTACCCACGGCGCGGCCCCCACCGGGATCGGTCGGGAGCCTGGATCGGACGGGAGGCGCGCGTGAGACTCGTGCTGTGGATGGCGGCCGGCGTTGTTGCGCTGCTGGTGCTCGACCGACTGCTGCTCGCGATGGAGGCGCGCGGCTGGATCAACTACCGCAGGAACGGGCTCAGCCGCGGCGGCGCCATGTACCACACGCTGCAGCTCTCCGCCATCTTCCACCCCGGCATGGAACACTCGATCGAAGCGAAGTACGAGGAGCGCGAAGCGCAGGACGAGTCCGGCGACCCGCCCCCTCGCACACCCGCCCCCTGACCCGCCTGGCGTGGCGGTGCACTGCGCTGCGCCGCCGACTCACTCGGGCAGAGCCATCACGATGAGACGCGCGGGCACCTCGGCCCGCACGTCGCCCACCCAGAACGCGATGTACTGGCGACCGTTGTGCGCGTACGTCATGGGCGGGCTGCTCACGGCGCCGGGCAGCGCGAACGCGTGCAGCACGTGGCCCGTCCGCTTGTCGTGCGCGCGCAGGACGGGCCGGCCGCCGAAACCCTCCCCGGAGAACAGCAGCGTCTTCGTGGCCAGCAGCACGGGCCGCGTCATGCCGCCGGTCGGCGGCAGATCGAGGCCGGCGAGCGCGGGGTTGTCCCGGATCGCGTCGGGCGTCTCGCCGTTCGGCGCCATCCAGACGTGCTCGCCCGTGTTCAGGTCGATCGCGGTGATGCGGCTGTACGGCGGCTTGATGAGCGGGAGGCCGCGCACGCTGGGGACACGGCCGCCCACCATGACGTAGTTCATGTCGGAGCGCGCGCTGTCGTTGGCCAGCGCGAGCACGACCGGGCTGGTGCGTGAACTGACGAAGAGCAGGCCCGCTTCGGGATCCAGTGCCCCGCCCTCCCAGTTCGTGCCCCCTTCGGTCCCCGGCAGCGAAAGCGTGCCTCGCGTGCTGTCCGCTGCATCGCGCAGCGATGCCGGCGTGAAGAGCGGACCCAGCCGGTACGGACGGACCGCCTCGATCGCCTCCGCGCGCAGCGCAGGGGTGAAGTCGATGAGATCGTCGATGGACACACCCTGGCGGTCGTATGCGGCGGGCTTCGTGGGGATCGGTTGCGTCCGGGCCGCACGTTCGCCCGGCACATCGGAGGACGGCACGGGCTGGTCGACCATCGGCCAGACGGGCGCTCCGGTCACGCGGTCGTACACGTAGGCGAAGCTCTGCTTCGTCAGCTGGACGACCGCTTCGATCCGGCGCCCCTCCACGGTGATGTCGGCCAGGATCGGCGCGGTCGGGTTATCGTAATCCCAGATGTCGTGGCGCACGATCTGCCGGTGCCAGACGCGCTGGCCGGTGCGGATGTCCAGGCAGACGAGCGACGTCGAGAACAGGTTGTCGCCGGGGCGGTGGCCGCCGTAGTAGTCGCCTGTGGCAGCCTCGATGGGCAGGTACAGGAAACCGCGCTGCGCGTCCAGCGTGAGCGGCGCCCAGGCGCCGGCATTGCCCGTGTACTCCCACGACCCGTCCGCCCACGTGTCGTGTCCGAACTCGCCAGGCTGCGGGATCGTGTTGAAGCGCCAGCGCAGTTTCCCGGTCCGCGCGTCGAGCGCGAGCACGCGACCCGGCACGTTGCGGCGCGAGCGAGGCCGCAGTCCGACCTCGAGCGCGGGGCCGACGACCAGGACGTCCTCGAAGACGAGCGGCGGTGAACTCGACCCGATCGCGGCCGTCACCGGATCCAGCGGCACGCCCAGCTCCAGCTTGAGATCCACGATGCCGTTCGTGCCGAACCCGGGAACCGGCACTCCCGTCCTCGCGTCCAATGCCGCCAGATGGAAACCCGGCGTTACCACCACGATGCGGGTGTGCTCGCCGTCCGACCACGCCGCAACGCCGCGACCGGAGTTCGCGCGCGGAGCCACGCGCGCGCGCTCACCCTCGTCGAGACGCCAGAGCCAGCGCGTCTCGCCCGTCGCGGCGTCGACCGCGACGACGGCGCGGTCCGTGCCTGTCGTGAAATAGAGCGTGCCGTCCACCAGGATCGGCGTACTCGCGTTGCGGTACTCCGTCGACCTGTGGAGCGAGTCCGTGCGGAACATCCAGGCGACCTCGAGCCGCCCGACGTTGGACGCGTCGACCTGGTCGAGCGGACTGTAGCGCGTCCCGGCCTGGTCGCGGTGGTGGTGACGCCAGTCGCCGGGCGCCTGCGCGGCCAGCGGTCGCGGGACAGCCGTCACGACGATGGCCGCGAAGAGGAGCGCTCCGCCCGACGCTCGCGACCGTGCGTGTGGCACCCGGGACAGCGCGGTGACTTCCCCGCGGTTCTCCGATCCGGGCCCGGCGTGTTTCCCCGCTGCGACCATGGACGATACTCCCTGCCGACGTGGACGCAGCCGAGGCTCTGTGCGCGGTGCGCCGGTGCGTGCCTGCGGCGTAATGGAATACCACGATCGGCGGCGCCAATCAACCGTCGACCCGGGGTCCGCGGGTGCGGATTGACGGGCGGCCGGCCGGACCCTTCATTGGGTATCCTGTCCGACGTCGCCCTCCATCCCGTCAGCAGGAGTGCCGCATGCGTCCCGACCATGCCCGCGCCGCCCTCGGACTTGGCCTCGCCTTCGTCGCTGCCCTTCCCTCCGCTGCCCTTGCCCAGGGCACGCTCGCCGACTACGAGCGGGCCGCGACCCTCCAGGAACGCTTTGCCGGCCTGACCATCGGGCTCGTGCAGGGCCCGAACTGGATCGCGGGCGGCAGCACGTTCTGGTATCGCGTGAGCGTGACCGGCAGCGCGCGCTTCGTGCTCGTCGATCCGGCCGCGCCCGCGAAACGGCCCGCTTTCGATCACGAGCGGCTCGCCGCCGCGCTGTCAGCCGTGACGGCGGCAACCTACAGCGAGATCACGTTGCCGTTCGCGACGTTCGAGTACGTCGGCGAACGACGCGAGGCCATCGAGCTCGACGCCAGCGACGCGCGCTGGCGCTGCACGATCACCGACTACGCGTGCACCCGGCTCGGTCCGGCGCACGGCGATCCGCAGCCGGGCTTCGGTGGTGGAGGCCGCGGCGGCGGCGGGCGGGGTGGCCGCGCCGGCGGGCCGGGCAGTGCCGAACTTTCGACCGCGATCCGCTCGCCCGATGGCCGGCTCGAGGCGTTCATCCAGAACCACAACGTTGCCATCCGGCCGGTGACGGCGGCCGGCGCTGGCCAGGGCCGTGGTGGCGCCGCGACGGGGCAGGCATACACGCTGCTCAGCACGGACGGCTCGGAAGGCGATGCCTATGAGCTGCGCTCGATCGAGTGGTCGCCTGACGCGAAGAAACTCGTCGTGTACCGGCGGGCGCCCGGCTACTCCCGCCTCGTGCACTTCGTGCGATCCTCGCCCACCGATCAGCTGCAGCCGAAGCACGAGACGACGGAAACGCTGAGCGGCAACGCGAACTGCGCGCGCCCGCCCTGCGCCGTCTACCGCAAGCCGGGCGATGTGCTCGACCGCAATCAGCCCGTGCTGTTCGACGTGGAAACGCGCCAGCAGACCGTCATCGACAACGCGCTATTCCCCAATCCGTACCAGATCTCGCGCCCGGTGTGGCGCGCCGACAGCCGCGCATGGACCTTCGAGTACAACCAGCGCGGCCACCAGGTCTACCGCGTGCTCGAGGTCGACGCGACGACGGGCGCGGTGCGCGCTTTGATCGACGAACAGTCGCCTACGTTCATCTCGTACCGCGACGCGAACGCCGGGCTCACCGACACCGGCCACATCTGGCGCCACGACATCGATGACGGGCGTGAGATCCTGTGGATGTCTGAACGGGATGGCTGGAGCCACCTGTACCTGTACGATGGCGTGACCGGCCGCGTGAAGAACCAGGTCACGAGAGGGCCGTGGCTCGTCAAGTCCGTGGACAGCGTGGATGTGGCGAAGCGTCAGATCTGGTTCCGCGCGCTGGGCGTGAACCGCGACCAGGATCCGTACTTCGTCCACTTCTACCGGATCAACTTCGACGGCACCGGGCTGCTCGCGTACACGCAGGGCAATGGCACGCACAGCATCGAGTGGTCCCCGGACCGGCAGTTCTACGTCGACACGTACTCGCGGGTCGACATGCCGCCGATCGTCGAACTGCACCGCGCCAGCGACGGCCGCATGGTCCTCGAGCTGGAACGCGGCGACATGTCGGCACAGCTCGCGACCGGGTGGCGCCCGCCCGAGGTGTTCAGCGCGAAAGGCCGCGACGGCACGACGGACATCTGGGGCATCATCGTGCGGCCGTTCACCTTCGATGAGAGCCGCACATACCCGGTCCTCGAGCAGATCTACGCCGGACCGCAGGGCTCGTTCGTACCGAAAGCATGGGGCGGCGGGCAGAACCTGCTCGCCACGGCGGAGCTCGGATTCGTGCTCGTGCAGATCGATGGCATGGGCACGAACAACCGGTCGAAGGCCTTCCATGATGTGGCGTGGAAGAATCTGGGCGATGCCGGCTTCCCGGACCGCATCCTGTGGCACCGCGCCGTAGCCGCGAAGTACCCCTGGTACGACATCGCGCGCGTCGGGCTGTACGGCGGGTCGGCGGGCGGGCAGAACGCCATGGGCGGCGTCCTGTTCCACGGCGACTTCTACAAGGCCGCGTTCGCCAGCTCCGGCTGCCACGACAACCGGATGGACAAGATCTGGTGGAACGAGCAGTGGATGGGCTGGCCGATCGGCCCGCACTACGAGGCCTCGTCCAACGTCGTGCACGCGCACCGGCTCACTGGCAGGCTGTTCCTGGCCGTGGGCGAGCTGGACACGAACGTCGATCCGGCCTCGACCATGCAGGTCGTGGATGCGCTCATCCGCGCCGGCAAATCGTTCGACCTGCTCGTCGTGCCCAACGGCGGTCACGGCGCGACCGGCCTCAACGGCACACGCAAGCGCAACGACTTCTTCGTGAAGGCGCTGATGGGCGTCGATCCGCCGGACTGGAACGCGCTGTCCGTCGCGAACGGCGGCAGCGGACCGGGCTTCCCGCCCGACGCGGTTCCGCCGCCGGGTTTCTTCGAGAGCCCGGTCGATCAGCGGCCACCGTACACGTGGTGGTAGCCGGCAGCGGGCGCGGTTCACCTGTGAAACGCGCCCGTCTCCTCGTTAAGTCGCCGTCGCCGTTATCACGGGTGGCGCGTGTGCTCGGGCGGGCTCCCCTGCAGGGCTTCGCACGTGTCTTGCTGGAGCCGGGCGAGCAACGGGAGGTCACGTTCCGGCTGGACCCGGCGCGCCCGGGTCTCCTCGATGCGGACCTCAAGCAGGTCGTGGAACCTGGCACGTTCCGCGTCTACGTCGGCGCGTCCTCGCGCGACATCCGCCTGCGCGGCGAGCTCGTCGTACGTTGAGCAAGCCGCGCCCGGACCCTGGCCGAGAGGCGCCTGTGGCTCAGCGGTCCGGCTCGCCCGCGAAACGCCATGCCGGCCGGTAGTCGCGCGACAGCGCGATGTCCGGCTGCAGGCGGGCGCGCACCATGGCCACGGGCATCACGCCGCCCTGCAGGACGGCGTCGTGGTACGCCCGCTCCGACAGCCGGCCGGACGTCACGATCTCGTCGTACAGAGCCCGGAACTGCATCCCGCCGATCATGTACGCGACCTGGTAGAGCGGCGAGTAATTCCCCTGGAACGAGCGTCGCACTTCGGCCTCCGCGTTGGCACGCTCGTGTCCGACCCGTTCAACCAGGAAGTCCACGGCCTGCCGGGGCGTCATGCGCTCGAGGTGGAAGCTCAGCGAGAAGATGATGCGCGCCGCCCGGTGCATCCGCCAGAACAGCATTCCGATGCGATCTTCGGGGCCGCGTGGGAAGTTCCGCTCCCAGAGCAGGATCTCCCAGTAGAGCGCCCAGCCCTCGCGCCAGAAAGGCGTGTTGTACAGCCCGCGATGCTCGTTGAACCGGTTGGTCATGAACGACTGCAGGTGGTGGCCGGGGATCAGTTCGTGGTGGACCGTCGCCCGGTTGAAGTGCGGATTGTTCCCCCGCATGCTCATGAGCTTCTCTTCATGGGACATTGATGCCGTCGGGTACGATACCGAAATGACCTCGCCGCCCGTGAAGAACGGGTTCACGAGCTGCCGCTCCGGCGACATCATCTCGATGCGCCAGATCTCACGGGCCAGCGGTGGCAGCGTGATCTGGGCGTTACGCTCGATGAAGTCGATGGACTGCCGCTCCAGATCGAGGATCACGCCCGGTTTGTCGCCGGGCGGAACAGCCATCTCCTTGACGGCCTCCTGGGCGGCGCGCCAGTCGTCGCCGTAGCCCATCTCGCGCGAGGCTCGGATCAGCTCGCGCTCCATCCAGGCGAACTCGCGCTGCGCGATCGCGATCAGTTCGTCCGCCGTGTACGGGATCATCTCGTGGCGCAGGTGCGCGCGCAGTCCGGTCTCGCCGATGGGTTGGCCCGTGACGATCGCCGCGTCCGCCGTCGCCCCGAGCGTCTCGCGCAGCATCGTGGCGTAGTTGCCGAGTGCCGCATGGGCTCGCTCGTAGGGCGAGGCCGCCCACCAGGTGAACAGAGGGTCGTAGCCGGAAAAGAAGTTGTACCAGCTCGCGAGCGCCGTGCGCAGACCATCGACCCATTCGGCCGCCCGGTTGGCCAGGAACGGACTTACGTCGCCCGCGGATGTGCGCCGCGCCAGCCCTGCCGACAACGCATCCAGTTCCCGTGCCAGATCGCTCAACGCCTGCGCCGATGGGCGCGGTTCGGCCCGCTGTCCATCGCGCCGGGACTCCTGCAGCTCACGAATGCGGTCGGCGAACGGTACGAGCGGTGCCATGGCCGCCACCGCGGCCTCTTCCTCGTCCAGCATGGCCAGCTCGAACTCGATCCGGTTGCGCAACAGGATGTAGTCGAGCTGCCCCTCGCGGTTGAGCGCGCTGAAATCCAGTTCGGCGAGTCGGTCCAGCCAGCCGCGACCCAGCGCACGCAGACGCTCCCGCAGCACGGGTGAGTACATGACGTCGTAACGCCGGCCGAGTGCGTCGCGGTCGCGCACGTAACGGTCCACGGCCGTGCGCAGGTCGCTCTGCTCCCGGCTGAAATCCACGAGCGACCGGAGCGACGGGACCGCCTCCTGCCAGCCGCTGTCGGCCGTCGCGCGCGTCTGGCCGGCGGCCGCGGTGTGGCTCACGAACACGATGACCGAGCACTGCAACGCTGCGCGGACGACGACGCGTGTCGATCCCGCCATCGGATGCCTCCTCCCCCCGGGGAACAACTGCGCGGCCCGGGCCGGGCGTGTGGAGATGTGGGATGCCTCAGGCCCGGGACGGTGCGCGGACACGTTACCCGTGCCGCGGCGTGTGCCACAAGCATCCGAGCCGCACCGTCGGACGGTCCGACGGGCCGCGGCGGACGGCGGGCTGGCGGGTCCCACACGCCCCGCCTACTCTACCGTGCACTGCCCGGGCCGGCGCCGGCCCGCGCAGCCACAGCATCCACTCCCGGAGGCAACCGTCATGGCCAGGCTCCCGGCATTTCTGCAGCGCGTGACGCCAATGACCGTGCTGGTCGCGGCGATCGCACTTCTGCCGGCGGCGCCGGCTTCGGCGCAGACCGGCGTCCGGCCGGCGCCTCCGCGTGCCGAGGGCGAAGGCCCGTTCCAACGGTTGATCATCCGCGGCGCGACGGTGATCGACGGGACCGGCGCCCCTCCCATGGGCCCGGTCGACATCGTGATCGAGAACAACCGCATCGCACGCATCGTCGGTGTGGGTGTCCCCGGCCGGCCGATCGACCCGCAGCGCAGGCCCACGGGCGCGACGCGCGAGATCCAGGCCGAGGGCATGTACGTGATGCCCGGCTTCGTCGACAACCACCTGCACACGGGTGATCCGACGAAGACGCCGGAGGCCGAGTACATCTACAAGCTCTGGCTCGCGCACGGCATCACGGCCGGCCGCGGCGTCGAGTACGGGCCGTACGCGTTCTCGATGAGCGAGCGGGCCCGCAGCGCGAAGAACGAGATCACGGCGCCGCGCATGTTCATCTACCTGCGCCCCGGCCAGGGCTGGGACCAGGGCCCGGTGCGCACGCCCGAGCAGGCGCGCGCGTGGGTGCGCTGGATCGCTCAGAACGGCGCGGACGGCATGAAGCTGAACGCGCACCCGCCCGCGATCATGAAGGCGCTGCTCGAGGAGGCGAAGATCCAGGGACTCGGCAGCACCGCGCACCTCGCCCAGACGGGGGTCGCGCAGATGAACGCGATCGATGCCGCGCGCCTCGGCCTGGGCTCGGTCACGCACTTCTACGGCATCTTCGAGGCGCTCTACAGCGACAGCGACGTGCAGCCCTGGCCCGTCGACATGAACTACAACGATGAACAGCACCGCTTCGGTCAGGTCGCGCGCCAGTGGAATCTCATCCATGCGCCGGGCAGCCCCGAATGGAAGGCGCTGCTCCAGGAGTTCAAGGAGCTGGGCACGATCCTCGACCCGACGATGGTCGCGTACCTGGCCAGCCGCGACGTCATGCGCATGCGAAACGCCGACTGGCACGCGACCTACACCCTGCCCTCGCTCTGGGACTTCTACCAGCCCAGCCGGGACAACCACGGCAGCTACTACTTCGACTGGACGCCGTGGGACGAGATCGCGTGGAAGAACTTCTACCGCGTCTGGATGCAGTTCATCAACGACTACAAGAACATGGGCGGCCGCGTGACCGTCAGCTCGGACGCCGGCTTCATCTACAACCTGTTCGGTTTCGGCACGATCCAGGAGATGGAGCTGTTCCAGGAGGCCGGCTTCCACCCGCTCGAGATCATCCGCTCCTCGACCATGCAGCCGGCCCAGGCGCTGTTCGAGCCGAAGGGCCGCGAGCCCGAGTTCGGCATCGTGCGCGAGGGCATGCTGGCCGATCTCGTCGTCGTTGGCGAGAATCCCATCGCCAACATCAAGGTCCTGTTCGGCACCGGTCACGTCCGGCTGAACGACGACACGGGCGTGCCCGAGCGCGTCGGCGGCATCCTCTACACGATCAAGGACGGCATCGTCTACGACGCGAAGCAGTTGCTCGCGGACGTGGCGAGGATGGTGGCACGGCAGAAGGCGGAGCGCGGGATCACCGAGTCGCAGCGTTGAGCGGGAGGCCGAAGAAAGGCCTCGAGAGCAGACCGTCCTCCACCACACGCGTCAAGAACGCACCCAGCCTCGCGCAGCGCCCGGGGAAGTCGACCGCCCTCAGCGAACCAGGCCATCATTCCGCGAAGCGCACAGGTGCAAAGGTTCCATGGAGCCCGGGCATCCTGCATGTACGGCGATCAGCCGGGGAAGGATTCGCTCGCGCAGGCGTGCAGTTCCGCCTGTGCGAGCGAATCCTTTTCCCGGCGCCCCGTTCAGTTCGGCCTGCGCGCGCGAGCTCGTTCCGGCCCCGCTGATAGATCGTCTGCGGCAGCCGTCAGCGCGAGCCCGCGCCCGGCTTCGCGTAGCGGTCGAGGAAGTCGACGACCTCGCGGATGACCTCGTTCATGGGCAGCGGCCAGTGCGCGGCGTCGTACACGCGGAAGCGTTTCTGATCGTCGGGCGTGCCGAACGCGCGGAACAGTGCTTCCTGGTGCGTGATCAGATTCGCGAAATCGTTGCGGCCGCCCAGCATCAGCAACGGCAGGCGCAGCCGACCGGCCAACCCGGCGCGGTAATCGAGTGTCGCCTGATCCGCGCCCATGGAGAGGCCACCGCTCAGGAGGATCGCGGCCCGGAACCGTGGCTCGTACGGCAGCAGCAGCGGGGCCAGCCCTGCGCCCAGACTGAGGCCGGCGTACGCGACGGTCGAGGCGTCCACATCCGGGCGCTGCTCGAGATAGTCGATCGCGCGGCCGAGGTCCTGGACCCAATGGCTGAAGAGCGTCGTGCGGGAGGCCTGGG
>JBFFZF010000045.1:0-26594 GCA_041568755.1 Longimicrobiales bacterium | reverse complement strand
CTACGAACCTGAACCCCGGTGTGGGCTGGATCAGCAAACGGCGTCCGCCGCCGTCCTCCGCGCTCTCCGCGCTCTCCGCGGTTGAATTGTCGTTCGTGCGAACTTCGGCAGCTCCGGCAGCATCAGGGTACGCCTCCGGCGGTTGACTCGTCGTTCATGCGAACTTCGGCAGCTCCGGATGCCGGCCGCGGAACGCCTCGTACAGGTTGGCGTCCGTGTAGTCGCGCAGCTCGCAGATCCGGTCGCCGCGGAACCGGATGATGACGCACGTACGCTGGTCGATCACGTCGTCGGGCGCGTGCTTCAGCCAGCTGCGCTCGCGGATCTCGACGATCACGCGGTCGTCCGCATCGTACCAGTCGCGCCACACGTCCTCGTAGCCCCAGTCTGCGGCGCCCAGTCCGAACTCGCGGTTCGTGAAGGCGCGCAGCACGGCTTCACGGCCGTGCCACTCGCCGCCGATGGGTGGTGCGCCGGCCACCCAGTACACGACGTCGTCCGTGAAGCAGTTGCCGACCTCTTCCATGTTGCCGGCGAACAGGGCCTTCTCATAGGCCTTTGCCAGGCGCATGCGTTCGCTCATCGTGCCTCCACCGGCGCTTCGGCGCGAGCCAGCGGCGTCGTGCCGCCCAGCCGCTGCGCCTTGCGTCCGCTCTTCTCCATGGATGCGGCCGACTCATCGCGGTGCTGGTCGAGGACGCGCCAGTGCGCGATGGCGCGGGCGGCCAGCTCGCCGGCCGCCGTGCGCAGCGCTTCGCTGGCCCGGACCAGACGCACGTTCTCCTGCATGTCCTCGGCATCCCAGCCGCGCGTGTGCGCGATGAACGGGAACGGTGGAAACACGAACCCCAGCTCGGCCCAGAACGTCATCATCGAACCGGCGACAGCCTGCACGTTGTCCTGGCCGCCCGTGATGATGAACGCAGCGACCTTGTTGCGGATCAGGATGTTGTTGTGCGTCGTGATCTGGTTCTGGATGCAGTTCAGGCGCTCCGCCATCTTGAAGTACAGCGCGGAGGCCGCACCCCAGCGGATCGGCGATGCGATGAGGAGGACATCGCCCCAGTGGACGAGCCCCTCGTAGACGGCAGTCAGCTGGTCGTCCGGGTCGCGTTCCGTGATCGCGCAGGGCCACGTGCATGCGCGCGCGGCTTTCGAGTAGTTGCCTTCGCACGGTTTGAAGGCCAGGTCGCGCAGCCGGATGCGCTGCGTCTCCGCGCCCAGCGAGGCCGCGTGTTCGAGCGCGTGTTCGAGCAGCGCGTCGGATGTCGAGAAGCGCGGCAGCTTCGGGTCCATGGCCGTGGTCGAGAGGCCGAGGACGCGCGGCGGGGCGCCGTCCGGCCGGGGGTGCTTGTCGAGCAGGTGCAGTTTCTTGTGCTTGAGCAGCTTCCTGGGCGATGCGGGTGGCGTGGCGATGAACACGTCCGCCCCGCGCAGCTCGACCGCGAAGACCGGGACCTGCTCCTCGTCGTACCCTTCCGGTCCCCGACCGGTCAGCACGCTGTATTCCCAGCCATGCCAGGGGCACACGACGAACTCATCGCGCAGCGTGCCCTCGGCCAGCGGCCCGCCCTTGTGGTTGCAGCCGTTGGCGATCGCGCGGAAAGCGCCGTCGTACCAGAACACGGCCACGGAGTAGCGGTCGACGCGCGTGCTGAAAGGAACCCGTTCGCGCAGCTCCTCTGCGCTGCCGATGCGGTGCCACTCGGTCATGTCTGCGTCCTCCGGCTCGAGAAGGCTCCTCTGCTGTCGAGCGCACCGGCATCGGCAAACGCGCCGGCGCGGTGCCCCGAAAGCGCGGATCAGACGACCGAACGCGGCAGGCTGGGCGAAAGATGCATCAGCACGTCGTAGACGGACGTACCCGTCGCGGCCGCCAGCGCGTTCGGATGAATGGCCGGATGGTCGGGGCCGACGAGCGTCGCGATGTCACCGACGTGCACCGTCTGCGCCTCACCCACCTCGATGATGCAGTGGCTCGCGCTGACCGCGCCGATGACGGGGTACAGTCGTTCACCGATGAGGACGCGCGCGCCGTTGACCGCCTGCCGCGTGTAGCCGTCGGAATGACCCACGGGCAGCGTAGCGGTCCACGTGGGCCGTTCGGCGATCCAGCGGCGGCCGTAGCTCGCGCCATCGCCCGGCCGCATGCGTTCGACGCGCACGACGCGAGCGCGCAGCCGGACGGCCGGCTGCAGCACGGCCTTCGCGCGTTCCTCCTCCGGACGGCTGGGGTAGGCGCCGTAGAGCGCGATCCCCGGCCGCACCATGTCCATGTGCGCATCCGGCAGATGGTACACGCCATTCGACGAGGCCGCGTGTATCGAGCCCATCGACAGACCGCGCTCCTGCGCCAGCCGGATGAGTTCGACCAGACGCGCGAGCTGCTCGCGATCGAACACGGCCTCTTCCGCAAACTCGGTGAACGAGCTCTCCACGCGCAGCGCACGGTGGGTGGCGATGTGCGCGCGCCACGGCAGCGCGCGGTGGTACGGCATGCCCATCCGGCCCATCCCCGTGTCCAGATAGAGGTGAACCGGTACGGGCCCGCGCGCGACGGCCGCCACGCGGCCGGGCTGGTCGTCCGTGAACAGGCTGAGCCGGATGTCGCGGGCGAGCAGCTCGGGCAGGTCGGCATCCGCGGCCATCGCCATGAGCAGGATCGTCTTGCGCACACCCGCATCGCGCAGCCGGATCGCGGATTCCGTCGTGACGACGGCGAACCCGGCGATCGCGGGCATCGGTTCGAGCAGGCGCGCGACCAGTTCCAGGCCCAGGCCGTACGCGTTGTTCTTCACCACGGCCAGGATCGGCCGGCCGCCCGTGAGCGAGGACACCACACCGACGTTGTGCGCGAGCGCGCCCGCATCGACCTCGAGCCACGGATCGAAACCCTGGGCCGGCGCGCCCGGCAACGAGCCAGCCAGCGCCCGTACAGGGCGAAGCAGTGTGCCGGCGGCGGCTGCCGCTGCCACGAAGCTGCGACGCGAAATGCGCATGGCGCGCTCCCGGTGAGGGCGTCCGGTGTCGCTCACGAACCGCGCAGACCCGGATCGAACAGGACGATCACGTAGAAGACGTACGACATGACCAGCAGCATGCCCACGGTCCGGCCGATGCGGGCGCGGCGCATCGCGAACCAGGCCAGCACCAGTGAGGACGCGACCATGACCGGCAGGTCCAGCCGCAGGAAGATCGGCGGGACCTCGATCGCTGCCGGGCTGAGCAGCGCCGCCGTGCCCATGATCCCGATCAGGTTGATCACGTTACTGCCCAGCACGTTCCCCATCGCCACATCGGCGTGCCGCTGGAACGCGGCGACCGACGTCGTCGCCAGCTCCGGCAGCGATGTGCCGACCGCCACGATCGTGAGCCCGACGACCGCTTCGGACACGCCCAGCCGCACAGCCAGATCGACCGCGCCGACGATCATCAGTTCGGCGCCGATGGGCAGCGCCAGAATGCCGAAGAGGATCAGCAGCGTGATCATCCGCCTGCGCGTGGGCAGACCGAGCGCGCGTTCCAGTTCGCCGGGCTCGGCCAGCAGCGCAGGCTCGGCCCGGGCCGCGCGCACCGTGTACAGCACGAAGGCGACCATCGCGGCCATCAGCGCGATGCCATCGACGCGGCCGAGCGACCCGTTCACGCACAGCCCGATGAACAGTGCCGTGGCCAGCAGCATGAGCATCGTGTCCCCACGCACCGTCGGGCTGTTGCACACCAGCGGCGCGACGATCGCGGGCAGTCCGATGACGAGCAGCACGTTCGTCGTGTTGCTGCCCACCACGTTGCCCAGGGCCAGGCCGGCGTGGCCGGTCAGCACCGAGCGGACGGAGACGACCAGTTCGGGCGCGGACGTGCCCATGGCGACGAGCGTGAGGCCGATGACCATGGGTGAGATACGCGCCCGGCGCGACAGCGCGGCCGCGCCGCGCACCAGGAGATCTCCACCGATGAGCAGCCAGATCAGCCCGCCGAGGAGGTAGATGGTGGAGAGGATCAAGTTCCGTCCCGTCCACCCGATGCGGCGGAGACGCGCGTCGTTTCCTCGTCGCGCGTCCCGGTCGCGAGATCGGGGTTGTTCTCGATCAGTTTCTCGGCCATCTGGTTGAAGGTGCGGGCCAGGATGCCGATTTCGTCGTCGGGGATGAGCGTGGCGCGCGCATCGGTCTCGCCGGCGTGGATGCGGTTGGCCACATCCGCCAGGTGGCGGATGGGTCGGGCGAAGCGCAGGCCGAGCAGCGTGCCGATGAGGACGGCGAACGCGCCGATGGACAGGCCCAGGCGGATCATGTCGGTGCGCAGTGCCAGCACCCCGAATTCCTGTTCGTCGGCATCGACCTTCACGATGAGCGCCCAGCCGAACTCGGGCAGGTAGCGCGTGGCCGACAGCACCTCCTCGCCCCGGTAGTCGATGCCGATGAGCGGTCGTGCGGTGCGCGGCGCGAGTGCGTACGCGACGGGGTTGCGGACGTCCAGCGCGACGCGGCGGCCGAGCGGCGGACCCGGCGCGTGGCGGACCGGGTTGATGATGACGGCGGAATCCTCATTGACGCGGTATGCGACCATCGTCTCGCCGGTCTCACCGAGCCCCGTGTGGTCGCTCGTCACATCGATCAGGTCGTCGGCGCGCATGACCACCGCGATGGCGCCGACGGACTCGCCATCGAGCATGAGCCGGCTCAGGAATGTGGCCTCGAGGATGCCATCGGGGCCGACCGCCAGCCCGGTCATGGCGACGTCGTCATCGCCGGCGGGCAGCAGGGCCGGATCCAGGTCGGTGTACCGGATGCGCGTGGTGTCGCGCGCGGTCGTCGTGACGGCATGGCCGTCCGCGTCGTAGACGGTGAGGCTCCGCACCGTCGGAACGGACTCGCCTGCGTCGCCCAGGATCTGGGCGATGCGGTCGTGTTCGGCGATACCATGGGAGCGGGCGTAGGCCTGCAGGCTGAGGCGCAGCTGCGTGCGGCTCGCGATGAGGCGCACGCGGTCCTGCCAGGCCTGCTTCACATTCTCGAGGTCGTCCCTCTTGCTCTCGGCGACGCCCTCCAGTTTTTCGCGCGCCTGTTCGCGCAGCAGGTCGCGCGCCCGCGTGTACCCGACGAAGCCGAGCGCGAGCATGCTGCCGAGTGAGACGGCCACCAGGGCGAACACGAACTTGGTTCTGAGGTCCATCCCTTCCGTCCGCCGGGGAGCAGAGGCGCTGCTCTCCTAGGATATCGTCCGCCCGCGTCTCGCGCAGCCTCGGCCTCGATCGGGAGCGGTTCGCCCCGGGGTCGGGGGACCACGGCTCCCCCGGCCCGCCGCGGGCGGGGCCCGCCTTGATCGCCGGCCGGGCCGGCGCCAACCTTCGGACCATGCATCGTGCTCAACCGGCCGGCCTCCCGCTGCGGGGGCCGGCAATGCGCGGCGGGCTCCGGCCGCCGCGGTGCGCCGCTCCGGCTGCGAGCCTCACCCGCTGATGGCCGGTTCGCCGACGCCACCGGGGGGCGCAGGCTCTGCTGCCGCCGGGCGGGGTGCAGGACTCGAGCGGCGGCTGGGTGTGTGGAGCACGGCCGCACTGCTCGTCGGCATCACGATCGGCAGCGGCATCTTCCGCGTGCCCAGCGTGGCCGCGGCGGAGGTCGGCACCGTCGCCGCGATGGCGCTGCTGTGGATCGTCGGCGGACTCGTCGCCCTGTTCGGTGCGCTGACGCTGTCCGAGCTGGTCACGCTGTTCCCCCGGTCGGGCGGGATCTACGTCTTCCTGCGCGAGGCGTACGGTCCGCTGCCCGCCTTCCTGTTCGGCTGGACGCGACTCCTGGTCATCCAGCCGTCTTCGCTGGGCGCGATCGCGATGATCTTCGCAACGTACGCCGGCGCGCTCGTCCCGCTCACCGGGACCGGTGTGCGGGTCACCGCCGGCGCCGTCATCGCCTTCCTCGCCCTGCTCAACATCCGCTCGCTGGGCCTGGGCGCGGCGATCCAGAACGCCTCCACGGCCGCGAAAGTCACGGCCCTCGCCGCCGTGGCCGCCGGCGTCTTCCTGATGGGCGATGGCTCGGCCGGCGCGTTCGCCGCGCCGGGCGGCCTCGCGCCGCTTTCCTGGGGCGGATTCGGGATCGCGCTGATCGCCGTGATGTGGACGTACGACGGCTGGGCCGACGCGACGTACATCGCCGGCGAAGTCGCCGATCCCGGTCGCACGATGCCGCGCGCGCTGGTGCGTGGCGTGCTCGCCATCGTCGTGATCTACCTCGTGATCAACGCCGCGTACCTGTTCGTGCTGCCCGTGGCGGTCATGGCCGGTTCGCAGCTGGTGGCCGCGGACGCAGCCACGTACGTGTTCGGCACGGCCGGCGCGACGCTGGTCTCCGCGCTCGTCGTGCTGTCCACGTTCGGTTCGCTGAACGGCGCGATCATGACGGGGCCGCGCATCCTGTTCGCACTCGCGGAGGATGGCCTCTTCTTCCGACCGATCGCTGCGGTGCATCCGCGCTGGCACACGCCGCACGCCGCGATCGCGCTGGCTGCCCTGCTGGGCATCGGCTATGTTTCGGTGCGGACGTTCGAGCAGCTCGCCGAATCGTTCATCCTGGGCATCTGGCCGTTCTACGTGCTGAGTGTGGGCGCCGTCTTCCTCCTGCGCGTCCGGCGCCCCGATCTGCCCAGGCCGTACCGGACCGCCGGCTACCCCGTCGTTCCGATCCTCTTTCTGCTGGCCTCCCTCGCCATGCTGGGCAACGCGTTGGTGAGGCAGCCCGGCGCGACGCTGTTCGGACTGGGTGTCATCGCATCCGGGATTCCGGTCTACTACGTGTGGCAGGCACTGCAGCGGCGACGCGGCCGGTGACGGCCGTCGTCGTGCGGACCACGCGGTGTTTCACGAAAACCAACCCCTGAAACGGGAGGGCGGGCATGCAGGAGTTCCTGGTCGCGGCGAGGAACGCACTGGAAACCGTGCTGTTCACGATCGGCAGCACGCAAGTCACGGTCGCCACACTGCTCAGCGTGGTTACCGTCATCATCGCGACGTTCTGGGTGTCGCGCATCCTGCGGGCGCTGGTGACGCGCGCACTCAGCGCGCGCGGCGGCAAGCCCGGCGCGATCGGGACCGTGACCGGTCTCATCCACTACGGCGTGCTCATCGTCGGGTTCGGCGTCGCGCTCAGTACGGCCGGCATCGATCTGACGGCGCTGTTCGCGGCCGGCGCCATCTTCGCCGTCGGTCTGGGGTTCGCGATGCAGAGCATCGCCCAGAACTTCGTCGCCGGTGTGATCCTGCTGGCGGAGCGGGCGATCAAGCCGGGCGACATCCTCGAGGTCGAAGGCAAGATCGTCAAAGTCGTGGAGATGGGCATCCGCTCGAGTGTCGCCCACACGCGCGACGGGGAGGACCTGATCATCCCGAATGCGACGCTGATCCAGACGACGGTGACGAACTTCACGCTGCGCAACTCGGCCTACCGCATCCGCCTGCCCGTCGGTGTGATCTACGGCTCCGACATGCGGCTCGTGAAGGAAACGCTCACGGCTGTGGCCAACCGCATGCACGAGAAGTGGGGATCCACGGACCGGAACCCGCTCATCGCGCTGACGGCCTTCGGCGCGCACTCGGTGGACTGGGAGATCGGCGTGTGGATCGATGATCCGTGGGAGTGGCGACCCGCGACGTCGGATCTGCACGAGGCGGTGTGGTGGGCGTTCCAGGAGCGCGGCATCGTCATCGCCTTCCCGCAGCTCGATGTGCACCTGGACGCGCCGGTCATGGAGACGCTCCGGCAGCTGGCGGGCCGGCAGGCGGCGTAGTCCCGCCTGCAGGTCGATTCAGTCGGCGATCAGGTCGGTGCGCAGGCGCGCGCCCCGCGCGGCCGCGAGTTCGCGCCGGATCTGACGACGCATGTTCGCGACCTTGTCGGGGTAGGTGTGGCAGTTGGGTGTGTTGCGGCCCAGCGTGCAGCCGTTGTAACCGAGCAGGGCGCGTCGCTCATCGCCGCCGAACCGCTCCAGGTACCAGGCCAGGATGCGCGTGCCGTTGCACAGGTTGGCGTCGATGTCGTACAGGTTGCGGCCGCAGCCGCGCCAGAAGCCGGCCCATGCGGGCATCACCTGCATCAGCCCGCGCGCGCCGACGGAACTCGTGGCATCCGGCCGCCCTGCACTTTCCAGGAGCAGCACGGACAGCACGGTCGCGGCGTCCACGCCGTGCGCCTCCGAGTGTCGGACGAGCGGCCACGCGACCCGACGGGCCGTGGCCGCCGGCACGCCCCGCCTGCGCAGCACGGACTCGACCGGCGCGATCTGCGACTGATACAACTCGACGTAGCCCGTCGTCTGCTCGCCGGCGCGCTGGGTACTCTGCATCACACGGGTCAGCGCATCGAGCCGGATGCGGTCGGCGGGCCGGGCCGCGTTGTCGCGCGCGAGCGTTCCGTCGGAGAGACGCAGCCCGTCGCGGACGAAATGGCCTGCGCCAAACCCGATGACGAGCAGGACCGGCGCGACCAGCAGGAGCTGCCTGGCCCGACGCACGATCTGTTCGAGTTCCTGGATGATTCCGGTCGGCTTCGAGTCCATTCGGTCCGTGCGAAACCAGCGTGTCATCGAGTTCCCGGGTGGCCGGGGGGCCAGCAATGTGCGTGATCCTGACCCTGCCGGCAAGAAGGGTGCGCGGCGGAACGGCGGCGTGCCGGCCGGCGCCGGCCCTGCCGCCGGCCCGGACATCGGGATTTCTTTACGCACCGCGCGGAAAGGAGTAGCGGCCGGAGACGTCGACGGGGGCAACCAGCCGTGGGGTGGAGCGTCGCCTCAACGCCGGGCGCGGCGGGCGATCGCCTCCATGGCCGGGCCGTCCAGCGTGTAGCGCTCACCGCAGAACTCGCACGTCACCTCGGTACGCCCGGCCGCGCGGTCCTTCTCCAGGATGGCGCGCACCTCGGTCTCACCCAGGAGGGCGAGCGCGCGCTCGACCCGCTCCCGTGTGCACGAGCAGTGGAAGCGGACGGCGGAGCGTTCGTGCAGATCGAAACCGTCGGGAAAGATGCGCCCCAGGATGTCCTCGGGCGTGTCCCCGGCGCGGATCATGGTCGTCGGGTGCGGCAGTGCCCGGATCGCCTCTTCGATGCGCGAGACCGCGCCCGCAGCCACGCCCGGCAGCACCTGCACGATGTAGCCGCCGGCGGCGACGACATGGCCGCGGGCGTCCACGAAGACGCCGACGCCCACGGCCGATGACGTCTGTTCGCTCGAAGCCAGGTAATGGGCCAGATCCTCTCCGATCTCGCCGCTGACCAGTTCGACCACGCCGACGTACGGGTGGCGCATGCCCATGTCGCGCGTCACCGTGAGCCGGCCGTTGCGGCCCACGACGCCGCGCACGTTGAGTTTGCCGTCGCGCACCTGTTCGGCCCCGGTCACCGGACGGCCGACGAGTCCGCGCACATCACCGTTGCCGTTGGCGACCGCCAGCAGCACGCCCGCGGGCCCGTCCCCCAGCACGCGGATGCTGACCGAGTGTTCCGTCTTCTTGAGCTGAGCGGAGAGCATCAGCGCGCCCGCTGCGAGGCGGCCCAATGCCGCGGATACGGCCGGCTCCGTCCCATGCCGTTCGCACAGCTCCGCCGCCACGCGTGTCGCGTTGACGGCGAACGCGCGCACGCGACCGTCGTGGGCCGTACCGCGCACCAGCACATCCGGACTGCCGTTATGCATCAATCCACAAAAAGAAAGCGGCCCCGTCCAGCGGGGCCCGTGTCCTCGTCTCCACGAACGGGGCCGTTGCCCGGCCTGCTCACCACTCGTCTTCCGGCGCCGGACGCGGCTCGCGGACCAGCGCCAGGATCGCGGCCTGCGGCACGACCAGGTACCGTTCGCCCTCGAACGTGATCTCGACGGCTGCCCGCCGGAAGAAGATCGCGTAATCGCCGACCCTCGCCTGTACCGGCATGTACTTCGCCTCGCCGCCGGCGATCTTCCACGGCTCCTCGTCCAGCTCGGTCGGCGCGGAGATCGGCGTGCCCGGTCCCGTCGCGACGACCGAGCCGCCCTGCACGGCCTGGCTGTCGACCGCGGTGGCCGGCAGGTAGAGGCCGACGCGGCTGCGCTCCTCGCCCGCCTCGGGCTGGATCAGCACGCGGTCGCCCACCACGATCAGTTGTTTCCGGTCCGGGCTCATACTGTCTCCAGTATCGGGGAAAGCGCCGGACCGGGTCAAGGCGGCGCACAGGGCCATGGAGTTGCGCCGGTTTCGCACGCACCGTGTCCGCCCCGACCCCAGGAGGAGGAACACCATGGCGCAACCCCCGAACCCGCGGTACGGCGCCCCGGCGCGACGCCCGGCCGTCCGCGGTCCGTTCACATTCCAGCTCGATGCCATGCTCGTCGAGCGGGCCCGCCGCGAGGTTGGCGAACGCGATGTCGTGCGCAGCATCGAAGCCGCACTCGCCGCAGCCGTCGATTACCAGTGCTGGGTGCGCGAGGTCGCGGCCGGCAAGCGCGACGCGATGGCCTGATCATGCCGCGGGACGCCGGCTCGGTACGCGAGCCGGTTGACGCCGTACCAGGCCGGCGCAGATGGTGGGACCATGACGAACGAAGACCAGCTGGCCGCGCTGCTGCGCGAGGCCGGCAAGGCGCACCACCTGGCGTTTCTCGATGTGAACGGTGAGGATCCAGAGTGGCCGGCGTGGTATGCCGGCTGGCTCGCGCCTCGCCTCGGCCCGCTGCTCGATCGCCCCCTCGATGTCGCTCAGCTGGCCGTGCAGCTCGCGCAGCTCGAGGAGGAACGCAAGAACGCTGGCGCCGGCGACTGGCCGCGCTACTACGCGGCCAGGATGCTCGCGTCGATGTGAGATCGGACGAGGTCGTTCGGCGGTGTGGTCAGGGCAGGCGAGTCCAGCGCACGCCGAACCGGTGCAGCGAGCCGAACAGCTCGTAATTCTGGTAGGCGTAATCGACGGCAATGCCCCGGAGCGACAGGCCGCCGCCGAACTGGATGGCGCCCTGGCCGTCGGACCCGGTGCCGCCGTTGTAGCCCAGGCGCGCGACGGCGCCGAGGTCGGAAGCCGGACCCGGCAGGAGGCCGGCTTCGACGCCGGCGACGATGCCCGTGCTGCCCTCGTTGAACTCGTGAACGAGGTCCGCGGACGCGACGGCGCCGACGCCGGTCGGACGTGACAGCGCGACCATCGCGCCCAGCCGGGCCTGCGTGGGCATGGGCGCGTCCGCCAGCCCGCCGCCGGAAAGGCCCGGGCCGACGTTGCGCAACGAGGCGGCAAGCGTGACCTGCGGCAGCAGGTACTGCGCCCCGACATCGAGCAGCGGCGTCCCGCGCGATGCCCCGGCGATCGACGTCGACACGAAGCCGGCGGCGGCGCCCACGTGCAGGCGGCCATCCATGAGAGGAAGCGCCGCGGCCACACGCGCGGCTGTCTCCGACGCGCCCACCGTGTTGCCGGTGGGCTTGCCCGTCTGGCCGCCGAAGTCCGGATCCGGGATCAGCTCGTCGATGCTGCCATAGTCGAGGAAGATGGCGCTGGCGCCGAGCACGACACGCCCGAGGCTGAACGCGCCCGAGCCCGTGGCGACGCCGATGTCCTCGACGTGCCGCTGATACGATGCGCCGGCGGCGGCGCGCAGCGCCGCGATCCCGGCCGGGTTGTAGAACAGCACGTCCGCATCCGTCGTGGCGCCGCCGTAGGCGCCGGACAGTGCGGCGGCGCGGCTGCCCGCGAGCAGCTGCAGCACCGTGGCGCCGGATGTGCCGGCGCCCTGCCCCAGGGCAGCCGACGGGACCAGGCTGGCGGCCGCGAGGCACAGGGCGGCGAGCCCGCGCGGCGAGGCGCGACGGCGGTGATTCATGGCAGGACTCCGGTTTCGTCGAGACCGTCGCCCGGTCTCAACACCATCAGTTTCTCACGGAACGTCTGACCGGCCACGCGGAACACGACCAGGTATACGCCCGGCGCGACGGTTTCGCCACGGTCGTTCGTCAGATCCCAGACCGCGCGCGTGCCCGCGCTGCCCGCGGCGCCGCACGCCAGGCCCGTCCCGGCGGCGCACAGGTCGATGACGCGCCGGCCCGTCAGTGTGTACACCGCCGCCAGGGTCGGCGGCTCCGCGAAGTTCAGCACCACCTCCTCGCCGCGGACCGGATTCGCGCTCATCGACAGCAGCTCGTCCTCGCGCAGAACCGTCGCTTCGACCGGTCCCGAGGCCGCGGCCGTGATGGCCGGGTCGAGCCGGTCCCGCTCGCCCGAGCGCACGCCGATCGTCGAAATCGTCGATGGCACCAGCTGTGCGCTGAAGAACGTGCCGTTGGGCGCGTTGCCGCTCATCTCGAGCGCGACGTAGATCGCGGTCTCCGTGAACGGCGCCGCCCGCAGTCCCTGCGGCCGCACGACGATGCGCCGCATCGTGCCGTTCAGCGGCGCCGGCGCCGAGCCCAGCACGCGATCCGACGCATCGACGCCGTTGCCGTTCGCGTCCTCGAGCAGCAGCAGCCGTGCGTCAGGATCCTCGCCCTCGACATCGAAACCGATGGCGAGCACGTCGATCGCCTCGAAGCCCCGCGACTGCACACCCAGGCGGAGCAGCGAGAGGCGCTCGCCACGCCGGCCCAGAAACGCCGACGCAGACGGCGCCGGCGCCGCGGCCATCGCGAACACGGCCGGCGCGTCCGAGGCCAGCGCCAGCAGCGCATCGCGCACGTTGAGTTTGCCCGCGCCCCACCAGTCCGTCGATCGGCCCCCGGGCACCGGGTCGTACGTCCGGCCCGTGAACAGGTCCGTCCCGGCCGACTGCATCAGCGCGGCCAGCGCGTTCTCCGGCGTCAGCCGGGGGTCCGCCTCGAACAGGATCGCGATGCTGCCGGCCACGTGCGGCGCGGACATGCTCGTGCCCTCGCGCACCGAGTGAACGCCGCCCGGCGCGACGCGCTGCTGCGACGTGTTCGCGCTGCGTGAAAGCGTCGACATCACGCCCAGCCCCGGCGCCGTAATCTCCGGCTTCATGCGGCCGTCCCGTGTCGGACCTGCGCTCGAAAAGCGTGCCAGATCGCCCAGCTCCTCGCGCTGCGAGTAGCAGAACTGGCCGGCCGTCGCCACGCTCGGCCAGCACAGGCGAGTGACGAACGCGCCCACCGTGATCGCCCGGCGCGCGTTGCCGGGTGAACCCACGATGAAGCGGTTGTCGAAGCCGCGGCCGCCGGCCGGCTGCGCCCCGGCCGAGCTGACGATCCACATGTCGTACGGCAGGCCCGAGCCGGCCTGCGCGGGGGTAACGCGCAATTTCCACGTGCCCGTCTGCGGCACGCCACTGCCGCCGCAGCCGTCCACGGCGATCGCCGCCTCGATGTCGCCGTTCTCGGCGTTGGGCCCGGTGCTGCCGTTGTCGATGCGGATGCGTCCGTTCGTGTCGATGCCCGTGATCAGCTCGCCGCGCGCGGCGGACACGCGCGTGCCCGACGGCCGTTCGAGCTCGATGCGCAGCTGATCGACGGCCTCGTACCAGAACGACAGGTTCACGAAGTTGCCGGTGCACGGATCGGCGTTGGGCGTGTAGGTCGGGATGGAGAACTCGAACTCGGTCGTCTGCGTGCCGGTCGGGATGCCGCGTGCATGGATGAGGCGACCGCCGAGGACGGGATTGGTGTTGCCGTTGATGCCGTTGTTGCCGGCGGAGATGACGACGATGAAGCCGGGCCCGGACAACTGGTCGATCATGCGCTCGTAGAGGCGGGTGCCGTCGTGCGGCCCGAACTGGCCGCCCAGCGACAGGTTGGCCACGAGCGGTCTCTGCAGGCGGGCGGCCTCGGCGCGCATCCATGCCAGGCCGTCCACGATGAGGTCCTCGAAGAAGAGGCCGGGCCCGCCGTTGACGATCATGAGGTCCGCGCCGGGTGCGACGCCGGCGTAGCGGAACGCGTCGGGCCCGCCGCCGGAGCCGTCGCCGGCGGCCGTCCCTGCGACGTGTGTGCCGTGCCCGTGGAAGTCGCGCTGCGGGCAGCCGGCCGCGCCGTTCGAGTCGATCACCTGCTGCACGGCGGTCGGCGGGCAGTAGTTGCCGCGCGTGTACCCCGGCGGTGGCGTGCCGGTGGCCGTCTGGTCCCACAGGCCGAGCACGCGGGTCCGCCCCTGGTTGTCGATGAAGTCGCCGTGCTGGACATCGAGACCGGTGTCGTACACGCCGACGATTGCACCACGCCCGGTCGCCCCCTGCCAGTTGCCGTCGACCAGCTGGCGCAGTTCGGCGACGCGGATCGCGGTCATGCTGAAGTCGTGCTCGACGGTCACGACGCGCGCCGCCTCGACGCGCTCGATGCCCGCCAGGGCGCCGACCTGTTCGAGCGCAGCGAGCGGCACCTGCGCCGTCACGAGATCATCGGCCACCGTGCCGATGTCGACGCCGAGCGCACGCAGTGCACCGAGCGCGCTCTGGCTGCGTATGCGCAGGAAGACACCCAGCACGGGCTCTGCACCCGGCGCGCTGCGGCGCAGGGCGAGCGCGTCGCGCACCGGCTCTTCACCGGCAACGATGAGCGGCCCGATGCGCGTGCTGCGCCGCACCGCGTCGAGCGTCTGGGGCTCCAGCAGCGCGCGGATGGACGGGTCGAGCCCTGTCTGCTGCGCGAGTGCGGGATGCGCACTGCCGGCGAGCGCGAGGGCGAGTGCGAAGAGGAGCGCCGCGGCCGCCGTGGTGCGGCTGCGGATGCGTGCGGAGGACGGCTGGACGGCGTTGCGGGGCGGGCAGGCCGGGTCCTGATCGGCTCCTGCCGCCCGCCCGCCCCGCGGGCTACCGCTCACCGAGTCGCTTCTCCAGCCACTCGAAGTCGCCTTCCAGGACGCGGAGCGCGGTCCGGTACGTGGGGCCGTCCTCGTTGTGGAACGTGTCGCGGAAGCGGCGTCGGACACGCCGGCGCGCATGCCGGCAGAACAGGTCTGCCAGCTCGACCGGCGTCCGATCAGCCGGATCTTCGGCGAGCATTGTGTGCGCGCGCACGCACGCGGCCGACATGGCGAACAGTTCGGCGCCCACGTCGACCAGTCGGAACAGCACGGACTGCCGCTTCTCGAGGCCCGGGCCCAGCCGGGCCATCGCGTAGAACAGCATGCGGCCCAGCTTGCGGGTGGAGCGTTCGATGAAGCGCACGTGTCCGGCCAGATCACCGTACTCCGCGTAGCGCGGCCAGCGGCCCCAGCCCAGGGCCAGGCCCGGGTACCAGCCGGCCATGTGCGTGGCCAGTCCGGCGACGCTGCGTGCCCTGGCGGACACCGTCGCGTCCGGATCGACCAGGGCGCCGGCCTTCTGCAGGTGCGGGTCGACGGCCTCGCGCGCGATGAACAGGCGCATGATCTCGCTGGAGCCCTCGAAGATCAGATTGATGCGCAGGTCACGCATCGCCTGCTCGACCGGAATCGGTTCCTCGCCCCGGCGCGCGAGCGATTCCGCCGTCTCGTAGCCACGGCCACCGCGGATCTGCATCGTCTCATCGGAGATGCGCCAGGCCGCCTCCGAGTTGTACATCTTGGCGATCGCCGCCTCGAGGCGGATGTCGGAGTTCCCGGCATCGGCAAGACCGGCGGCGAGCTCGGTGACGGCCTCCAAAGCGAACGTCGTCGCGGCCATCTCCCCGAGCTTCTGTGCGATCGCGTCGTGCCGCCCGACCGGCATGCCCCACTGCTCCCGCTCGGCGGACCACTCACGGCAGACCTTGAGACACCACTTCGCCGCGGCCGCCGACGTCGCGGGAATGGTCAACCGGCCCGTATTCAACGTGATCAGGGCCAGCTTCAGGCCGCGGCCCTCGCCCCAGATGACGTTCTCCGCCGGCACGCGCACGTTATGGAAGCGGATGACGCCGTTCTCGATGCCGCGCAGTCCCATGAACTCGAGGCGGTGCGACTGCTCGACGCCTTCCCACGCCGTCTCGACGATGAAGGCGGTGATGCCCCGCCGGCCGCCTGCCCGCGCCGGCGTCCTGGCCATGACGACCATGATGTCGGAGATCGGCCCGTTCGTGCACCACAGCTTCTCGCCGTTCAGGATCCACGCGGAGCCGTCTTCCGTAGGGTCGGCGGTCGCCGACATGCGGGCCGGGTCCGAACCGACATCGGGTTCCGTCAGCGCGAACGCGGAGATATCACCCTGTGCGAGACGCGGCAGGTACTTCTTCTTCTGCTCGGCCGTCCCGAACATCTTGAGCGGCTGCGGCACGCCGATCGACTGATGCGCGGACAGGAGCACGCCCAGCGCGGAACAGCGCGTGCTGATCGCCGCGATCGCACGGTTGTAGCTCGTCTGCGACAGGCCCAGGCCGCCGTACTCCTCCGGGATCTTGATGCCGAACGCGCCGGTGCCGCGCAGCCCCTCGATCACTTCGGGAGGCACCCGTCCCGTGCGCTCGATCTCCGCCGCATCGACCGTGTGGCAGAACGCGTCGAGCCGCTCCATGAACGCGGCCGCGCGCGCCCGCTCCGCGGGATCCGGCGCGGGCAACGGGTGGATCAGGTCGAGCCGCAAGCGGCCCAGAAAGAGCTCGCGGACGAAGCTGGGCTTGGTCCATTCGGTCTCGCGCGCGGCCTCTGCGACGCGGCGCGCTTCCCGCTCGGTGACGGCCGCCGGCGCCTGCGCCGCCGGCTCGGTCGTGGTTACGCTGCTCATGTCGGCCTCTATCGCTGCTGTATGGAAGGTCTGTTTTTCTGTTCTAGCCCTGCGCTGGTGGCTTTCGTTCCGCGCGCGTGGCGCGCGTCCGCAGTTCGTGACGGGCTGCTCGCCCCGTCCCCGCGGGACTAGTTCTGCGCCAGCAGGTACTTGGCGATCGTCTGCATCTGCATGTTGCTCGTGCCCTCGTAGATCGTGCCGATCTTCGCGTCCCGGTACAGTTTCTCGACCGGGTACTCGCGGGTGAAGCCGTAGCCGCCGAACAGATCGATGCAGCGCGATGCGATCTCCTGCGCGACCTCGGACGAGAACAGTTTGGCCATGGCCGCCTCGATGATGAACGGCCGGTCCGCATCCTTCAGCCGGGCCGCGTTGTAGACCATCAGGCGGGCCGCCTCGAGCCGGGTCCACATTTCCGCGAGCTGGAACTGCACGCCCTGGAACTCGCCGATCGTGCGGCCGAACTGCTCGCGCTCACTGACGTAGCGCAGTGTATGGTCGAGGGCGCCCTGGGCCAGCCCGACCATCTGGGCGCCGATCCCGATACGGCCCTCGTTGAGGGTCTCGATCGCGATCTTGTAGCCCTTGCCGACCTCACCCAGCACGTTCTCGCCGGGGATCCTGCACTGGTCCAGGATGAGCTCGCACGTCGACGAGGCCCGGATGCCCAGCTTGTCCTCTTTCTTGCCGACCGAGAAGCCCGGCGCGTCGCGTTCCACGACGAAGGCGGTGATGCCGCGGTAGCCCGCATCGGGGTCCGCGTTGGCGAATATGATGAAGATCCCGGCTTCCGCGCCGTTCGTGATCCACAGCTTGCGGCCGTCCAGCACCCAGTCGCCGTCCTGATGCGAAGCCCGGGTGCGCAACGCGAAGGCATCGGATCCGGAGCCCGCCTCGGAAAGCGCATAGGCGCCGACCGTCCCGGTCGCCAGTTCCGGCAGGTACTTCGCCTTCAGCGCCTCGCTGCCGAAGCGGAGCAGGCAGTTGTTGACCAGCGTGTTCTGCACATCGACCAGGACACCCACACTGGGGTCGATCCGTGACAGTTCCTCGACCACGAGGACCGAGGTGAAGAACGAAGCGCCCGCGCCGTTCATGGTGTCGGGGATCTCGACGCCCATCAGGCCCAGGTCGAACAGCTGGGGGATCAGCGATGGCTCCATCTCGCCCGCGGCGTCCATCGCGGAGACGAGGGGCGCGATGGTCGATTCGGCGAACTGACGGACCGTGTCGCGGAACATCTGCTCTTCTTCCGAGAGCAGGGTCAGCGGCTGCCGTGCCGATTCGGGGAGCATGACGGGCATTCCACGGGTCTCCAGATCGGGTGATTCCGGTGCTCGAATGATACGCGAGCCCGGCGCCGCGGGGCCAGCTTGGCGAAAACCGTGCCGCGCCGCCGCCGGGGCCACGTGTGCGACCCGGACGAAAAACGAGCGCCGCCGGACCCAGTCCGACGGCGCTCGATCTGCTTCCGCAACCCGACGCGATGCCGCAACGCAGACCACGGCAGCGATGGGGTCGATGGTCTCGCTTGTGCGGCCTGTCAGCCGCTCCGGCGATCGCTTGCCCGTGTCGGGTTACGGGAAGTACTCGAACTGGCCAAGGGATCACCTCCTTTGTTGAGTGATGACGAGGGCACTCAAAGCGGGCTCCTGCTGCGTCCCGCGGTCCGCCGCCGTCCAGCGCTTGCTTCGCGACGGCGGCCCCATGCTCGCATTTTCGGCGAGCGAACGCATCCACTTTATTCAGGATCGGCCGGGCAGGCAAGGTTCGTGACCGGACTTGCTCGACCGGCCCGGCTGCGTCTATACTGGCGTTCCTTCGCGGGCCGCGGTCGGCACGCGGCATCCCCCGCAGCAGCGTTTCCGGCGTGAGCACTGACAAGCTGCAGGCCCTCGTGGATCTCGTGCGCCGCGTCCGGCACGACGCCAACAACCCGATCACCGCCGCACTCGGCAACGTGCAGCTGCTGCTCGACGATCCCACCGTGACGGACGCGTCCGTGCGCGAGAGCCTGCAGGTCGTCGAATCCGAGCTGCGCCGTCTGATCGAAATCATGCGGGAACTGAACCAGGTCCGGGTCGACTAGTTCCTGCGTGCGCACCACGCTTGACGACCCTGCCGGGCCCGGCTAATTCTCCGGCCGGTGCAGCGAGGTCCCAGCCAAACGAACCGGAGGCGGCATGGCCGACATCCCCACCGATCTGCTGTACAGCGAGGAGCACGAGTACGTGAAGAGCACGGGCGAGGAGAAAATCTACTTCGTCGGCGTGACGGACTACGCCCAGGGCGAGCTGGGTGACGTCGTGTTCGTCGAGCTGCCCAAGAAGGGCGAAAGTTTCGCCCGCATGGAAGTTTTCGGCACGGTCGAGGCGGTCAAGGCCGTCAGCGATCTGTACGCGCCGGTGGGCGGTGAGGTCCTCGAGGTGAACGGCGCGCTGGCCGATGATCCCGCGCTGGTCAACGCGGATCCCTACGGCCGGGGCTGGATGCTGAAGCTGCGCATCACCGACCCGGGCGAGCTGGACCAGCTGCTCGGGCCGGACGAGTACGCCCGGCACATCGCGGGATAGCGCCAGGCGATCCGGTCATGGGCGCGGACGGGGGGACCCGGAGCGCCGGACCGTCCGGCGGCACGTGACGACGCGCAGCGGTCCGGCCTGGCGACTGATCCTCGATGAGGCGCGGACCGGCGCCGCCAACATGGCGATCGATGACGCGCTCTTCGAGCGCGTGCAGGCGGGGGGCCGACCGGTCCTCCGCCTGTATCATTGGGATCCGCCCTGTCTGTCCCTCGGTCGCAACCAGGTCGTGGATCGCATGCTCGCGGAGCGCGTCGCCTCCCGGGGCGGGCAGCTCGTGCGCCGCCCGACCGGCGGGGCCGCCGTCTGGCACGACCGCGAAGTCACGTATGCCGTGACCGGTCCGGTCGAGGCGCTCGGCCGGCCGCGTGACGCGTACGCCGGAATCAATCGCGCCCTCGTCGAGGGGCTGCGCTGCCTGGGCGTACCGGCCTCCCTGGCAGGGCCGGCCGGTGTGGGCGCCCGGGCAGAGCCCGGGGTCGGGGTGCCGTGCTTCGCCGGAGCCGAGGCCGGTGAGGTTCTGGTGGGCGGGCGCAAGCTGATCGGCAGCGCGCAGCGGCGCGTGGGTCCCGCCCTCCTCCAGCACGGCTCGATCCTGCTCGATGGCCATCAGGCGGACGCGGACGTGCGCGCGGAGGGTCCGTCGGCCGGCCCGGTGGCCGTGGCGGCCGGCCCCGTCGCGCACCCGATCACGCTGCGCGAAGTCATGGGGCGGGCACCCGCCCGCGAGGACGTGCATGCGGCCGTCGTGGCCGGTTTCGAGGCGGTGTTCGGCGTCCGCCTCCGGCCCGACACGCTGACGCCGGGGGAGCGCGCGCGTGCCCGGGCACTCACCGCGCACTACGCGAGCGACGCATGGACCTGGCGGCATTGAGTCGCATCGGGCGCGCGGCGGGCGCAGTGGCTGCCTTCGCCGTCGCGGCCTGCGGCGGTGCCGAGCGCGGCGCGGCCGTCGTCGCGGGCATGCGCTGGGACTTCACCGGCTTCAATCCTCTCACGACGACGGACCAGTACGGCGTCGAGGTCATCAATTTCGCGTTATACACGCCGCTCGTGCAGTACGATGACACGCTCGGCATCCGGCCGGCGCTGGCCGCGTCGTGGGATGCATGGGGCGACACGGCCATCGTGTTCCGTCTGCGGCGTGACGTACTGTGGCACGACGGTCGTCCCGTCACGGCAGGCGATGTGGTGTTCACGTTCGAGCGCGCGAAGGCGCCGGAGACGGCGTCGCTGCTGGGGCAGGCGTTCCTGGCCGATGTGGCGCACGCGGAGGCGATCGACAGCTTCACGGTCCGGTTCCGGTACGCCCGGCCGCACGCCCAGGCGCTCGAGGATTTCTGGTGGGCGCCGGCGCCGCGCCACCTCCTCGCCGACATCCCGCCCGCGGACCTGCGCAACGCGTCATTCAACCGCGCGCCCGTGGGCAGCGGGCCGTACCGGCTGGTCGCGTGGCAGGCCAACGATCGTCTCGTGTTCGAGCCGAATCCCGCGTATCCCGCCGCGCTGGGCGGCCCGCCGGCGGGCCGGCTCGTGTTCCGCATCGTGCCGGAGGCTTCCACGATGCTGACCGAACTGATCACGGGCGGTGTGCACGTCGACCTGCCCGTGCCGCCGGACCAGGTCGAACGCATCCGCGCCGAGCCGCGGCTCACGCTGCACGCGTTTCCCGGGCGGACCGTCTACTACCTGGGCTGGAACCACGCGCGCCCCCCGTTCGGCGATGCGCGCGTGCGGCGTGCGCTCGCCCTCGCCATCGACCGGCAGCAGGTCATCGATGGTCTGCTGGCCGGACAGGGCGAGATCGCGCTGAGCACGATTCCGCCCTGGCACCCGCTGCACCCGCGCGACATCGCACCGTTGCCGTTCTCGCTGGAGGAGTCGGATCGACTGCTGCGCGCGGCCGGCTGGCAGGACCGCGACGGCGACGGCATCCGGGAGAACGAGCAGGGACGGCCGCTGCGTTTCACCCTGCTCGCCGCCGATGATCCGCTGCGCCGCTCCGTGGTCGAAGTGCTCGAGCGGCAGCTGCGCCGCGCCGGCGCGCTGGTCGAGATCCGCGTGACGGAGTTCCAGACCATGCTCGCGCAGCACCGCGGCCGTGACTTCGACGCCGTCTTCACCAACTGGATCCTGGACAACTTCCGCGTGGCGTCGGCGCCGTTCGCGCTGTTCCACTCGAGTCAGGCCGATGTCGAGCGGTCGGCCAACCGGAGCAGCGTGCGCAACGCCGCGCTCGACCACTGGATCGAGGAGGGTGGTGCGGCGACGGACCCGGTCCGCCAGCGCGAGGTGTGGCGCGAGTTCACGCGGCTGCTCCAGGATGAGCAACCGGTCACGTTCATGTTCTGGCTCAACGAACTGGCCGCTTCGGGCGAGGCGGTCGAAGGCGTCGTCATGGACCCGCGCGGCGAGCTGCACGCCATCGCGCGCTGGAGACTGCGCCAGTGACCGCGTACATCGCGCGCCGCGCGATCGGCGCCGTGCCGCTGCTCATCGGTGTGGCGACGCTGATCTTCCTCGTGCTGCACCTCGCGCCCGGCGATCCGACCGCCCTGTTCTTCAATCCCAACGTGCCGCCCGAAGTCATCGATCAGATGCGCCGCAACTTCGGGCTCGACCAGCCGGTGCACATCCAGTACCTGCGCTGGCTGGGCGCACTGGCGCGCGGCGATTTCGGGTCGTCCCTGGCCCAGGGCCGGCCCGTCTCCGAGATCGTGATGGACGCGCTGCCCAACACGCTGCTCCTGACCGGCAGCGCGCTGGTCCTCGTGTTCCTGATCGGCATCGTGATCGGCACGGTGCAGGCCATCCGGCAGTACTCGCTGGCCGACAACGTGCTGAGCGCCGTCGCGCTGTTCTTCTACTCGATGCCGTCGTTCTGGCTCGCCCTGATGCTCATGCTGATCTTCTCGCTCAAGGCGTACCAGTGGGGCTGGCCGATCGCCTTCCCGCCGACGGGCACGACCAGCGTGGACTACGATCTGCTCAGTACGGGCGGGCAGATCCGGGATCGCTTCATGCACCTCGTGCTGCCGGTCACCACGCTGACGCTGGCACTGGCGGCCGGCGTGGCGCGTTACACGCGCGGGCAGATGCTCGAGGTGATCCGCCAGGACTACGTCCGGACCGCGCGCGCGAAGGGGCTGCCCGAGCGCGCCGTGATCGGCCGGCACGCGCTGCGCAACTCGCTGATCCCCGTCGTCACACTGCTCGGGCTGTACCTGCCGTTCCTGTTCAGCGGGACCGTCTTCGTCGAGAAGATCTTCGCCTGGCCGGGCATGGGCCGCGTCATCGTCGACGCGATCCTGCAGCGCGACTACCCGGTCGTCATGGCCACGAGCTTCCTGTTCGCCGCACTGACGATCCTCGGCAACCTGCTGGCCGACGTGCTGTACGCCATCGTCGACCCGCGCATCCGGTACGAATGAACGCGATGCGCCGGTTGAACGCGTTCCTGCCCGGTCTCGGGCACGTGCTGGCGGGGCGCCGCGCCGCCGGCGCGCTGCTGCTCGCGCTCTGGCTGGGTCACCTCGCAGTGGCTCTCGTCGCGTGGGACCGGATCGCGGCTGTCCCGGCGACCGGCTCGCTGGATGACTGGGTCGCGCTCGCGGCCCTCGTGGCGGGACTCGCGGGCACCTGGTTCGCCGCGCGCGCGGGAGCCAGATCGGACCGGCCGCGCGGTGGCCAGTCGCAGTGGGACATCGCGCTGCGCAGCTTCCAGCGCAACCGGCTGGCCGTGGCCGGCGTTTTCGTCGTCGGTCTGCTCTACGCCGTGACCTTGCTGGCGCCGTTCCTGGCGCCCTTCGATCCGGCGTTGCAGGGTGACCTGGCCCGCAGCGGCTTCCTGCCGCCCTCGACTCGCCACTGGTTCGGGACGGACCGGCTGGGCCGCGACGTGCTCTCGCGCGTGCTGTACGGCGCGCGCGTCTCGCTGGCCATCGGCTTCATCGCCACGGCGATCAGCGTTTCGCTCGGCACCATGCTGGGTGCCGTCGCCGGGTACCTGGGCGGCCGCGTCGATGCCGCGATCATGCGCCTGACCGACATGGTGCTTGCGTTCCCCCGACTGATCCTGCTCATTCTGGTCGTGGCCCTGTTCCAGCCCTCCGTCCTCGTCATCATCCTCGTGCTCGGGCTGACCCAGTGGCCGGGCACCACACGCATCGTGCGCGGGGAGGCGCTGAGCCTGCGCGAACGCGAGTTCATCCAGGCCGCGCGCGCGCTCGGGTTCGGCAGCGGCCGCGTCATCCTGCGCCACCTGGTGCCGAATCTGCTCGCACCGGTGATCGTCACGGCCACGCTCGGCATCGGCAACACGATCGTCCTCGAGGCCGGGCTCAGCTTCCTCGGGCTGGGGCCACCGCCGCCGATCCCGACCTGGGGCGGCATGGTGGCGGCCGGCGGTGAGACGCTCCTCGAGGCGTGGTGGGTCGCCACGTTCCCCGGCCTCACCATCGTGCTCGTCGTGCTGGCGTTCAATCTGATCGGTGACGGGCTGCGCGACGCCCTCGATCCGCGGTTGCGCACATGAACGGCGTCCGGGCGCACGGCGACGGTGGGGACGGTCCGCTCCTCGAGGTCCGCGGACTGACCACGACGTTCCGCACCGAGGACGGTGTGGCACGCGCGGTCGATGATGTCTCCTTCGCACTGCACCCCGGCGAAACGCTCGGCCTGGTCGGCGAGAGCGGCTGCGGCAAGTCGGTGACGGCCTACTCGCTGCTCCGCCTCGTGCCGACGCCGCCCGGCCACATCGAACCGGGCAGCAGCGTGCGCTTCCGCGGGCGCGATCTGCTGTCGCTCAGCGATGCCGAGATGCGCGCTGTGCGCGGCAACGACATCGCCATGATCTTCCAGGAGCCGATGACGTCGCTCAACCCCGTCTTCACGGTGGGTGAGCAGATCGCCGAGGCCGTGCGCGTGCACCGCAGGGCGGGGCGCAGGGAAGCCTGGGATCGGGCCGTCGAGATGCTCGAGCTCGTCGGCATCCCCGCTGCCGTGAAGCGCGCACACGACCACCCGCACCAGTTCTCCGGCGGACAGCGCCAGCGTGTCATGATCGCGATGGCGCTGTGCTGTGATCCGGATCTGCTCATCGCCGATGAGCCGACGACGGCGCTGGATGTCACGATCCAGGCCCAGATCCTCGACCTGCTGGCCGAGCTGCGCGACCGGCTGGGCATGGCCATGCTCATGATCACGCACGATCTGGGCGTCGTCGCGCAGGTGTGCGATCGCGTCGCGGTCATGTACGCCGGACGCATCGTCGAGACCGCGCCCACGCCCACGCTGTTCGCCTCGCCGCTGCACCCGTACACGCAGGGTCTGCTCCGCGCGATCCCGCGCATCGGCCGGCGCGTCCCGAGGCTCGCGACGATTCCCGGTCAGGTGCCCCGCGCCACCGCGTGGCCGCAAGGCTGCCGGTTTCACCCGCGCTGTGCCTTCGCATGGGAACTGTGTACGCAGGAGGAGCCGGCCCTGGCGGACCGGCCCGTTCACGCGTCGCGCTGCTGGCTCGAAACGCATCCGGCGCGGCGCGCCGGGCCGGACCCGGCTGTGGAGTCCCGCTCTTGAGCGGCCGCATCACGCCGGCCGCGTCGACCGACGTGCCAGACGACGTGCTGCTGGACGTGCGCGGGCTGCGCAAGACGTTCGTGCGGCGGCGCGGCGTGTTCGGCCGGGCGCGCGCGGGCGTGGTGGCCGTCAACGATGTCTCGTTCCGGGTGCGTCGCGCCGAAACGCTCGGTCTGGTCGGCGAATCCGGCTCGGGCAAGACGACGACGGGCCGGGCCCTGCTGCGCCTGATCGAACCGGATTCCGGCGAGGCGTGGTTCGAGGGACGCGACATCCTGCGCATGGATGCGACCGCGCTCCGTCAGCTGCGCCGCCGGGCGCAGTACATCTTCCAGGATCCGTTCGGCTCGCTCGACCCGCGCATGACCGTCGCCGACGCGCTGCGCGAGGTGCTGCACGTGCACCGACTGGCCAGCGGCGCGGCGGCGGATCGACGCATCGCCGAGCTGCTCGAGCTGGTCGGGCTCGACGCCGGTCTCGGCGGGCGCTACCCGCACGAGTTCAGCGGTGGCCAGCGCCAGCGCATCGGCATCGCGCGCGCGCTGTCCGTCGAGCCCGCGTTCATCGTCTGTGACGAGCCCGTGTCCGCGCTGGATGTTTCCGTCCAGGCCCAGGTGCTGAACCTGCTCCGCGACCTCCAGGACCGCCTGGGCCTGACGTACCTGTTCATCGCCCACGACCTGGGTGTGATCGAGCACGTGAGTGATCGTATCGCCGTCATGGTCGACGGTCGCATCGTCGAGCTGGCGAGCGCGACCGACCTGATCGCGGCGCCGCGCCACCCGTACACGGCGACCCTGCTCTCGGCCGTGCCGCTCCCGGACCCGCTGCAGGACCGCCCTCGCCAGGTGGCCCTGCCCGTGGCCGGCCGGGACGTCCCGGCCATCGGGTGCCCGTACCGCCTGCGCTGCAACCACCCGGACCGCGACGAAGCGTGCGCCGTCGCCCGCCCCCCGCTGGAGGAAAAGGCCGCCGGCCACCTCGCAGCCTGTCACAAGGCCCCGATCGGACCCCCGTAGACAACGCCATTTAGTTGACAGGAAAAGACTTGGCTCGGGGCCGGGAGGCGCCAGCCGGACCGGCGCCGGCCGGTCCGGGGTCGGCGGTCCGGACCCGGTCGGGGAGCCCGCCTCACCCGGCCCGCGCCGCTCCCGGTTCCCTTGACATGTTTTCCGGGATTCCCGTACGTTCCCCGCCCCGTCGCGCATACGGGAATCGGCGATCGCTGTGCGAGCGCGTTTCCGGCGGCAAGTCCACCGATGATGGAGGTAACTTTGGGTAGCGTGAGCACCCTCGGCATGGCGTTGAGGCAGCTTCAGGGTCTCGAGGCTCCGCAGCTGACGGCGTCCGAATGGGTCCAGCAGCTGTGGGCCGACGGCGGATGGATGATGTATCCGCTGGGCGCCTGTGCGGTGCTCGGCCTGATCATCATCGTATGGAAGCTGTTCGACCTCACGACGAAGGCCGGCCGGACGCGCAGGTTCCTGAATTCCGTCGACGAGCTCGTCGCGCAGCGCAAACTGAAGGAAGCCCTCGGGCTCGCGCGTGACTCGAACTCGCCGGCCGGCCGCATCCTGGCCGCCGGGCTGGAGCGCCACGATGAGGGCTCGGAGCGCGTGATGAAGGCGATCGAGAACGTGGGCATGATCGAGCTCGCCTCGCTCGAGCGCGGGCTGGTGTGGCTGGCGACGGTCTTGCTCGTGATCCAGCCCCACGTGTCGTTCCAGGACGGCAACTTGTTCAAGCTGACCGTCGAGGGCGAGTTCGTGGTGAAGAACCTGGTGTTGCTGTCGGCCG
>JBFFZF010000044.1:0-26598 GCA_041568755.1 Longimicrobiales bacterium | reverse complement strand
TGTCGCGCGGCCCCGTCGCTGCGGGGACGCGCGACACGCCGGCTCACGACGATTCGGGCTCCGTCAGGACCGCCGTCCCGTAGCAGAGGATCTCGGCCGCGCCGGCCATGATCATCGAGGTCTGGAAAAGCAATCCGACGACGGCGTTGGCGCCGAGCGCCTCCGCTTCCTCGATCATGCGATCGACCGCCTGCTCGCGGGATTCGGCCAGCATCTTCGAATACTCGTGGATCTCGCCGCCCGCCATGGCGCGGAACACGGCCATGATGTCGCGGCCCAGGTGGCGGGCGCGGATGGTGCTGCCCCGGACCAGGCCGAACGTCTTCACGATGCGCTGGCCGGCGATGGTGCCGGTCGTCGTCACGATCATCGCTGGATCTCCCTGTAGGGATCGGTTCGATACTCGCGGACGCGGTCGAGGATCGCGCTGAGAAGCAGGAAGAGCGCTCCGACGACGACCGCCCCGATCGCGAGCTTTCGCCAGAACACTTCCGGCGATGTGAGCCAGGACCAAACGGCCCATGCCGTGAGCACCACCAGTCCGCCGAGCATGAGTACCCAGCCGAGCGGCTGCGTAATCTGGCGGCTGACCACCGTCCAGAGGCTGGACGTCGATCCGTCGTCTGTGGACATGGCGAGCAGATCCTCCTTCATGCGCTGGAAGATGACGAACTCCCGATGGCACTCCGTACAGGCCTCGAGGTGCGCGGCGACGGCGGCCCGCCGGTCGGGCGGCAACTCGTCGTCGAGGTAGCGCATCAGATCCTCGTGCCCGAGCTCGTGACTCACGACACCGCCTCCGTCATGGATAACTCAACCCCGCGCGGACGAGCGCGTCTTTCAGGGCGCGCCGGGCGTGGTACAGCCGGCTGGCCACCGTGCCTTCGGGGATGTCCAGGGCGAGCGCGATCTCCGCGTAACTCAGTCCTTCCAGCTCCTTCATCACGAGCACATCGCGATGGATCGGCTCGATCGCGTCCAGCCCCTGCCACAGCAGTTCACGGGCTTCGCGCCGATCGTGGGCTCGATCTTCATTCCCCATGCGTTCCATCGCCCCGTCGAGCGCGTGTTCCGGCACCTCGTGACGGCGCAGTACACGCCGGTGTCGGACCGCGTCACGGCACTGGTTGCGAACGATCTGCAGCAGCCAGGGCCGGAACCGGCGCGTCTCATCGAAGGTGCCGATCGAACGGTACGCTTTCACGAAGGCTTCCTGCGCTGCGTCGCGCGCAGCGTCCATGTCACCGAGCATGGCGCGGGCGATGCGGAGCGCGGCCGCTTCGTGCGCCCGGACCAGGGGCTCGAAGAAACGGGATTGCCCGGCCCGGCACTTCCGGATGAGCTCACCCTCGAAACGTGCTTCCACCCGCGCTCCCCTGGTTCGTGCTCGGATACGTCCCGACGCCCCGCAACCTTCACTCGCAGGGCCGTGCCCGGACAGGGGGCGCGGGCAGCAGGAACCCGGAGGGCGGCGCACGGGTTGGCCGTGAAAGGAGTCCCAACGGGAGGAGGTCGACGTGGATCTGCCCCATGAAACAGGCCTTGCGGGGACATCGGGGCGAGGCCGGCCTGTGAAGATCGAGGTCCCCGGACCGGGTCAGGAATCGGTCTGGGAATACCCGCGTCCGCCCCGCGTCGAAGCGGTCCAGCGTCGCATCCGTGTCGAGTTCAACGGCGTCGTCATCGCCGATACGGAGCGCGCGCTGCGCGTCCTCGAGACCGCCGGGCCGCCCGTCTACTACATCCCGCCAGCAGACGTCCAGACGGAGTATCTCTCCCCGACGCAGGCTCGCACGCTGTGCGAATGGAAAGGCGTAGCCCGCTACTGGAACCTCCGCGTGGGCGAACGCGTCGCACCGCAGGCCGCGTGGAGCTACCCGCAGCCCAGGGCGCGCTTCCAGGCGATCACCGACCATTTCGCCTTCTACGCGGGCCGTGTCGACGCATGCTGGGTCGGCGAATCCCTGGCCCGACCCCAGCCCGGTCGCTTCTACGGCGGCTGGATCACGCCGGATGTCACCGGCCCGTTCAAGGGTGAGCCAGGCAGCGAGGGCTGGTAAGCCACGCACGCGCATCCCTCCCGTCCCCGGCGCTGCAACGCACGTCGTGCGTGGTCTCTGGGCCTCGACGGTGATGACCTCCGTTCGACATCATGGGATCGGCGGGCTCGAGCGGGGTGAAGCCGCTGCGAAGCCGCTCGCGGCGATCGATGGTGACCGCATCGTCGCGCCCGCGCACCGCTGAACCACGGGTAGCATGGACTTGACCGGACCTGCCCGCCTCGACGAATGGCTCGAGGCCGATGGCTTGGGCGGCTTCGCGTCGGGCACGGCGAGCGGCATCCGGACGCGCCGGTACCACGCTCTGCTCCTCCCGGCCACAACGCCGCCGGCTGGCCGCATCGTCCTGGTCAACGGCATCGAGGCGTGGATCGAAACCGGCGGACAGCGCCATGCGCTCACCTCCCAGATGTACGCCCCGGATGTCCGCCACCCGGACGGTGAAGACCGGATCGTCCGCTTCACCCCGTCCCCCTGGCCGTCGTGGCGTTTCCGGCTCTGGGACGGCCTGGAGATCCTGCAGGAGTACTTCGTGCCACGCGGCCACGCAGCGATCGTGATGTCGTGGACGGCGATCGAGCGGGCAGCGGGGCGCGCGAACGGGGACATCCGCCTGTTCGTGCGTCCCCTCGTGTCCGGTCGCGATCTGCACACCCTGCATCGCGAGAACGGCGTTTTTCGTTTCGCTGCGGACGTCCAGGGGGCGTGCGTCCGGTGGGCGCCCTATCCCGGCCTGCCCGGCATCACGGCCGGCTCGAACGGCGCCTACGACCACGACCCGGTCTGGTACCGCAACTTCCTGTATACCGAAGAACGCGAGCGGGGCCTCGACGATCGGGAGGACCTGGCCTCACCGGGTCTGTTCTCGTTCGATCTCGCGGCCGGCGGGGCGCTGCTGGTACTCGGCTCACCCGATGCTCCGTGGCTGCGCGACCGCGACCTTTCGTCGGCCGGTGCTCGCAGCACCGCCACGATGGTCGACTGGGTCAGGCGCATCCGCGCCGTCGAGCAAATGCGGCGCGGCCGGCTGAACACGCGTCTCGCCGCGGCAGCGGATGCTTACATCGTCCACGGGACGCGCGGTCGAACGATCATCGCCGGTTATCCGTGGTTCACGGACTGGGGCCGCGACACGTTTCTCGCGCTGCGCGGCCTGTGCATATCGGGAGATCGCCTGGCGGACGCGCGTGCCATCCTGCTCGCCTGGGCAGATGAAGTCTCGGAAGGCATGCTGCCCAACCGCTTCGCCGAGCATGGCGGTGCGCCGGTGTACGACTCGGTCGACGCCGCGCTCTGGTATGTGATTGCGGTGAATGATCTGCTGCAGGAGATGGCGCAGCGCCGCCGACGACTGCGCGTGCGCGAGACGCGCGCACTGCAAGGTGCCGTCCTCGCGATCGTCGGCGGCTGTGCTGCGGGCACGCGTCACGGCATCCGCATGGACGCGGACGGCCTGCTGGCGGCCGGTGCACCCGGCGTCCGGCTGACCTGGATGGACGCGAAGATCGGTGATCGCGCGATCACGCCGCGCGTCGGCAAGCCCGTCGAGATTCAGGCGCTGTGGATCAACGCGCTCGCGATCGCGACGCGCATCGACGAGCGCTGGCTAGAACCGCTCGAGCGCGCGCGCAGCGCGTTTCCCGCCCGGTTCTGGAACGCGGAGAGCGGCAGCCTGCACGACGTCGTCGATGTCGACCACGTGCGCGGCACCGTCGACCGGTCGTGCCGGCCCAATCAGATCCTCGCCGTCGGCGGCCTGCCGCTCGGTCTGCTGGATCACACGCGTGCGGCGCGTGTCGTCGACGCCGTCGAGCGCCGCCTGCTCACCCCGCTCGGGTTGCGCAGCCTCGCGCCGGGCGAACCGGGTTACGCCGCGCGCTGCGCGGGCGGCCCGGTCGAGCGCGACCTCGCCTACCACCAGGGCACCGTGTGGCCATGGCTGATCGGTCCGTTCCTCGATGCCTGGCTTCGCGTGCGCGGCAACACGGGTGCGACACGTGCGGAGGCGCGCCGACGCTTCGTCGAGCCACTGCTCGCACACCTGGACACCGCCGGCCTGGGCCACGTCTCCGAGATCGCCGATGCGGAAGCGCCCCATGAACCGCGCGGCTGCCCGTTTCAGGCGTGGTCTTTAGGGGAGCTGATGCGGGCGGAACAGTGGACGGCAAACGGATGAGCGGCGGGTCCGGGGATGGGATTTCGGGATACGGGATCGCGAACGGATGACGTTGCTGGGATCCGGCTGGGTCGCGTTCCGCACCCCGTCCTCAACCTGCACCGCCCGCATCCCCATTCCCGCCGTGCTCCGTCCCCGAACTAGGCCGCGGCGGGCATCCGGACGGCCGTACCCTCGAAGAACGCGGTCAGGACGTAGGCCGCCACGGATGAGCCCAGCGCCGCGATGTACGCGTACGGCAGATCCAGCCCGTAGCTGCCGACCACCCAGACGACGACGCCGGTGAGCAGCGCGGCCAGCGCGCTCTTCGGTCCGCCGTGCCGCGAGAACAGGCCGAACGTGACGATCACGACGATGCCCGCGCTGCCGAATGCGGAGGCCTGTTCGACGAGCGAGTACACGCCCTCCGCCGAGATCGCCATGACCCAGGCCAGGACGCCGAACAGGGCCACGCCGGTCCGCGCGATGCGGACCTTGTCGCGCTCGGCCAGCCCGGGACGCAGCGGCACGATCAGGTTGTGCGATACGAGTCCCGAGGCGACGAGCAGGGCGCTGTCCACGGTGGACAGGATCGCCGAGACCAGCGCACCGGCGAAGAACATGTAGAGCAGCTGCGGCAACCGATCCTGCGCGAGCGCGGGCAGCAGCTGCTCCGCGTGCTCGAGCCCGGGCAGCAGCGCAGCCCCGACCAGACCGAGCGTGACCGGGATCAGCCCGATCAGCAGATAGATGCCGCCGGCCGTCATGCAGGCGCGCCGTGCCACCACGGGCGAGCGCACCGCGATGATGCGCGCCACGAGTTCGGCCGCGACGACCGAACCGAAAATGGGGATGGCCCACCGTTCGACCACCTCCAGCAGCGGGACCTCACCCCCGCCGAACAGCTGGAGCCGTTCCGGCGGCACCGCACGCAGGGCTTCCGCACCGCCGTCCAGCATGACCACGCCGAAGAGGATGGCGAGGCCGATGATCAGGGCGATGCCCTGCACCATGTCCGTGATGGCGTCGGCCAGCAGCCCACCGGACATCGTGTAGACGATGACGACACACGCCGCGATCGTGATCGCGATGTCGACGCCCAGCGTCGACGAGGCGGACAGAACCTGACCGAACGCGCGGATCTGAGCGGCCGCCCACAGAAGTGACGTGGGCACCATGAGCAGGACGGCGAACCGCTCCACACCGGGCGAATAGCGCTGCCGGAACAGGTCCGCGATCGTCGTGAGCTTGCGGCGCCACAGCGGCACGGCGAAGACGGCGCCCATCAGGAAGATGCAGATCGCGTAGCCGAACGGATCGGCCGAGCCACCCGAGATGCCCCTTTCGTAGATGGCGCCGGCCGCGCCGATGCACGTCTCGGCGCCGAACCAGGTCGCGAAGATCGTGAAGATGCCCAGGCCGTAGCCCAGGCTGCGCCCGGCGACAAGGTAATCGTCCTCGGTCTTGATCTTGCGCGCCGCCCACGCGCCGATGCCCAGCTGTGCAACGACGTACAGCAGCACACCTGCGAGCGTCACGGTCACGGTGGGCCTCCACTCGTCGCTCTCGGGCGCGCGCGCGTCCGCATCAGGATTCGCCCTCGACGCGTCGCAGCGCCTCGTTGGCAAGGACCATCGAAACGCCTATCGCGAGGTCGCGGGCGCGCGCGTGGTCCGCCCGGCGCACGCGCAGCGTGCACTCCGAGCCGCGAGCCATGGGCAGCCGGCCGAGCCCTTCCATGGTCCGCGTCCGGAGCGTGAGGCGCGCGCCCCAGGGCCAGTTGCGGGAGACCGTCAGGGAGTCGACGTGGTGCAGCGGAATCGATACGACCTCGACGTCGCCGCGCTCACGGCCCATGGACGTGTAGTCGAAAGTTTCGTCCTGGAACTCGATCACGAGCTGGTCGCCCTCGATGCGCATGACACCCGTCGTGGTCACTTCCTCGACGTAGCTCGCGCCGTAGCGCTTCGCGCGGAACGGGACCGCGGCGTGCTCCATGCCCGACGTCCTCAGCGGCTGCCGCGCGCCTGCTGCATGATCCGCTCGATGTCGTCCGCCCGTCGGGGCAGGTCGCCGGAGAGGTTCTCGTAGCCGTCGGGCGTCACGAGGATCATGTCCTCGACCATGATCGCGATGCCGCGCTCCGGGATGTAGAGCTTGGGCTCGACCGTGAAGACCATGCCCGGCGCGAGCGGCACGCTGTAGTCGCGGCTGTCGAGCGATTCCAGCCCGATGTGGTGGCCCAGGTCACGCACGCCCGTGCCGCGCGCGCCGCTGTAGTCGGTGAGCTGGCCGTTGCGGGCCAGCCAGTACGTCGGCGACGGCATGATGCCCCATACGCGCGCCTCGCCCATCGCATCGATGTCCTCGAACCGTTCCAGGCCGTGCTGGCGGAACACGCCCGCGGCCGCGCGGATGACGTCGATCATCATGACACCGGGCCGGATGCGCGCGAACGCGGAATCCATGGCTTCCACGACGATGTCGTAGTAACGGCGCTGTTCGTCCGTGAACCGGCCCGAGACGGGGAACGTCCGGCACAGATCGGAGGCGTACATGTCGTATTCGGCGGCACCGTAGTCGATGTACAGCAGCTCGCCGTCCTGCATGATCCGATCCGTCGAGTGGTAGCGCTCGGCGCGGATCGTGTAGAGCGACACGGCGGACGGTCCGGACATGACGATGCGGGAGAACGACGGCCGCGGCGAACCCTCACGCGCCCAGATGTACTCCATCCGGCCGGCCACTTCGAGGTCGTTCATGCCCGGGCGCGCGATGCGCATGGCCTCGAGCATGCCGGCCGTGCTGATCTGCGCGGCGCGTCGGAGCGTGCGGATCTCGTGCTCATCCTTGATCAGACGCATGCGCCGGACGTGCGCCGTCGCGTCGGCCAGCTGCGTACCGGGGAGCAGACTCGCCATGGACGCCTCGATCTGCTGCCGGTAGGTGGCAGCCGGCTGCAGCCCCGGCGGCACGTACGGCCGGCTTCCGTCGCGCAGCAGCCAGACGCGCGAAGCGCCCCCGATGAGCGCAGGCAGACGCGTGGCGAATTCGTCGATCGGGACGACTTCAGCCACGCCCGTGGCCGCCGCGGCGCCGGGACCGGGCGCGATCTGCCGGAACGAGCGGTTCCACGCGGCGCGCCGGAATCGGGGATCATCGATGGGGAACTGCGCCCCCGTGAACTGGTCCGCCGCCGGCACGAACAGCACGTCGCGGGTCCGGCCGTCCGTGCCGCGCGTCATCACGAGGATCGCGTACGGTGACTCGACACCGGTCAGATACCAGAAATCGAGGTCCTGCTTGCCGCCGCTCGAGCGGATCAGGTACTCGCCCGTGAGGATCACGGGCTCCCCGCCCACGGCGGCGGACAGGCGAGCCCGGCGCGCCGCATACACGTCGGGCGGAAAGGCGACGTCCTTCTGCGCCCGGACCGGCGCGGAATCCAGCAGCAGGCCGGCCGCGCACGCCGCGAGCAGTACGCCCGCGCGGGCCACCCCGCACGCAGGACGCGTCCTCGTTCGCTCGTTCATCAGGGCTCCACCCCGTTCACGTGATGCAAAGACCCGTCCGCCCGGACGCGGACGCGTGCGCCGGTGCGCAACGCGTCGAACGCGCCGGCCTCGACGCACAGCACGGGCACGACACGATCGTACAGTACGGCAGCGACGAGCGCGCCCAGCACGATGATTCCGTCGACATCGCGCAGCAGGATCGCGGCGGGCGAGGTGCCGCTCCGGATCGCCTCGGCAAGGACCGTGCTGCTCGAACTCGACCCGCGTCCGCCGGGCAGCGCGAGGATCCGGCCGGCGACCGACTCGCCGCACTGCGGGTGCCGCCGGTCGATGACCAGGCCCGTGGCCGGGTCCAGCCCGCCCCAGAAACTGAGCGGCGCCTCGAGCACGAGCAACTCGCCCTCGGCCTCGCCGCCGTGCAGCACGTGATGGCGCTCAGGCATCGTCCCAGAACCGTTCGTCGCGCACCACCCGGCCCACCTGCGCGGAAGCGATGCATTCGGCCAGACTGCCGAATGCGACATCGACCCCCAGGTTGCCGGGCGCGTAGTACGCCCACTTGGCGGAGTTCGTCATCACCGTACCGCGATCGTGCCGCAGGATGGGCGTGATGTACGTGCACGTGTCCACGACGACGGTGATCCCGGCCGTCCGCAGGGTCTGCCCCCAGCCCCGCCGTTCGACCTGCTCCCAAGTGTCCCGGCCGGTGGAGACGTAGACATCCACGCCCGTGGCGAACACCGTGCCATCCAGCAGCGGGAGCAGGGTGGCGAATTCGTCGATCGAGAAGTGGGGCGTCCCCAGGCTCACGGCGACGAGCGGTCCCTCGTGCCGGGTCGACAGATCGGCGCGCGCAGCGCGGATCATGGCGCCGGTGACATCGACGTGTGCCGCGGGGGGCTCGTGCTGCAGGGCCGCCTCGAGCGTGGGTGCCTCGGGCGTGCTGCCCACGGCATGAAACATGGCGACCGCGCCCGACGATGCGGCGGCCGCACCGACCGCCTTCAGGGCATCTTCACCGACCGGCGCGGGCAGACCGTCGAGTACCGGGATCGCGCGACCGGCACGGCCGCCGATCAGATGCCCGAGGATGGGGAAGAACGCGTCACTCGTGAACCAGCGGCGGGGCAGCGCATGCAGTGCGAAGACGATCTCGCCACGACGGTTGGCGTCGCGGTGCAGCCCTGCGTCCGGCACACGGCCGGTCAGCGCGGCACAGATGTCGATGAAGTCGCCGTACCGGTCCGTGCGCGCGCCCAGCACGGAGTTCGCGAAGACGATCGCGTTCGATTCGGCCCAGGCGATGTGCTCGCCGAAGCCGGGTCGCTCGACGAGCTGGTACGGCGCGCACGTCCAGGTCGGCGTGCAGCCCATGGCCACGTATGCGTCCATCTGGCGGCGGGCCAGTCGCGCGGTGTGCGCATCGCCGCGGTACAGATCCGGGTGGAGCAGATCGAGCGAGGACACGTTGAGCGTCGCGGGCACGGCGACCCGGCCGCCGGCGCCGGCCAGACGCTCGGCGAAATCGAGGCCCGCCTGGCCGTGAAAGAGACAGCTGTCGATGTGGGCGGAGGTAATGTCGATGAACCGCTCGGCGCCGGCCACCTCGGCCATGCGCACGAGGATCTGCATGGCCAGGCGTACGGCTTCACCTCGCTGGCCGGAGACCGCTGCGATGTCGCGCGGTTCGAGCTGGAGGCGCGGCGAACGGCCTCCTGCCGAGATCGGATCCTGCGGCGGTGGGTGCTTCCCTGGCATGCTCGCGTCCCGCTCGGGTGCATGGGCGGCGCGGGGGCGTCCGCGCCCCGGACCGCGGCGGGACGGACGGTATCAGAACCACCATGCCAGACCGACGCCGATGGCAGCGTACCCGTAGCCGTTGCCCGTCCCGGCCGAGAGCTGCTGCAGACCGGAGCGCGCGTACACCGCGGAAACGCGCAGCTGACGGCCCGGCCGGAACTGGTACGCGGCGGCGCCACTCGCGCGCAAGGACCCGGATGTCTCGCCGCGCGCACCGATGCGCTGAATACCGGGCGCGACTTCCGCCTGCAGCAACCACGGCCCCGACGGCTGGCGGAGCCGCCCCACGACCTCTGCGACGCCGTAGAAGTCCGGATCGAAATACGCGTCGTCCGCGTCGTCCCGGTAACCGAACGACCGCCAGGCGAGTGCGACTGCGACGGGTCCGCTCCCGGCAACGCGCTCGGCCTCCGCGCTGGCGCGCCAGCGGCGGTTCGCCGTCCCGGACCGCTCGCCGTGCAGCGACGCCGCAGCGATCGAGCCCGTCACGATCCAGCCGGCGAGGGGACGCCAGTTCCCGTCCAGCAGCCACTCGTCGAGGCGGACCCGCTGGCGCATCAGCAGCGCGGTGTCATCGAACGCACTGCGGGAGACGGAGAGCGTACCGGCGATCGCGTTCCGGCCCGGCGAGGACACGGCGGCATGCCAGGTGGGCATCGTTCCGGCATCGGCCACGCTCGACGCCGCAGCCCCGGTCCCGATCTGCAACGCCCACCCGGGTTCGCGCTGGGTCCAGAGGGTGACGTGGGCGGCGTGCGCCGTGTGCTCCGTGCCGGAGCCGGCATCGAAGCGCGCGGATCGGACATAGCCGTGGGCGCGCACCTCCACGCGCGGCGCCACGCGCGTCGCCGCGCGGGCGACCACCGTCCCGACCCCGTTGCCGTCGCTGTCCTCCTCGAGAACGACATCGAATCCGGCGCGGGGACGGGTGACGGACGCGATGCGCGCGGCTTCCTCGAGGAGCTCGTCCCATGCAGGGCCGACGAGGGCCGGTTCCAGGATGGCCCGGGCCGCTGCGTGTCTTCCCTGCTGCCGCAGTGTGAGCGCCAGCCCGAGGCGCGAGTCGGCGTCGGCCGGGCCCGCGTCGAACGCCCGCCGCCACCAGGCTTCCGCCTCGCGGAGACGCCCCTGGCGGCCCGCGAACTGACCGCGTGCCTGGAGCGCGCCGACGTCCGCGGGGCGAGCAACCAGAATCGAATCCACCATCGCGATCGCGCGATCCAGGTCGCCCATTCCCGCGTGGGCCCGGGCCAGCGTGACGCGGATGTCGGCATCGCCCGGATGCCGCCGGCTGAGGTCGTCGAGCATCGTGAACGCCTCATCCCACCGGCCCGCACGCAGCTCGAGCATGGCCAGACGGTGCTTCGCGAGTGCGTCCGCGGGGTTCGCCTCGAGGCGCTCCGCGTAGAGTTTTGCGGCGCCCGTGAAGTCGCCGCGCCGCCAGAGCGAGTCCGCGTTCGCGGACCCCTGCTGTACGGCCGCCCGACCGCCGCTCGCGCTCATTGCAACGACGATCACCGCGCAGGCCAGTGCCCGCAGCGCGTGCCGCGACCGCAATGGCAGTCCGTGCCCGGATGTTGCCTGACCCCGCATGCCCGCACAGATTCGGGCCTCGTCGGTCTGGTGATGGACGGGTCCCGTACAAGGAGACGTGCGCATGACGCAACTCGCAGCACCCCTCGCGCGGCGCGGATTCGGACAGACATCCCGCCGCGATGCGTGGTGGATCCAGCCTGCGATCGTCTTCATCGTGCTGTCCGCGTTCGTCGTCTACGCCACCTGGGCGGCCTTCCAGGGCGCATACTACAGTTTCGGCAACTACCTCTCGCCCTTCTATTCGCCCGAGCTCCTGGGCGACTCCGGCCACGCCTGGTTCGGCCCCAGGCCGGAGTGGTGGCCGGACTGGCTGCCCTTCTCGCCGGCCCTGCTCATCCTCTGGGCGCCGGCCGGGTTCCGCCTGACCTGCTACTACTACCGCGGCGCGTACTACAAGGCGTTCTGGGCCGACCCCCCGTCCTGCACGGTCGGTGAACCGCGTAAACGCTACATCGGCGAGCGGGCGTTCCCGCTGATCATGCAGAACGTGCACCGCTACTTCCTCTACGTGGCCCTGGTGTTCATCCCGATCCTGGCCTGGGACGTGTGGAGGGCGATGTGGTTCGCGGACGCGGCTACCGGCACCGAGCGCTTCGGGATCGGTGTCGGCACGCTCGTGCTCGCCACGAACCTGATCCTGCTCGCCGGCTACACGTTCGGCTGTCACTCGCTGCGCCACCTGATCGGCGGCGGGCTGACGCGCATCTCCGCGCGGCCCACGCGCCACGGCCTGTACCGGCGCGTGAGCTGGTTCAACGTGTTCCACATGCGCTTCGCGTGGCTCAGCCTGGTGTGGGTGGGCTTCTCCGACGCCTACGTGCGGCTGTGCGCGATGGGGATCTGGACCGACTGGAGACTGTTCTGATGCCGGCGTCCCACGAAGCGCACGAATACGACGTGCTCGTGATCGGGGCCGGTGGCGCAGGCCTGCGTGCGGCCATCGCGGCCTCCGCCGCCGGCGTGCGCGTCGGGCTGGTGTGCAAGTCGCTGCTCGGCAAGGCGCACACCGTCATGGCCGAGGGCGGCATCGCCGCCGCCATGGCCAACGTCGACGATCGCGACAACTGGCGCGTCCACTTCGCCGATACCATGCGCGGCGGGCAGTACCTCAACAACTGGCGCATGGCCGAGCTGCACGCGAAGGAAGCCCCGGAACGGGTGCACGAACTCGAAGCCTGGGGCGCCCTGTTCGATCGCACGGACGACGGCCGCATCCTGCAGCGCAACTTCGGCGGGCATGCCTATCCGCGGCTGGCCCACGTGGGCGACCGCACGGGCCTCGAGATGATCCGCACCCTGCAGGATCACGGCGTGCACCAGGGCATCCGCGTCCACATGGAGACGACGGTCGTCCGACTCGTCATGGATGGCGAACGCGTGGCGGGCGCCTTCGCCTACGAGCGCGAACGCGGCCGGTTCATCGTGTTCCGCGCCCGCGCCGTCGTGCTGGCCACGGGCGGGATCGGCCGGGCGTTCCGCATCTCGAGCAACAGCTGGGAGTACACGGGCGACGGACACGCGCTGGCGTGGGCGGCCGGGGCCGAGCTCATCGACATGGAGTTCGTGCAGTTCCATCCCACCGGCATGGTCTGGCCTCCCGGTGTGCGCGGCATTCTCGTGACCGAGGGCGTCCGCGGCGAGGGCGGCGTCCTGAGGAACAGCGAAGGCCGGCGCTTCATGTTCGACGACATCCCGCCGCTCTACCAGGGCCAGACGGCGGACAGCGAGGACGAGGGCTGGCGCTACACGCAGGGCGACCGGCAGGCCAGGCGGCCACCGGAACTGCTGACGCGCGACCACGTCGCCCGCAAGATCGTCCGCGAGATCCGCGAGGGTCGCGGCTCGCCGCACGGCGGCGTGTTCCTCGACATCGCCTGGATTGCCGAGCGCCTGCCCGACGCCGAAGCGCACATCAAGCGCAAGCTGCCCAGCATGTATCACCAGTTCATGCAGCTGGCCGGTATCGACATCACGAAGCAGCCCATGGAGGTCGGACCGACCACCCACTACGTGATGGGCGGCGTGCGCGTCGACGCCGATTCGCAGATGTCCACGGTGCCCGGCCTCTTCGCCGCGGGCGAATGCGCCGCGGGACTGCACGGCGCCAACCGGCTGGGCGGCAACTCGCTGTCCGACCTGCTGGTCTTCGGCCGGCGGGCGGGCGAACACGCGGCCAGCTTCGCGAGCGGGCACGGCACGCCCACGATCGATGCAGGCCAGATCCAGGCCGCCGCGGAGACGGCGGTCGCGCCCTTCCGCCCCAACGGCACGGGCGAGAACCCGTACGCGATCCAGCACGAACTGCAGGGTCACATGCAGGACCTGGTCGGCATCGTACGCAACGAGGCCGACATGCGCAGCGCGCTGGGACATATCGAGCAGCTGCGCGAACGGACGAGCCGTGTGAGCGTGAGCGGGAACCGCGAATACAACCCCGGCTGGCACACGGCGCTGGATCTCGACAACCTGCTGATCGTGGCCGAGGCCGTGACGCGCTCCGCCATCGAGCGGCAGGAGAGCCGGGGCGCGCACTTCCGGGAGGACTTCCCCGACAAGGATGCGCAGGCCGGCAAGTGGAATCTGGTCGTCTACCGGGACGAGGCTGGCCGCATGCAGCTGCGCCGGGATCCGGTCCCCGCGATGCGTGACGATCTGCGACAGATCATCGAGGAGATGAAGTAATGGAGACCGTCACGTTCCGTATCTGGCGCGGCGATGCTGCGGCCGGCGAGTTCCGCGAGTACAGCACCGGCATCTCCGAGGGCATGGTCGTGCTGGACGCCGTGCACCAGATCCAGGCCGAGTCGGCCGGCGACCTGGCCGTGCGCTGGAACTGCAAGGCCGGCAAGTGCGGTTCGTGCTCGGCCGAGGTCAACGGCATGCCCAGACTGATGTGCATGACCCGGCTCAGTGAACTGCCGACGCACGAACCGGTCACGATCGAGCCGATGAAGGCGTTTCCCCTGATCCGCGACCTGGTCACTGACGTCTCCTGGAACTACGAAGTCAAGAAGCGTGTCCGGCCTTTCCGACCGCGGGCACCCGATGCGCCCGACGGAACGTGGCGGATGGACCAGCGCGATGTCGATCGCGTCATGGAGTTCCGCAAGTGCATCGAGTGCTACCTGTGCCAGGACGTGTGCCACGTGCTGCGCGACCATCAGATGCATGACCGCTTCATCGGGCCGCGCTTCCTGGTGCACGTCGCCGCGCTCGAGATGCATCCGCTCGACGTGGAAGACCGGCTGGACACGCTGCGCGAGGAGCACGGCGTCGGCTACTGCAACATCACGAAGTGCTGTACGAAGGTCTGCCCGGAGCACATCACGATCACGGACAACGCCATCATTCCGCTGAAGGAGCGCGTCGTGGACCGGGCCTACGACCCGCTCATGAAGCTGGTCCGCCTCGTACGGGGCCGCCCGCGCAGCTGAGTGCGCGGCGGACCTGCGGACCGCCGCATGGATGGGAGCGATCATGAGCCTCCGGGAGCAATACACGGCCGAGGAGTGGCAGACCCTCCAGTTCGGACCGCTGTGGGTCTTCACCACGGTGGTGTCGGGCCAGGATACCGGCGATGAGAAGCGGCTGGAGGCGCTCGCGCGTGAGATCCAGGAGGCGCCCCTGTACCGCGACCCGCTCGTCCGGGAAGTGCTCGTCTCCGTCGGCGATGAGCTGAGCGATCTGATGGTCCGCTACCAGGAGGACGCACGCAACGTCATGGACGGCCTCCAGGATGTGGCCCAGGTGCTCGGCCAGAAAGCCGGTGACGAAGGCGCCGAGAACTTCAAGAAATCGATGCTGCTGATCGGCGGCAACGTGGCCAAAGCCGGCGATGAGACCGGCGCCGAGGCCATCGGTGACGAGGAGAAGCGGGCGCTCGGCCTGATCACGGAGTGGCTGGATCTCCACATGTAGTCGAACCGGCGCCGCACGCCGCCGAAGCTTCGGGAGAACCCATGTTCGAACTCAAGAGACTGTCCCCTGACGGGATCCAGGCGGCGCTGCGCAAGGTCGAGCGCTACCGGCTGCTGAACGAACCGTGGGAAGCGGAGAGCATCTGTCTCGACATCCTCGAGGTCGAGCCCGACAACCAGGAGGCGATCCTGGGACTGCTGCTCTCGCGAACGGACCAGTTCGGCAGCGAGCGGGGCGCAACGGTCGCGACCGCCCGCGAGGTGCTGGCCCGCATGTCCGGCGAGTACCAGCGCGCCTACTACGCCGGTCTCATCTGCGAGCGCCAGGCGGGTCTGCACCTGAACCGGAACGCGACCGGTGACGGTCCCATCGCCTACGACTGGCTGCGCCAGGCCATGCAATGGTACGAAAAGGCCGAAGCGCTGCGACCGCGCGGCAACGATGACCCGATCCTGCGCTGGAACACGTGTGCGCGGACGATCATGCAGCACGAACACGTGCGGCCGCGGGTGGAGGTCCCGCACGCGATGCTGGAGTAACGAAGGGAGAGGGAGAGGGAGAGTTATGGGGGGAGGTTGAGGGGAGGGGTGGGGGCGGAGCATGCTGCGCCCTCACCGTGCGCTGCAGATCAGGCGTGGGCGCGTTGCGGCGCGCGTCATGCTCCGTCCGGCCGGTCCCTACTCCTGCCGTAACGCGATGACCGGATCGACCGCTACCGCCCGGCGGGCGGGGATCAGACTCGCGGCCAGCGCGACCAGGGCCAGCGTCAGCGGGACGGTCACGAAGGTCATGGGGTCCAGCCGGCCGACGCCGAACAGGAGCCGCTCCATGAGCCGGGTGAGCCAGACGGCGGCCAGCACGCCCAGGACGACGCCGGCCAGGGCCGCGCCCGCCCCGTGGCGCACGACGAGCGCGACGACGGCGTTGCGCTCCGCGCCCAGCGCCACGCGGATGCCGATCTCCTGCGTCCGCTGACTGACGCCCCAGGACACCACGCCGTACGTCCCGATCGCCGCCAGCAGCAGGGCGGCGAAGCCGAAGATGCCGAGCAGCAGCGTCGTGAAACGCGGCTGGGCCAGCGCGGCGGCCGCGACGCGGTCCATCGTCGTCACGTCGGCCAGCGGGACATCGGGGTCGAGCGCGCGGACCTGCTCGCGCAGGGCACCAACCAGCGCGAGCGGATCCCGCTCCGTCTTCAGCACGAGCGTCATCGCACCCGGCGTGAAACCCGTCCCCAGACGGAACTGATCGTAACTGTGATACATCTCCGTGCGCGGCGCCTCGAGCATGTCGTTGTGCCGGACATCCCGCACGACGCCCACGACTGTGAACCACGGCGGCTGGTTCCCCAGCGTCATGCGCTTGCCGATGGCGCTCTCGCCGGGGAAATACTCCCGGACCATCGTCTCGTTGATGACCACGACCGGCTGCCCGTCCGCGCGATCCGCGGGCTGCAGGAACCGCCCTTCGCGCAGCGTCATGCCCATCGTCTCGAAGTACCCGGGAGAGACGACCTGCCAGTCCCCGTGGAAATTCTCACCGGGCCCTTCCACGCGGCCTTCGATGTCGACGCCCCAGTCGCCGATGGTCCCGGTCAGGGGCAGGATGCGCACCAGTCCCGCGGACCGCACCCCGGGCATCGTCTCGAGCCGCGCGAGCAGCTGCGTGTAGAACTCCGCGATCCCGGCAGCGTCAGGATAATCGGTCTGTGGCAGCGAAATGCGCGCCGTCAGCACCCCTTCGGGATCGAACCCCGGATCGATGCGCTGCAGCGCCGCGAAGCTGCGCATCATCAGCGCCGCACCGATGACCAGCACCACGGACAGCGCGACCTCCAGCGCGACGAGCGTGCGGCGGAACCGCACGCGCGACGAGCCGGCCGTCATGCCGCGCGCATGATCGCGCATCGCGCTCGACAGTTCCCCACGCGCCAGCTGCACGGCGGGGACCGCACCGAAGAGCACACCGGTGAGCACCGAGACGAGTGCCGTGAACAGAAGGACCACGCCGTCCAGGCCCACCTCGTCGACGCGCGGCACGCCGGCACCACCCATGGAGAAGAGCAGACGCAGCCCGCCCGCGGCCAGCCCCAGACCCAGCAGCCCGCCCACGCCCGCGAGCACGACACTCTCCGTGAGCAGTTGCGTCATGATCCGGCCGCGCCCCGCACCCAGTGAGGCGCGCACGGCCAGCTCACGTCGGCGCCCGTCCGCGCGCGCGAGGAGCAGGTTCGCCACGTTCGCGCACGCGATGAGCAGAACGAACGCGACCGCGCCCAGCAGCACCATCAGCGCCGGCCGCACACCTCCGGTCACGTGCTCCATGACCGGTACCGCGAACGGCCGCATGCGCGCTTCCGGGTGCGTCAGACCCTGCTCGACCCAGCCATCCGCGATCTGCTGCAGTTCGGCGTTCACACGCTCGACCGTGGCACCCGGCCCCATTCGCGCGACACCGTACAGGTAGTGACCGCCCCGATCGCCCGGATTCTCCACGCGCAGGGCCAGCGGTACCCACAGCTCCGCCGGCCGCTCGACTTCGTAATCGATCGGCAGGCGCAACCCGGCCGGCAGCACACCCACCACCGTGCGCACCCGCCCGTTCACCCGGATGACCCGACCCACGATGTCACGGTCGCCGGCGTACCGGCGCTGCCACAATCCGTGGCTCAACACGACGACGTCGTCCGACCCGGGCTGATCTTCCTCGACCGTGAACGGCCGGCCCAGCGCGGGCGTCACGCCCAGCACCGGGAACACATCCGCCGTCACCGACGCCGTCGCGACCCGCTCCGGCTCACCGTCCCCGGTCAGGTTGCCCGCGCTCGTCGAGTACGCCGCCATGCCATCCAGCGAACGCGCACCCTCGCGGATGTCCAGGACCTCCGGCTCCGACAGCCACGTCTCGTCCCATCCTCGCCACGTCATCCACACCATCACCACGCGATCCGGCTCCGCGAAGGGCAACGGCCGCAGCAGAACCGAGCGCACCACGCTGAAGATCGCCGTGTTCGCGCCAATGCCGAGCGCGATCGTGAGCACCGCCACCAGCGCGAAACCGGGACTGCGCGCCAGCCGGCGCAGGGCGAACCGGATGTCCTGCCGTACGATGTCCATCACCCGTCCCCGCTTTCTTCCGGAGGCACCACGCGGCGCGCCCGATCCACGCCACGCCAGCCGCAGTCGCAGACCCAGCGTCAGCCATTGCCGTGCATACCAGCGACGCGCCCGCGCCTCGCCCCACGCCGCGCACCGTGCCGCGTACAACTCATCCATTTCCGCGACGACAACACGGCGCACATCGCGCGGCAACGCCCGCGCCAGCAGCCAGCGCCCCAGCTGCGGTGGCACGTCAGCCGCCCCGCAGCTGCGGGCCCAGGCCCGCCCACAACCGCTCGAACCTCCAGCGCGATGCCCGCAGCTGCGTCAGCCCCGCCGGCGTCACCCGGAAATAGCGCCGCTCGCGCGCGTCGCCCTCGTCCCCGCGCCGGTACTCCGACGCCACCAGCCCCTGATCCTCCAGCCGCCGCAGCGCGATGTAGACCGCCGCCGGCGCCACCTCCCGCTCGATGCGCCGCTCCAGCTCCAGCACGATGGCCGCCGTAAAAGCCCCGTCCCCCAGCCGCAGCGCCCCCAGCATCACGTGGTGCTCGAACTCGCCCAGCACGTCCTTCACGCGTCCTCCCGGGTCCCGGCCCTGTCGTGGAGTGGAATTTATACTAACATAGCTAGTGATCTCCAGGCAACAACCCCCGGCTGCACATCACTGAGACAGGGGGCCGGGCCGCCAGGGTTGCAGCGCCGCGTTCGGGGCGCCCCGCTTACCAGCGCAGGCCGACGGTCACGCCGATCTGCACCGTGACGAGGTTGGCCTCGCTGCGGATGGGGTTCAGGTCGATCTGGCCGTCGGGCCGGTCGACGATGCCACCTTCGCGCAGATACTCCGCCTCGCCGTTCGTGTTGTAGCGGACGCCGAGGTCCAGGGCGATGGGCGTCCGGCCCGAGGAGAGCGGGACGCGCACGCCCGAGCCCACCTGCCACGCCCAGGTGATGTCATCGAAGTTGGTCGTGCGGGCGAACGGCTCGTCCGCGTTGTTCGAGCCCTCGACCGACGACACCGTCGCGAAGTAGGCGAAGCCGAGGGACGCGTTCAGGTACGGCTGCACGGGGCCGCGGGCCACGCTGAGCTGGGGGCCGAAGTTGAAGTAGAAGATGTCGTTCGAGGTGGTGAGATCGACCTCGATGCGGCAGCCCACGGTCGGGCTGAGGCAGACGCGGCGCGTCTCGCGGCCGTAGTTCAGGAAGCCACCGTCGGCGCGGATCCCGAGCACGCCGCTCTCGTCGATGCGGAACAGGAAGTGCCCGCCGACGCCCCAGCCATTGTCGACGTACGTCTCGAACTCGCCCACCGGTGCAGCGATGAGCACGCCCCCGCCAGTCCAAGCGCGGAGCGGACGGCCGACGTCGTCCTGCGCGAGGGCGGCGGCCGGCACGGCGAAGAGAGTCATGGCGAAGACGATCGCCCGGGTAGACATGTGGAACCGATCCTTGTCGAACCGCTGGCCGGTCGGCGCGGCGGTGTCCGCGCGCGGCGTGCCACTGGGGGATACGCTCGCCGCGGTTCGGAAGTTTCCTGCGCGGATCAGTCGGGACTGATGGAGCTTCCGGCGGGTCGAGTCGGGTTGTCGGGCGCGCCGACGATGCCGCGCCGGCCCAGGTCGGCGCGCTCGTCCGCGTCGAATCCGGCTTCGGCGAGGATCTCATCGGTGTGTTCGCCGAGCAGCGGCGGCGGCCGGTTGGTGAGGGCGCGGCGATCGTCCCATGCGAGCGCGGGTCCGACGAAGGCGGGCCCGGGCACGCGTTCGCCGGCCTCGCGGTCGAGGATCCCGCACACCCACGTGTGTTCTTCGGCAGCGACGCCGGCGATGTCGAGGATGGGAGCGCACGGCACGCCGGCGTCGCGCAGAAGCTTCTCGAGCGCACGGGTGGAGAACGTCCGCGTCCTCGCCCCGACGGCTTCATCGAGGAGTGCACGCCAGCGCACGCGTGAGGGGTTGTCGGCAAAGCGTGCGTCCGCAGGCAGCGCGGGCAGATCCAGCGCAGCGCACAGCTTGCGGAAGAGCCCGTCGTTTGCGGCCGCGATCATCAGTTGCCCATCGGTCGTATCGAACGCGCCGTAGGGTGCTATGAGGGGAAAAGCGGTACCCATCGGGCGCGGCGTTTCGCCGGACGCCCAGTAGCCGAGCAGGTGGTACGCGTTGAAGGCGAGCGTAGTCTCCCACAGGGACGCGACCACGTGGCTGCCCTTCCCCGTTCTGCTGCGCTCCGCGAGCGCGGCCTGGATTCCGATGACGGCCCACAAGGCAGTCCCGTAATCGATCACCGACGTGCCGACGCACACGACGCCGTCATTCGATCCGGTGAGCGACATCAGCCCGGCGTGCGCCTGCATGAGCGGGTCGTAGCCGGGCAGGTGCTGGAGCGGCCCGCGGGTGCCGTACGCGGTGATCGAGCAGTACACGAGCTGCGGCTGGGCCGCCGTGAGTGTCTCCGCAGAAAGTCCGAGCGCATCGATGACGCCCGCGCGGAACGACTGGATGAAGATGTCGGCGCCGCCGGTCAGGCGCAGCACGATGCTGCGCCCCTCCGCCGTCTTCAGGTCGACGGCGATGCTGCGTTTGTTGCGGTTCGCAGCCAGGAAGATCGTGCTCTGTCCTTCCCAGAACGGCGGGCCCCACGCGCGCGCCGGATCGCCCTGCAGCGGTTCGACCTTGATGACGTCTGCGCCCAGGTCGGCCAGGAGCTGCGTGCAGTACGGACCCGCCAGGTTGCGGGACAGATCGATCACGCGGGTCCCGGCGAGCGGTCCGGGCGCGGGGGCGGGCCGGTGGCCACGCATCGTTCAGCCGTCCCGTTCCGCGTCGACCCAGGCCTGCCAGTCTTCTTCGTGCAGACCGACCGTGAGTCTGCTGCCGGCGCGCACGAGCGGCATGCGCAGGAGCAGCGGCTCGTCGGCGAGTCGATCGAGCCAGCGCGGCTCGGCCATCGAAGCGTGGCTCAGACCCAGATCGCGGAAGCGTTTCGATGTCGTGTCCACGAGCGCCATGACACCGAATTTCTGCGCGAAGCGTCGCAGTTCACCGGGCGATGCGGCCCGCCGGGTGAGATCGACGAAATGGACGCGCACGCGCCGCTCGGCAAAGAAGCGGAGCACTTTGCGCGTATCCGCGCTCTTCTGGGTGCCGAAGACCTGAACTTCCACGGGCCGGCAAGCTAGGCGCGGGGCGGGCACCGGGAAAGGCCCGACGCCATCACCCGGACAGTCCGGATCTGCGCAGCAGCCGTTCCTCGTCGCGCGCCCAGCGGAAGAAGAGCACGCTGATCGCGATCCAGCAGGCGAGCGAGCCACCGAACCGCATGGCGATGCCCGCCAGCCGCTGGTCCGCGAGCGGCGTCACGCCCGGGATCGGCGGTGCCAGTTCGTACGTGGCGTAGAGCGGGAGCTCGCTGAAGGTGATCATGGCGCCGGGCGCGGTCATGAGCACCATCAGCGCGAACAGGTAGCCGATGCGGAGCGGCGTCGAGAACCAGGCGTGGGCCGGTCGCAACACGGGCCACCAGAACAGCACGCCGGCGGCGAGCCACAGCGTGTCGATGACGAACGCGCCGAGCTGCGACGGCATCAGACGATCGGTCACGACGGGCAGGTGCGTCGCGACCGTCACGGCTGTGAACAACGCGATCGCCATCACGGGGTGCGTCAGATGGAGCAGGATACCTGCGCGCCGCGCACCCTCGTCGTGCACCGGGCGCGGCGCGGGCAGGCCCAGCACGAGCAGCGGCGGCGCGATGAGCGCCAGCACCAGGAACTGCACCATGTGCACGCTGGCGAGGTATCCCGCGCCGAGTGCGCCGACGGGCCAGTCGAGGACGATCCAAAGCAGGATCCAGCCGCTCGCGAACGCCGCGTTGCGCGCGCGGCCGACGCTGCGACCTGCGGCGCGCGCGCTGCGCACGAGTGCACCGTACGCCGCGGCGATGAGCAGCATGAAGAGCCACACGCCAGGGTACGGCTGCCACGCCCAGGTCCATGCCGTACTGCTCGCCGCGCACCACCACTGCATCAGCGGGCTCCCCAGTCGAGCAGCGCTGGCAGATCGTGCAGCCAGTCCGCCTGTCGCGTCCCGAACGGGTACGCCCAGCGGGCCGAATCGTCCGGTGTGAAGACGAGGATCTGCGCGGCATGTCCGACGGTGTAGTCCCCGGTCACACCGCTGGGCACGACGGCCGGCGGCAGGTCGAACAGGGCCTGGATGCGATTGACCTCATCCAGCGGCCCGCGCAGACCGATGAAGCCCTTGCCCATGCCGTCCAGCCACGTGCGGATCCGTTCCGGGCTGTCGCGATCCGGGTCCGTGCTGACGAAGACCACGCGCACGCGCTGCCGCACCTCGAGGGAGAAGCGCTCCAGCACCTGCCCGAGGTTGGCCATGTGCACCGGACAGACGTCGGGGCAGAACGTGTACCCGAAGAACAGGAGGGTCAGCCGGCCCTGCGTCCGGTCGACGAAATCGAAGGGCTCGCCCTCCGTGTCCGTCAGCGTGAAGTCGGCCCGTGCCAGGGGCGGGTCGAGCGGCGTGCCGCGCAGGCGGGGCCGCTCGGCGGCGCGTTCCCCGTCGGTGGCGGAGCAGGCGCCGGCCGCGAGGGCGGCCAGGGTCAGCGCCAGCACAGTGCGCAGCGCGGCGTGTGCCATCGCGCCGGCCCGCGCTGTCGGGTCGCGATCGGCTGGCCTCCTCGCGGCCGCGCGGGCGCGTGGCGCCTCGGCCCTCGTGCAGTCTGGACAAGCGGGGCCGCGGGCCGTAGACTGCGCAGCCTGAGCGCCGTTCACGAGACTGGACGGCTCCAAGGGATACGGCCGTCCGCACCGAGGGCGGTGTCGCCGGAGTTGAAAGGAGCCAGGAATGGCAGATCGCATCAGAGTCACGCTTCGGTGGATCCAGATTCTCGACAATCTCGAGCCGTTCTTCAAGGAGCGGGGTGAGTTCCGCTTCTCCGCCGCCGTCACGGCGGATGGGAACAAGGCGGTTTCTACCCGGTTCCCGACGGAGGGATACTACGAGATTTCGGATCACCCGGCGTGGAACAAGCTGAATCTGGACAAAGTGCTGTTCGATGGCGAGGTCGAGCAGACCCTGACGGTCGAGCTGAACGGCGAAGAGCTCGACACCGTGTCCAAGAACGACCAGCTCGATGCGTACAAGCGGTCGTTCTCGGGTCCGCCGAGCAGCTGGATCGGCCACTACGGCCCCGGCGCGTTCGACGCAGACGTCGATCCGAGTGACCCGGAGAACATGTCCAACTGGCGCGTCTCCTACGACATCGAGAAGGCCTGAGACCCGGAACGGGCGCGGCGCCACGGCGCACCGCCCGCGTCCTTCTCGACGAAAAGCACGGCCCGGCGCCAGCGCCGGGCCGTCATTCATCCGCCCGCCACTTCCCCTTCGAAGTCCCGGTGCAGCCCGATCAGGTCCCGCCCTTCGAGGGCTCCCATCATCGCCTGGAAGCCTTCGTGATGCAGCGGATAGCGCACGCGATAGGCCCGTCGATAGATGGCGTACAGGATGCGCCGGACCAGTCCGACGGGCAGCTCGGGCGATGGATCCCCGAATGGCTGCCGGTACAGCACGTAGCGTGACGTGTGCGTTCCCGGCCGCATGCCGGGGTGGAAATAGTCCAGATCGAACGGGATGGCGCCGCGCGCGCGGACCAGCCTGCGCAGCCACGGGTTTTCGAGCCGGACCTCGCCCAGGACCCAGGACAGGTCGTCACGGCCTGCAGTCCGGGCATCGTCGCGGAACAGGCTGACGAGCCGCGGGCGGAGCACCCTGCCGACACCCTGGCCGCGAAACCCCGGGCGGACCGCGAGATAGTCGACGAACCCGGCGTTCACGCCCGCCAGGTAGACGCCCATGATCGCACCGATCAGTTCGTTCCCGTGGCAGGCCGCGAGGAGGTGGAAATCGAACGGGTCGAGCAGACCGTAGCGCTTTTCGGCGATCTCCGCGCGCAGCTCCTCGGCGGCGTGACGATCGCGTCGGTCGAACGTTTCCTCGAACAGCCGGACCGCGCTCTCGCCCAGCGGTGTCCGTTCGTCCTGAACCTCGATGACGACCACATCCGGCGGCGCGGCACTGCCCGCGCCGCTCATGTACCGACCGAGGGCAATGCTGCCGGGTCCAGCTTGAACACGCGCGCCGTGTTCTGCCAGAGAATCCAGTCCTTCTCCTCCGGCGTCACATCGAGCTTGTCGACGAAGCGGAGGTAGCTGCCCATCCCGCTGACCGGCCAGTCCGTACCGAACAGAATCGAGTGCGGATTGCCGGCGAACGCGATGACTTCCCGGACCTGATCCAGCATGAAGCGCTCGAAGCGGGCCTCGAAATCACGAACCGTGAAGCCGGACATGTCGCCCACGACGTTGTCGTTCTTGTAGATCACCTCCATCGCATCCGTGACCCAGGGGTTGCCGAGGTGACAGATGACGAACGTCACGTTGGGATAGTCCACGGCGACTTCGTCGACCTCGATCGGGTGCGCGTACTTGACCTTGCCCTGCCGGTCGTAGGTGTCGCCCGTGTGGATCATGACGGGCACGTCGAACTCGCCGGCCAGTTCGTGGATCACGCGCATGCGCGGGTCGTGCACGTAGAACGGCTCGTAGCCGGGGTACAGCTTGAGTCCGATGATGCGCTTCTCGCGCAGCAGCGCGCGCAGATGAGCCAGGTCCGCTGCCCGGTAGTTGAGATAGCTCACACCGGCCACCACGCCCACGTGGGGGTCGGTGCCCACGACCCCCAGAATCTCATCCGTACTTGGACGCCGCTCGTTGACCTTGTAGCTCGACAGGATGATCGCGTAGTTCACGTTGTTGCGATCCATCTCCTCGCGCAGCACGGCGAAGCGATCCTCGAGCCGGGCCGGCTCGCTTTCCTCGTAGCGATTCAGGTGCACATGACAGTCGATGATCAAGTTGTGTACCCCCGTTGCAGTGATCAGACGTGGCGCCAGTCCGCGCCGTCCTCCCCGTTCGCCGGCGCCAGGCCCAGCACATCGCCTCGCGTGTCCACGCCCAGACCGAGGACGGTCCGGTTCGCGTACGCGAAGTAACTGACGACCTGGTTGAGCTCGAGAATCTGACCGTCGTCCAGGCCGCGCGCGCGCAGCGCGTCGACCTCCTGTTCCGTGACCTCCGCAGGACGCAACGTGAGCCGCGTCGCGTAGTCCAGCATGACATCGAGATCATCCTGTGCGCTCTTCTCCGCCCGGCTGGTCCCGGTCTCCGCTGGCGCGCGGGCAGCCAGCCGCGCGAGCAGGGCGTCGGCCTCCTCATCGCCCACGAGCCGGCGCAGGCCGGCTGCGTGGTGATCGACGCAGTAGGCACAATCGTTTATGCGGCTCACGTGCACACCGATCGTCTCCAGCACCCAGCCCGGCAGCCGATTGCCCGTGTGATGCAGCACGGCCTTGTAGAGACCCATGTGGCCTTCCAGCGTATGGGGCCGCAGGCTGTGCACGCGCATGATGTTGTCGACCTCGCCCCGCGGCCCCGCGACACGGGCGTACAGGTCACGCAACCGCCCGGTCGCATGTGCCACGGGAACGGTCTCGATCCAGCTCATCGGTTGCTCCATTGTGCCGATTCCCCGACTATATTCGGCGTCACCGGATGGCATGGCAACCACGGAGGCGGACCTGACGCGATTCGATGTCGTGGTCGCCGGGCTGGGCATCACGGGCGCCGCCACGGCGCTCGAACTCGCCCGCCGTGGGCTGCGCGTCCTGGGCATCGATGCGCGGCGGCCGCCACACGGCGATGGTGCATCGCACGGCCGGACGCGAATCATCCGCCAGGCCTACTACGAGCACCCGCTGTACGTGCCTCTCGTGCAGCGTGCCTACGCCGGCTGGCTCGCCCTGGAGCGGGAAACCGGACGCGCGCTGCTCCGCGAGACCGGCGGCCTGCACATCGGCCCCCCTGATGGTCATCTCATCGAAGGCGTGCTGCGCAGCGCGGCCGACCACGAACTCGATCACACCTTGCTCGACCGGGCGGAGATCCGCCGGCGTTTTCCCGCGCTCGCCACGGCCGACGACGACGTCGGTGTGCTGGAACCGCGTGCAGGAGCGCTCCTCGCCGAGCCCTGTCTCGAGGCCTGTCTGCAAGCGGCCCGTGCCGGCGGGGCCACCCTCCGCACCGGCGTCGCGCTCGAGGGGTGGACCGCGCAGACCACAGCCGTCGCCGTGCACCTGTCCAGCGGTGATGTGATGGCTTCCCGACTTGTGCTCGCGCTCGGACCGTGGCTTCCCGCGTTCGTCGACATCGGGCTGGACGTGGAGCGACAGACGGTCTTCTGGTACGAGCCCGGACCGGGCCACGGCGTCTTCGACGACCGGCGCGTGCCACTTGTGCTGAGAGAGTACGCGCCCGACCGCATCGTCTACGCCTTCCCCGATTTCGGCGACGGCGTCAAGTGCGCGATCCATCACGAGGGCGT
>JBFFZF010000043.1:0-26761 GCA_041568755.1 Longimicrobiales bacterium | reverse complement strand
CGGCCGGGCCGGAGCAGCGCTCGGTCGAGGACGTCCGGACGGTTGGTCGCGGCGAGCACGATCACGCCGACGTTCGTCTCGAACCCGTCGAGCTCGACGAGCAGCTGGTTGAGCGTCTGCTCCCGTTCGTCGTGCCCGCCACCCAGTCCGGCGCCGCGGTGCCGCCCGACGGCATCGATCTCGTCAATGAAGATGATGCAGGGCGCGTGGGCCTTGCCCTGCTCGAACAGATCGCGCACGCGCGAGGCGCCCACGCCCACGAACATCTCGACGAAATCGGAGCCGGACATCGAGAAGAAGGGCCGGCCGGCCTCTCCGGCGACCGCCTTGCCGAGCAGGGTCTTGCCCGTCCCCGGCGGTCCGACCAGCAGAACGCCCTTGGGCAGCCGGCCGCCCAGCCGGCTGAACTTCTGCGGGTCCTTCAGGAACTCGATGATCTCCTGCAGCTCGTCCTTCGCCTCGTCGGCGCCGGCGACATCGGCGAACGTGACCTTGGGCGTATCTCCGGTCAGCAGTCGCGCCTTCGACTTGCCGAACTGGAACGCCTTCGAGCCGCCCATCTGCATCTGACGCAGCATGAAGAGCCAGAAGGCGATGATCAGCAGCCAGGGCAGGAACCCGAAGATCAGCGTCCACCAGTTCTGCCGCGGCTCCGCGCCGGTGATCTCGACGCCCTTCGCCTCCAGCTCCGTCAGGAACGACTCGCTGTCGCGAATCGGCATCTGCATGAAGAACTCGGTGACCGGCTTGTCGTCGCGGGCAACGGGACGACGCAGCTTCCCCTCGACACGCTTGCCGTCGATGATCGTGACGGACTCGATGTTGTCGTTGGCGAGCTGCTCCTTGATGACCGTGAACGTCAGCTCCGTCAGGTTCTGGGTCCGCGCGTTCCAGGCGTTGATGATGAGCAGCGGGACCAGGAACAGAATGATCCAGAAGGATGCGGCGCGGGAATAGCGGCCCATCCGGTTGTCGCGGTTGCCGCCGGGTCCGTTTCGATCAGCCATCTCTCGTCTCGTCTCTTCCGCCCTCAGATGCTGGCGATGAACGGAAGGCTCCGGAAATTCTCGCTGTGGTCGAGGCCGTAACCCACCAGGAACTCGCGGGGCGCGTCGAAGCCCACCCAGCGCGGCTCGAGCACGAGCTGCGGTGCCACCCTCTTGTGGAGCAATGCACACAACTCGAGGCTCCGGGCGCCCCTTTCCCGGAGCATCGGCACGAGGCGGTTCACGGTGTTGCCGCTGTCGATGATGTCCTCGACCAGCAGCACGTGGCGCCCCGCGATGTCCGCCTCCGCGTCATACACCAGACGCACCTCTCCGCTGCTCACGGTGCCCGAGCCGTAGGACGCCGCGCCCAGGAAATCGACGTGCAGCGGGCGCGGAATCTGCCGGACCAGGTCGGCCAGAAAGATGAAGGAGCCCTTGAGCAGCCCGAAAACGAGCAGCTCCTCATCGACCGGATAGAAGGCGCCGATGGCGCGCCCGATCTCGGCCACGCGGCCGGCGATGCAGGCCTCGGAGAAGACGATGTGGCGCAGCGGCCGGCCACCCGTCAGCGCGGCGATTTCAGGAGGACTCTGCATCGGTCATCTGCATTTCGAACACGAGACTTCCGGGCACGGGTTCCAGATCCGCGGCGCTGGCCAGGCCGGCCACGCCGACCACACGGCCATCGCCCTGGACGACAACGGGCGTGCGGTCGCGGTCCGGCCGCGCCACACGCCGTTCGGCGAACAGTTTCTTCAGCTTCCTCGTACCCGCCCGCAGGCGGATCCGGTCGCCGGGCCGCCACCCGCGCACTTCGATCGGGAATCGCAGGGCAGCGGCGTCGAGGGCCAGCGCATCCTGCGCGGGGGCATCCGTGAGGCGCCAGGCAACCCGCACCCGTCGACCGCCGATCATGGCCTCCGCCCGTCCTGGCCGCGCGCCGCGAATGACGACGGCCCGGTCGTCGGGCCGGGCCGGCGCGGCGGGCCGCAGAACCAGCCGATCGAAGTGTCGCTCGAGGCGCAGGCCGCCCCGCAGCGGGATCGCCTTGCCGCTGCCACCCGTCTCGATGAACTCGAGCGCCGTCGCCGATGCCGACCGGCCGAGGGCGGCCCCGAGCCGCCTGGCGAGGTGGCGGATCACGCGCGCGCGTACGTGCGGATGATATTCAAGCACGGCATCCCGAGCAAGCTGAAACGCGCCGTCCTCGGTGCGGATGACGAGATTGCGAACGGCCTCGGCGACGATGGAGCGCCACGCCGCGCGGGCATCGCCCGCGTCCCGTGCGAGCGACAGCACAGCGGTGGACGCGCCGGGCCGCGTGCGTTCCAGCGCGGGCAGCAGTTCGAGGCGCACGCGGTTGCGCAGAGTGTAGCTGGGATCGGCGTTGGTCGGGTCCTCGCGCCAGCGCAGTCCGCTGGCCCGGGCGTGCGCGAGCAGCCGCGTGCGGCGGAAGTGGAGCAGCGGCCGGACGAGGGCACCCCTCCGCTCCGGAATGCCGGCCAGTCCGTCGACGCCCGTGCCGCGGATCAGCCGGAGCAGAACGGTTTCGACCTGATCATCTGCGTGATGGCCGGTCGCGATCCGATCGGCGCGCATCTGCTCGGCCGCGTCGTGCAGGAAAGCGTATCGCGCTGCGCGCGCGCGCGTTTCACCGGCCAGCGGTCTCGACGCCCGCCCGCACAGGCAGGGCACATCCCACGACGCGCACATGGAGCGCACGAACGCCGCGTCTTCGGCGCTCCCGGGCCGCATGCCGTGATCGAAATGCGCCACGCTCAGGCGCAGCGCGCGGTCTGCGGAAACCTCGCGGAGCAGGTGCAGCAGGACGGTCGAATCGAGACCGCCGGACACGGCCGCGAGCACGTGCGTGCCGCGTGGGATGAGCCCGGTGCGATCGACGTGGCGTGCAAACTCGCCGGTGAGCGGGCCGGCGCTGTCCCGCGTGTGGACGGTGGCCACCGTTTCACTCCGCAGCCGTGCTTCCAACCGGCCCGGCAGTGTCGCCGCCCCGGCCCAGCACGGACCGCGCGATGTCCGGCCGGTCCGTGACGAGGCCTTCGACGCCCCACTGAAGGAGCCTGTGCATGTCGGCCGCATCGTTGACCGTCCACACGTGCACGGGAATGCCCTGGGTGGCCAGGTCCCGGACGAGCCTGGGTGTGACGATGCGGCGGCCCTCGGCGATCTCCGGCAACTGCGCCACATCAGCGCGCAGCCGGGTGAGTCTGCCGAGCCGGAGCCAGTGGCGCAGAACCCACCTCCGCATCTGTTCGGTCGAGGCACTCACGGCGCCCGAGTGCCGGTGGAAAGCATCGCGGTCGACGTCGTACATGCCGGCCGCGACGACGCGGTCTCCGGCCGCGAAGCGATCGATGGTATCGAACAGCGGTGCCTGCGCCCCACCGGTCTTGACTTCAATGGTGAACCGCGTGTCGGGCAGCGCCTCGAGAAGCTCCTGAATCGTCGGCACGGTGATGCCCTTGCCGCGGAAGGGAAAGGTGCGTCCGCCGTCCGGTGTGAACCGGTACCCGGCGTCCAGCGTCTTCAGCTCCGCGAGGCTCATCGCGGCCACGTCACCGGAGGCGTCTGTCGTGCGATCGACGGTGGGGTCGTGGATCACGACGCAGTGCCCGTCGGCCGTGGCCCGCACGTCGATCTCGATCATGTCGGCGTTCCACCGTTCGACGGCGGAGAGACACGCGGCGAGCGTGTTCTCGGGCGCGAGCCCCGCCCCGCCGCGGTGGGCAATCAGCAGCGGCGCACCGCCGAGGACCGGGTGGCGAGGTCTGCCGGAACGTGAGGAGCCGAACGCCAGCAACATGTGAGATCCTGGAGGAGCCCGACCCGTCACATCAGATCGTCGGCGTCGTCACGGCGCGACAGCTCGAACGGATCGAGTCCATCGACCTCGAGGTTGTGCAGCCTGTACAGAACCAGGTCGATGAGCCGCTGGGTCATGTCCCGTTCCAGCCTGCACTCCGCGGACGGTTCCGGCAGCAGTTCGAGGTAGCGCCGCGCGAGGAAGAGCAGGATGTCCTCGACGACCTCGGGCCGGGGCGTCGCGGGCACCGGCGAATCGGGGCTGGCCTCCTCGAGCAGCAGTCCGTCGATGAGCGCCAGGAACCCCGGGAACGCCATCTCGACCAGCTCGCTGCCGCCCTCGGACATCTCCTCGGACATCAGCTTTTCCCACTCGAGTTCGTTCCAGTAGAGCTCCTCGGCCTCCTCGCGCAGGAAGGTGCGTCGCTCCGGCGACGCACCGGAGGGTCGCGGCGCAACGAGCGGATGCTGGAGAACCTTCTCGAGCCGGGCCCGCCGTCGGGCAATGAAGATTTCCGGCCGCAGACGCCGGGGATCCGGATCGTGGCTCTGCTCGGAGGCGACGTGATCCTGCGGCGGGACGGTCATCGCGGTCCACCGTTTGGCAAGGGATGATGGTCGGATAATAGGTGGGTCGATCGGCGGGAGGCAAATGGGACGGAAAGGGAGAGGGAGAGGGAGAGGGAGAGTTTGAGGGGAAGGGGTGAGGGAGGAGGTGGGAGGGGGCGCTCAGACCGCTCCCCTTCCTTCTTCCAGGAATTCGGCGATCTCGGCAAGTGGTTTCTTCGTGATGTCGGGGACCGTGGCGTCCGCTGCGGGATAACCCACGACGAGGAGCAGGAACGGGCGCTCGTTCACGGGCCGATCCAGCACGTCGTTCAGAAAGCCCATCGGACTGGGCGTGTGTGTCAGCGTGGCCAGGCCGCACTGGTGCAGTGCGGTGATCAGGATGCCCGTGGCGATCCCGACGGACTCGGTGACGTAGTAGTTCTTCGCCTTGCGGCCGTCCTCGAGGATCTCGTAGCTGCGGCAGAAGATCGCGATCAGGACGGGCGCAGCCTCGATGAACGGCTTTTCCGGTCCCGTGCCCAGCGGCTCGAGCGCTTCCAGCCATTCGGGCGGCGCGCGATGCTCGTAGAACTCGCGCTCCTCATGTTCGGCGGCGAGACGGATTTCCCGCTTGATCCGGGCGTCGGTCACCACGACGAACTGCCACGGCTGGCGATTCGCTCCGTTGGGCGCCGTCCCGGCGGCGAGGAGGCAGTCTTCGATGATGCCGCGCGGCACGGGCGTCGATGCGAAATCGCGCACGGTGCGGCGGCGGCGAACATCGGCCAGGAAGGCGGCGGCCCGCCGGCGCATCTCGTCCTCCGGCAGGCGTTCCCAGGTGCTCAGGGGCAGGAATCGGGCGGTCAAGCGGCCTCCTCGCAGCAACGGCTTCAGATGCGGAATTCGCGGAGCAGCGTCTTCTCATCGCCCACGATGCTGGCCTCGACCTCGACGTGCGCTTCCAGCCCGCTGCCGGCGAGCTTGTCGCGGAAGAGCTGATCGAGCTGGAAGACGCCCGCGGAGTTGCTCATCTCGACGCGCAGCTTGACCGGCTTCGTCTCGCCGCGTTCCAGGTGAACGGCCTCGATCGCTGCGGCCGAAATCGAGTGGATGCTGGCCGACCCTGCGGCGAACGGGATCCGGGACCGGCCCTTGGCCATGTCCAGCGCATCCGCGATCCGGACGACGCCGGCTTCCATGGTCAGCGGCCGGCCGCCGGATCGGTGGGCGATGATCGCATGTAGAACCTCGGACCGGATGACGGTCGCCGTCCGGGCGTCGTAGACGCCGTCCAGGAGCGTGCGGAGCTTGCCTTCGGCGATGAACAGGGAAAACCCCTCGTGGTCGGCGCGGTGGATCGACATGCCCACATCGTGCAGCAGCGACGCCAGCGACACCACCACCTCGCCGTCCATCACGTCGAGACCCCAGTTCAGCACGACGCTCGGCTGCACGCCGCCGTCCAGGAGCAGCCGGTAGAGCTTGCTCGCGATGTTCATGACGATCTTCACGTGGACCGGACCGTGGTCGGTCATGCCCAGGCGCTCGATCGCGTTGACATTGGCCGCGAGCCACAGTCCGTACAGGTCGTCGTCCGTGTTGACCCGCTGGATGAGCTCCCGCAGCCGCGGATTGTGCCGTGACGGCACGTTGATTTCGACGCGCCGCTCGAATCGCTCCGCGACCGTCTTCTCCGCCGGCGGATCGATCGGACCGTCTCTCATGGATTCGGCCATGCCCTCGCCTCCCTTTCCGGACCCCGCGTCCGCGCCAATCTACGATGGCACGCATGTCCGTCCATGGATGACGAAAGCGCCACGGCGGACCGCGGCGCTTCCGTTTGCTGCCTCGCGCGACCTGGAGTCACGCGGATCCGGGTCTACATGGCGGGTGCAGCCATCATCGGCTCGGCCGCGGCCGGAGCCTTCCGGCGACCACCACGCCTGCGGGCCGCCTTCCGGCGCGGGGCCTTCCTGCGCGCGGCCTTCTTGCGGGTGGCCTTCTTCCGGGTGGCTTTCTTGCGGGTGGCCTTCTTGCGCGTGGCCTTCTTGCGCGTGGCCTTCTTGCGTGTGGCTTTCTTCGCGGCCTTGCGACGAGCGCCCTTGCGGCGGGTCGTCTTGCGGGCCGCCTTGCGGCGCGTCGCCTTCTTCGCGGCTTTGCGACGAGCACCCTTGCGACGTGTGGCCTTCTTCGCCGCCTTCTTGCGTCCGGCCTTGCGCCGGGTCGCCTTCTTCGCGGCCTTCTTGCGCCCGGTCTTGCGCCGGGTGGCCTTCTTTGCAGCCTTGCGGCGCGCGCCCTTGCGGCGTGTCGCCTTCTTCGTCGCCTTCTTCGCCGTCTTCCGGCGGACGGCCTTGCGGCGCGTCGCCTTCTTCGCGGCCTTCCGGCGCACGACTTTGCGGCGCGTTGCCTTCTTCGCCGCCTTGCGTCGTGTCGCCTTCTTGCGGGTGGCCTTCTTCGCTGCCTTCTTCTTCTTACGCGCCTTCGCCACGTCTCGCCTCCTGTGAAGGTTCGAACATGCCCGCTCTCCCCGGCGGACATGGGCCCCACCTCACACTTCGTCTTCCCGTTCGATGCAGCATGGGCCTGCCCCTCAGGATCGGGCGTCGGACCTCGCCACATGACAAACGGAAGTGCATCGGTGGGCTTGCCTGTCGGCAAGTGCGTATCATCGTAAACACTTAGGATCGGGAAAACAAGTTTTTTCTTGAGCGCGACGCCTTGCTGGCGGTCGCTCGGAGACAACCAGGATGGTGATGACGGGATCAAACAGGGCCGGTATGATGTCCTGTCAGCGGGCCGGCGAGTCGCCGGCCGAGCGTGCCGGACACACTCGAAGAAACGCCAGGATACCCCGCGTAACGGAGGTCGGGATGCTACGCGCGACAGCCATCGGGACCGCTCTGCTGCCGCTGCTGACGGCGGCAGTGGAGGCGCAGCGGCGAGTCGAACTGCCGGCACGCGATGCCGTGCTGCGCAGCCAGCCGGCGCCGGTTTGGACGGTCGGCGCTGATGAAGGGGAGAGCTGGGAGATGCTGTCGAACGTGGTCGCCATGGGGTTCGACCGGACCGACCAGCTCTTCGTACTGGATCAGGGGAACCACCGCGTCCTCGTGTTCGACGCGCGCGGCCGGTTCGTGCGGCAGTTCGGCAAGCAGGGCGGCGGGCCAGGGGAGTTCCAGGCACCGATGGGGCTGCTGGTTCTGAACGATGGTCGCGTCGCCGTGCTCGATCTGGGCAAGCGGGCCTGGTCGGTGTTCACGGCAACGGGCACGCATCAGACGGACGTCTTCATTCCGGAAGAACTCGGTTTTCCGCGGCCAGGTGAAGCCTACGCGCTCCCGGACGGCAGCATCATGGCCAGGTCGATGCCGGCGCTGCGCATGACGGCGGGCGGTCCGCCGGACCTGTCCGCAGCGCAGAAGTCGCCGGTGTACCGGCTGACGATGACGGACCGGCCGGCCGCATCGACCGTCTACGAGTTCACGCTGCCGCCGCCCACGGTCCGCACGCAGTCGGGCGGCAGCGGCCAGCGCATGGTCATGGCGATGGTGTCGTCGACCGTGTTCGAGAAGCAGCCGTCGTACGCAGCGCTGCCGGACGGGGGTGTCGCCATCAGCACGACGAACGACTACGCGATCGAGATCCGGGACGCGCGCGGCGCCGCCTCGCGGACGCTGACGCGCCCGCTGCAACCGCGACGCGTGACCCGCAAGGACCAGGAGCTGGCGCGCGAAGAGCGCCGCCGGCAGATGGAGGCCGGACCGCGCGGGGCGGTCTTCATGTCGTCCGGTGGTGGCGTGCGCTCGACCCAGGCTTCCGCCATGCCGGCGGCGCAGGTCGAGGAGCAGATCCGCAACATGACGTTCGCCGAGCAGATGCCCGTCATCGAGCGCATCTGGAGCGATCCGACGGGCCGGCTGTGGGTGCAACGCTCCTCGCGTGAGGCCGGCGGTGCCACGCCGATCGATCTGATCGCGCCCGGTGACCGTTACGTCGGGACAGTGAGCGGTGTCCGACTCCCGTCGGCGGTGAGCCCGAGCGGGCTGGCGGCCTGGGTCGAGCGTGACGCGCTCGACATCGAGCGGATCGTCGTGCGCCGGCTGCCCGTGGACTGGAAGTGAGGTTGCGGTCCGCGAAAGGGACCCTCGAGATGCGGGCCGGGCCATGATGGGTGGTCCGGTGTGCGCCGGAGGCGCCGGCGCGGCGAACGGGCCGCGGGCGTCCCACCCGGTGATCGTGCTGACGCGCCCGGACCTTGTTCGCACGGCGCCGACCCGACCATCATCGGAGACGTACGGGACGTTCCCCGAGGCGCCGCCCGGCGGCGCTGCGTTCCCCTGACACGGGATCCGGATTCATGCGACGAATCGTGAAATGGGTGGTCGTGCTGGCTGTCGTCGGACTGCTCGGCTACCTGGGCTGGTGGCGCGTCACCGGCCGGAGCACGTCGAGTGCCGGGACGCCGGCCACGGCGAGCGGCGACGCGCCGGACGTCTCCGCCGGCGATGCGTTCTCGACGGATCTGCCGATTCCGGTCGAGGGCGCCCAGGTCGTGCGCGGCGACCTGGTGCTGGAAGTGCGCGCCGCCGGCCAGGCCGCGTCGCCGCGCAGCGCCGTGCTGCGGGCGCAGGTTTCCGGTCCGGTGGCCGCACTGCCTGTCCGCGAGAACACGCCCGTCGGCACCGGCACGCTCCTGCTCCGCGTCGACTCGACGGAGCTTTCGCTGGCTGTTCTGGAGGCGCGGGCGCAGCTCGCGCGCGCGCAGCAGGAGTTCCGCCGCAACACGCTGGGCGATGACCGCATCGCCGATGCGCAGGTCCGCGCCGAGCGCGAGCGGGCGGCGCGCATCAGCGCCGGGATCGAGCAGGCCGAGGTGGCCGTCCGGCGCGCCGAACTGAATCTGTCGCGCACGCGTGTGCTGGCGCCCTTCGGCGGCCGGGTGGCGAGCATCGCGGTGGTGTCCGGCCAGCACGTGAACGCGGGTGACGAGCTGATGACGATCGTCGACCTGGACCCGATCCGCGTCGAGGTCCAGGTGCTCGAGAGCGAGGTCGGCTACCTGTCCGCGGGCGGCACTGCCCGCATCGTTTTCGCTGCCTTCCCGGGTGAGACGTTCGAGGGCCGCATCGCGACGATCAACCCGCTCGTCGATCAGCAGACCCGAACGGCGCGCGTGACCGTCGTGGTCCCCAACCCGGGCGCCCGCATCCTGCCGGGCTTCTTCGCCGACGTGACGCTCGACGCCCGGCGCCTGCCCGACAGGGTCATGGTGCCGCGGCGTGCCGTCCTCGAGCGTGACGGCCGACCCATGCTGTTCGTGTTCAGCGGCGAGGGCACGACCGGGGTGGCAGAGTGGCGGTACGTCACGCCCGGACTGGGCAACTCGATGGTCGTCGAGATCCTCGACCACCCGGAGACCAAGATGGTGGAGGCCGGCGAGATCGTACTCATCGATGGCCACTACACGCTCACGCATGGCGCGCGTATCCGCATCACGGAAAATGTGGCCGCGGAAGGCGGCCGGCCCCGCTGACCGCAGCCCGGAGCCATGATCATGAGAGCGAGCGGCGTCCTTTTCCTCGCCGCCCTGACCGCGACCGCCTCGCCGGGCACTGCCCAGGAGGTGCCGGCGGTCCTCACGCTGGCCGATGCCCTCCGTCTGGCCCGACAGAACAGCCCCGTCTGGTTGCGCTCGGTGAACGACCGCGATGTGAGCGCGGTGGCTGTCCGGCAGGCCTGGGCCGGGTTCCTTCCCAATGTGTCGTCGCAGCTCGGCTTCAGCGGCAACTCGAGCACGACGACGCGTGGCACGGGCGACTTCGGACAGACCGTGGAAACCGACCCCATCACCGTGCGCAACAGCAGCGCGAGTCAGGGGCTCAGCCTCAGCATGACGCTGTTCGACGGCGGCGCCATGTTCCGCCGCTACGCATCGGCAAAGGCGCAGGAGTCGGCCACCGAAGCGGCCATCAGCCTGGCGGGCGCGACACTGGAGGCGCAGGTCTCGCGCGACTTCTACGAAGCCCGCCGCACCGACATGCTCGTCGAGGTCGAGCAGCGCAACGTGGATGCGGCCAGGCGCCGATACGAAGACAATCAGGAGCGGTTCCGCATCGCGGCCATTGACCAGGTCGCCCTGCTCGATGCCCAGCGCGCCGTGATCTCTGCCGAACAGAACCTCCGGCTGGCGGAGGCGAACACGCGCAAGGCGCGTCTGGCGCTGGCGACGTCGATCGGCATCGATGCCGGGATCGTTTTCGACGTGGCGGACGAACTGCCGGAAGTTTTCGACCCCTCTGCGATCGACGCCGGCGCGCTCGTGGCGCGGGCCGTGGCCGTGAGCCCCTCGGTCCGGCAACGGACGGCCGCATTCGATGCAGCGCGCCAGAACGCGGCGTCCGCCAGGGGCGGCCGGTGGCCGACCATCTCCAGCAGTTTCGGGTACGGGCGCAACACGAGCGAACGTGGCTTCGGCGCGTTCGGCGAACTCAATCCGGACGGGTCACGCGGTTACAACTTCTCCATCAACGTCAGTTTTCCGCTGTTCAACCGCTTCCAGACGGCCTCCCAGGTCGCGCAGTCGAGCGCGGCGATGGAGGACGCCCGCCAGGAGTTGCGTCAGGCACGCCTGGAAACGGAGCGCATGATCCGGTCGGGCCTGATCGACCTGCAGCGTGCGTGGGAGAACTACCTCGCGCAGCAGCAGATCGCGGCCCTCAGCCAGCAGCAGGTCGAACTTGCGGAGGAACAGTTCCGGCTGGGCGCGCTCGATTTCCTGCGCTTCCAGAACCTGGTCGACGCCAACGCGCAGGCACAGCGACAGGCCGTCGAGGCCACGTTCCAGTTCATCGCGGCCCGGGTCGCCCTCGAGGAGCGCCTCGGCGCCCGGCTGGAGCGTTAGCCGATGTCCCTCCCCCGTCTCTCCATTGCCCGTCCCGTGGGCGTGGCCATGGTCTACCTGGGCGTCATCTTCCTGGGCGGCCTGTCCTTCTTCCGTCTGCCGGTCGACCTTCTGCCGGACATCGCCTACCCCCGCCTGGTCGTGCTGACCACGTACCCGGAAGTCGCGCCGGCGGAGATCGAGCACTTCATCACGGAGCCCATCGAGAGCCAGGTCAGCACGGTCCCCGGCGTCGAGCGCGTCGAGAGCGACACACGCGAGGGTGTCTCTCTCGTCTTCCTGCGCTTTGCGTGGGGCACGGACATGGACTTCGCGGCCCTCAACGTGCGCGAGCGGCTGGACGGGATCCGCGACCAGCTGCCGGAGACGGCGGACCGGCCCGTCGTGCTGCGCCAGGATCCGCGCAGCGAACCGATCATGGCGATCAGCGTGGCCTCAGACGGAGACCTCTGGGGGCTGCAGCAGCTGGCGGAGTACGTGTTCCGCCGCCGGCTGGAGCAGATCGACGGGGTCGCGCAGGCAGCGGTCACCGGCGGGCTCGAGCGCGAGATCCACGTCGATGTCGATCTGCGCCGGCTGGAGAGCTACGGTCTGACCATCGACCAGCTGGCCACCACGCTGGACAACGCCAACGCGGCCGGCGGCAGCGGCACGGTGCGGCGAGGCCAGTTCCGCTACTCGCTGCGCACGCTGGGCGAGCTGCAGGCGGTCGACGAAATCGCGGACATCGTGCTTGCGCAGCAGGGCGTGACCGGCCGGCCGGATGGCCGCGTCCTGGTGCGCGATGTGGCCCGCGTCGAGGACGGGTTCCGGGACCGGGAATCGAGCGCCTCCTACAACGGTCGCCCCGCGATCAGCCTGCTGATCTTCAAGGAATCGGAAGCGAATACGGTCCGCGTCACGCGCCAGGTCGAGCAGATTCTCGAACAGCTGCGCGTGGCGCACGAGGGCGTGTCCCTCGACATCGCCATGAGCCAGGCCGGCTTCATTTCCGGCGCCATCCGCAACCTGGTCCAGAACCTGATCATCGGATCGGGCCTGGCCTTCCTCGTGCTCTTCCTGTTCCTGCGTGACTGGCGCTATCCGGTCGCGATCGCGCTGGCCATCCCCATCTCGATCATCGGCACGTTCGCCCTGCTCGACGCGGCCGGCGTCTCGCTCAACATCATGAGCCTGGGCGGGCTGGCCCTGGGTGCCGGCATGCTGGTCGACAACTCGATCATCGTGCTGGAGAACATCGTCCGGCATCGCGAGAAAGGCGTCACCGGCCCACTGAGCGCAGCAATCGGCGCCGAGGAACTGATGCGCGCGCTGCTGGCCGCCACACTCACGACCATCGCGGTCTTCGGGCCGGTCATCTACGTCGAGGGCGTGGCGGGTCAGCTGTTCGCCGCCCTCTCCTTCGCAGTCGCGTTCTCGCTCCTCACCAGCCTGGGCGTGGCGGTCACGCTGCTGCCCATGATGGCGTCACGCTGGCAGTCCGGGCCGTTGCGGACGGACCGGTCACGCGCAGAGCAGGCGCGCACCGGCCTCGGTCGCGCCATTGCGGCCCGGCTCGACGGCTTCGACCGCGTGTTCCAGCGCTTCACGGACCGTTACGAGCGCGTTCTCGTAGCCGCGCTCGACCGGCGCGGCATGGTCCTGGGCCTGTCCTTCGGCGCGCTGCTCCTGTCGCTGCCCGTGGCGCTGGGTCTGACGCGTTCGGTGCTGCCGGATGTGGACCAGGGCTCGTTCCGCGTTCGCATCGAACTGCCCCGCGGCACTCCGCTCGACCGGACGCAGGTGCTCGCCGCACGCATCGATTCGCTGATCCGCGTGGACGCCGACGTGCAGGCGGTGCTCGCACGCGTCGGCAAGCAGACGGCCATTGCCGGCGTCCAGGAGGAGGCGAGCGACATCAACACGGCGATCCTCGAAGTCTCTCTGCGGCCCGGCGCCGCCACCGCCGATGTCCTGGCCAGGCTTCGACCCGCGCTGGCCGGCATCCCGGCGGAGCTGACGATCGAGACCGGCCAGGCTACGGCGCTGGGCAAACTGCTGGGAGGCGGTGACGCGGACCTCGCCGTGCGCGTGCGCGGCGATGATCTGGATGCCGCGCTGGCCCACGCGGAACGCGTGCGGCAACGGCTCGCCTCGCTGCCCGACCTCACGAACGTGCGGGTCGATGTGGAGCTAGGCCAGCCCGAGTTCCTCGTCCAGATCGACCGGGATCGCGCTGCCACCTTCGGGCTCGAGGCCACAACCGTCGCGCAGGCGGTCGAGGACCACATGCGCGGCAAGGTCGCGACCCGTTTCATCGCATTCGATCGCAAGATCGATGTCCTCATACGGCTGCCCGAGGAAGAGCGTCGCTCGCTGGAGACGCTCGATCGCCTGATGCTCGGCTCCGTCCCGCTGCGCGAGGTCGTGCGCGTGCGCGAGTCCGTGGGGCCGGTCGAGATCCAGCGTGTCGATCAGGCGCGGGTCGTGCCCGTCTTCGCGGATGTCGCGACCGGTGATGTCGAGGAGGCGGTGGGCGCGATCCGTGGCGCGCTCTCCGATCTGCCCGCACCCACCGGCCTGCGCGTCGATGTGGGCGGCGAAAACGAGGAGTTCGACCGCAGCGTGCGCGACCTCACGTTCGCCTTCCTGCTCGCGCTCCTGCTGGTGTACATGATCCTGGCCGCCGAGTTCGAATCGTTCATTCACCCGTTCACGATCCTGCTGTCGGTCCCGCTGTCGCTGATCGGCGCGTTCGCGGGGCTGGCCCTGTTCGGCGCGGGTCTCAACACGATCAGCCTCATCGGCATGGTCATCCTGGTGGGCATCGTGGACAATGACGCGGTCGTGAAGATCGACTTCATCCTCCAGCAGCGGGACAAGGGCCTGCCGCTGCGGGAAGCGATTCTCGAAGCGGGCCGCGCGCGGCTGCGACCCATCCTCATGACGTCGGTGACGACGATGCTGGGCGTGTTCCCCATGATGCTCGGACTGGGCGCCGGCGCCGGGCTGCAGAAGCCGCTGGCGGTAGCCGTGTTCGGAGGGCTGTTCACGTCGACGGCACTCACGCTCATCGTGATTCCGGTCGTGTACGAAATGATGGAGGACGCACGCCTGTGGCTGGTCGGCGGGCGGGACCGCAGCGCGCCCGGGCCGGGCCCTGTCGAAGCGACGGCCGGCATGGGTGGCGGCGGTACGAAGCTGGCCACGGACGCCGAATGATCCGGCACATCATCCGGAGGCCCGTGGCCGTCTCCATGGCCTACTTCACCGTTGCGGCGCTCGGCTTCGCGGCCTGGCGCGCCATTCCGCTCGAGCTGCTGCCCGACACCGATCTGCCGCGGCTCACCGTCAGTGCCACGTTGTTCGGCTCCTCGCCCGAGGTCATGGAGGCCTTCGTGACCTCGCCGCTCGAGGGTGAGATCCAGCAGGTGCGCGGGGTCGAGAAGATCTCTTCGGAGTCGACCGAGAACAACGCCCGCATCTCGATCGAGTTCGCCCTCGATACGGATATGGAATTCGCCCGGCTCGAGCTTTCGGAGCGCGTCGCCGCCATCGAGGACGATCTCCCGGACGGCGTGATCACTCGCATCCAGCAGTACGTCCCCGAGGATTTCCAGGACCAGCTGCGGCCTCTGCTCCAGTACACGCTGACCGGGCCGTACACGCTCGAAACCCTGCGCGCCTACGTCGACGACGATCTCGATCCCGAACTGCGCCAGATCGAGGGCGTCGGCACGATCACCGCGTACGGCGGCCGGGCACGCATCCTCGAGATCCAGCTGGATGAGAATCGCATCCGGGCCCTGGGCCTGCAGCCGTTCACCGTGCGGCAGCGCATCAGCCGGATGGAGTTCGTGGCGGAGGCGGGCGCCGTGTTCACGGACGACGGCAATCTGCGCACGCTGGCGATCCGCGAGCGGACCGGCTCCGTCGAGGAGGTCGAAAGGCTGCCCGTCCTGATGGACCGGGGCCGGGTCGTCCGGATCGCGGACGTCGGCACCGTGCACGCCACGTGGGAAACGCCGACGCAGTACTACCGGATCGACGGCTTCCCGGCGGTCGCCTTCCAGGTCTATCGGGCGCCCCGCTCGAACGCGGTCGCCACGGCCGACCGGGTGAAACACCGCCTGGCCGAACTGGAAGGCTCGCACCCGAGCGGTGTCCGTGTGATCCTGGACGACGATCAGAGCGAAGACATCAAGGCACAGCTGACCGACCTGCGCACGCGCGCGCTCGTGGCCGCGGCCATCGTGATCCTCGTGCTGCTCCTGTTCCTGCGTTCGGCGCGCGCGGCCATCATCGTCTTCGCGACCGTCGTGTTCTCCGTGTTGATCACCATCAACGTGATGTACTGGGCGGGCTTCACGCTCAATGTGCTCACCCTGATGGGCCTGGCGATGGGGTTCGGGCTCGTCGTCGACAACGCCATCGTGGTGCTGGAGAACACGTACCGCCGGCGCCGGCTGGGCGAGCCCGCCGACGTGGCCGCGCAGCGCGGCGCCGCCGATGTCGCGCTCGCCATCCTGGCATCGACCAGCACGACCGTCGTCGTGCTCATCCCGTTCGTGTACCTGCAGGGCGAACTGCGCATTTACTACGTGCCGCTCGCGCTCGTCGTCGGCATCGCGCTCGTGGCCAGCCTGGCGGTCGCGTTCACCTTCATCCCGGCCGTCGGCGCTCGCCTGCTCGGTGCGATCCAGCCGGTCACCGCGGACCCGGCCGCGGCTGCCGACCCGCACGGCCTGGCGCCGGGCCTGCGCCAGTCCTTCATCGTCCGTCACTACGGTGGTCTGATCCGCGGTTCCCTGCGGCTGCCCTGGGTGACCGTGGCGCTGGCCCTGCTCGCGCTGGGCGGGTCCGGCTACGTCTTCGACAAGTACGTCAGCCGCGGCATCGTCTGGGGTGCGTGGGGCGAGCAGCGCGACCGCATCAACATCCAGATCGTGCAGCCGCGTGGCGAGGAGCTGGAGCGTACGGACGAGCTGGCCCGCTTCTTCGAGGCTCGCCTCCGCGAGATGCCCGAGCTGGACCGGTTCATCTCACGCATCTTCCCCGAGCGCAGTTCGATCGATGTGTACTTTCCGGATTCGCTCCAGTACACGGCCATCCCGGTCGCAATCAAAGAGCAACTCGTCCAGTACAGCCTCCTGTTCGGCGGCACGGACGTGCGCGTGTACGGTTACGGGCCCAGCTTCTACGGCGGCGGTGGCGGCGCGTCACCCAACTATTCCATCAAGATCCTGGGCTACAACTACGAGCAGGTCCGCCTGATCGCGGAGGACCTGGCCCGGCGGCTGGAGCGGTTCTCGCGCGTGCGCGAAGTGGACACGAACACGGCCGGCAATTTCTGGCAGCGGGACAAGGCCACGGAGATCGTCCTCGACATCGACCGCCGCCGCCTCGCGCTGCACGACCTGAGCGCCCGCGATGTCGTCGCCTACGTCGCGTCCGCGGTGCGCGGGCGCAACCAGCAGGGCGAGACTGTGCGCCTCGATGGCGAGGAGATGCAGCTGTCGGTGAAGCTGGCCGGCAACCGCGACATGGACATGCTCGGTCTGGAGAACCTGCTGCTCCCGACGGCCAGTTCGCGCGAAGGCGTCCGCCTGAGTGACATCGCGACGGTGCGCGAGCGCCAGGTCCTGAACCGCGTGATCCGCGAGAACCAGCAGTATCAGCGGATCGTGAGCTACGAGTTCCGCGGGCCGACCAGACTCGGTGATGCCACCTTGCAGACCGTGCTCGATGCGACGACCCTGCCGCCCGGCTACGAGATCGAGGAACGCCAGGTGTGGAGCTGGTCGACGGAGGAGCGCGCGCACAGATCTGGGGCGTCATCGCCATCGCGCTCGTCCTGGTCTACATGGTCACGGCCGCCGTCTTCGAATCCCTCAAGCAGCCCTTCTGCGTTCTGCTCACCGTGCCCATGGCCCTCATCGGCGTGTTCCTCATCTTCTTCTACACGGGCGCCAGCTTCACACGCGAGGCGTACGTCGGAGTCATCATGATGGCCGGCATCGTCGTCAACAACGCGATCCTGCTCGTGGATCACGTCAACCAGCTGCGCCGCCGCGAGGGCCTGCTCCTCGACGACGCCCTCGTGCGCGGCACCATCGAGCGCGTCCGCCCCATCCTCATGACCAGCCTCACGACGATCTGCGGGCTGCTGCCGCTCGTGCTCTTCAGCAAGAACGTCAACGCCAACATCTGGAACGCCCTCGCCTACACCCTCATCGGCGGCCTGGCCAGCTCCATGATCCTCGTCATCACGGTGACCCCCGCCCTGTACCTCATCTTCGAACGCCGCGCCGAACGCCTCCGCCTGAAACCCTGATCCCTTCCCCTCCCCCCGAAACGCTCCCGCTCCCTCTCCCTCTCCCTCTCCCTCAGGGGAAGATTCCCCTGTCCAGGTACGAGATCGCCACCTTCTCGATGGCTATGAGGTACGCCGCCGTACGCAGGTCCGTACCGCGCTGCGACGCGCACTCGGTCATCTGATGCCAGGCCCCGATCATGGTGTCTTCGAGGCCCGAGTCGACCAGGTCGGCCTCGCTCGCGCCGGCGATGGCGGCCTGGAACGACTGGGCGTCGATGCTCGCGCCGGTGAGTTTCTCCACCGTGTGCAGGATGCGGGTGTTGCTGAGTTCCTCGAAGCGGCGTCCCATGCGGCCGAAGCGGACGTGCGACAGGTTCTTGACCCACTCGAAGTACGAGACGGTGACGCCGCCCGCGTTCAGGTAGATGTCGGGCAGGATCATGACACCGCGCTCGAGCAGCCGGTCGTTGGCGTCGGCGGACACGGGCCCGTTCGCGCCTTCCGCGATGATCCGTGCCGCAATGGAGTCGACGTTCTTTTCGGTGATCTGGTTCTCGAGCGCCGCGGGGACGAGGACATCGCACTCCAGCTCGAGCGCTTTCATCCGGTCGGGCAGTGCGGTCGTCCCCGGGAAGCCCAGGATCGAGCCTGTCGCCTTGCGGTGCTCCACCAGCTTTTCCAGGTCGATGCCGTCCGGGCCGTGGATGCCGCCCTCGTACTCCGCCACGCCGATCATGCGGGCGCCGGCCTCGGTGAGGAACTTCGCCGCATGGTAACCGACGTTGCCGAGGCCCTGCACGACGAAGGTCTTGCCTTCGACGCCCGGCGTCATGCCGAGCGAACGTGTGATCTCCGGATGCTTCAGCAATTCGCGGATCCCGAAGAACACGCCTCGCCCGGTCGCCTCCGTTCGGCCACGGATGCCGCCCACTGGCAGCGGCTTGCCCGTGACGCAGCCGGCGGCATCCAGCTGGTGGCCGCCCACCGCAGCATACGTGTCGACGATCCACGCCATTTCGCGTGAACCCGTACCGTAGTCGGGTGCCGGCACATCGATGGCCGGCCCGATGAAATTCTTCGTGGCCAGCTCGAAGGTGAAACGGCGCGTGACACGCTCGAGTTCGCCCTCCGAGTACTGCGTGCGATCGATGCGGACGCCGCCCTTGGCGCCACCGAACGGGACGTCCATCAGCGCGCACTTGTAGGTCATCATGGCGGCCAGCGCCATGATCTCGTCTTCGTCGACGGTGAGCGCGAAGCGGATGCCGCCTTTGGTCGGCAGCTTGTGGGAGCTGTGCTGGGCGCGCCACCCCTCGAAGACCTCGATCGAGCCGTCGTCGCGACGGACCGGGAAGGCGACATGGAAGACCGTGTTGCAGGCCTTGATCTGGGCGAGCAGGCCGGGCTCGAATTCCGTGAGCGCCGCCGCCTTGTCGAAATGATGATTGACCTGCTCGAAGAAACGCATGGTCTCGCCCGCCATGGACCCTCCCCGTAGTGCGCCGCCGGTACCGCCTGCGAACGGCAGAACAGTGACCGGCGCGGCGTTTGTGCGCAACCGCGCCGGCGCACGAGCTCGGGCGCCGGGGGGCCGTGCCGACACTGCCTCGACAGGAGCGGTGTGAACCTTTACGTTCTGGCGTTCTGCGCGCCCCGGCCCCCGGCGGTCCGGGGCGCCCGCGTTGCGGACTCGAGCGAGCCTATGTCCACACGACAGAGTGATCCCCCGGCCCCGGCGGACGGCTTCGAAACCCTGGCCTACAACCTGCGCTGGACCTGGGATCGCGAGACCCGCGCGATCTTCAGCAGACTGGATCCCGATCTCTGGCGAGAGACTCGCCACAACCCGGTCGAACTGCTGCGCCGGATCGCGCCCGCCACCCGCAACGGCGATCCGGCGCTCGTCGCACACGTGCGCCACGGCCTCAGCCTGCTCGACGAGTACCTCGCCGACCGGTCCATGACCCCCGGACCCCGTCGGGTGGCCTACTTCTCTGCCGAGTTTGCGATCACCGAATGCATCCGCGTGTTCTCCGGCGGGCTGGGCGTTCTGGCCGGCGATCACCTCAAGTCGGCGAGCGATCTGGGGCTGCCGCTCGTCGGCGTTGGCCTCCTCTACCGGGACGGGTACTTCACCCAGTACGTCGACGAAGAGGGCGTGCAGCGGGAACGGTACCTCCACCTGGAGCCGGCACGGCTGCCGCTGCGCAGCGAAACAACGGCGCATGGTGCCCCGTTGCTCGTGCCACTCGCGTTTCCCGGCCGGACGGTTCACGCGCGCGTGTGGCGCGCCGATGTCGGGACGATCCCGCTCTACCTGCTGGATACGGACGTCGAGCAGAACGACGCGGAGGACCGGCACATCACGGATCGGCTGTACGGCGGCGACCAGGAGCACCGCGTCAAGCAGGAGATCGTGCTCGGTGTGGGCGGCGTGCGCGCGCTCGAGCAGCTCGGCCATCCGATCGAAGTGCTGCACCTGAACGAGGGCCACGCCGCCTTCGCGATCCTGGAGCGTATCGGGCAGACCATGCGCCGCGAGTCTCTCGCCTTCGAGCAGGCACTCCAGCGCGTACGCGAGGAGATGGTGTTCACGACACACACGCCCGTCGAGGCCGGCCACGACTACTTCCCCCCGGAACTGATGGGCCGCTACTTCCGCGACTGGCTCGAGTGGGTGGGGATCCCCTGGGACACCTTTTTCGATCTGGGCCGGACCAGTGTGCAGGGTCGGGCCACCACGTTCTGCATGACGGCACTGGCCATGCGCGGCTCGCGGGCGAGGAACGGCGTGAGCCGCCTGCACGGCGACATCTCACGTGCGATGTGGCAGGGGCTGTGGTCGGCGGGGCGGTCCGCGGACGTGCCGATCGGTCACGTCACGAACGGTGTGCACCTGCCGTCCTGGGTCGGCCCGCACATGAGCCGCGTCTACACGGACTACATCGCGGAGCGCTGGCAGGGGCGGAGTGGTGCCGTCGACTGGACGCGGATCCGGGATGTCCCCGCCGCGCGCCTGTGGAGCGCGCACGTGGACGAGCACGAACGCCTCATCGAGCGGCTGGGCGACCAGTTGCGGGCACAGGCGCTGCAGCGCGGCGCGGCGACGACGGGCCCGACGGTCAGTCCGCGGCCGGACGCGCTGACCATCACCTTCGCGCGCCGTTTCGCCACGTACAAGCGGGCCACGCTGCTGCTGCGTGACCCGGCGCGGCTGGCCCGCATCGTCGGGGATACGCAGCGCCCGATCCAGTTCATTTTCGCCGGCAAGGCCCACCCGCGCGACGACGCCGGCAAGCAGCTGCTGCACGATGTCTTCGCCATCTCCCAGCAGCCCGAATTCGCCGGCCACATCTTCTTCGTCGAGAACTACGACATAGAACTGGCCCGCTACCTGGTGCGCGGCTCGGACGTGTGGCTGAACGTGCCGCGGCGTCCGCACGAGGCGAGCGGCACGAGCGGGATGAAGTCGGCCGCGAACGGCGGCCTCAATCTCAGCATCGCGGACGGCTGGTGGGCGGAGGCGTGGGCCGAGCACAACGCGTGGGACACCAGGATCGGCTGGGTCATCCCGGAGCACGAATACCACGACCCGGGGGCGCAGGACGCCGCCGATGCCGCGACGCTCTACGACCTCATTGAGAACGAGGTCATGCCGCTCTACCACGCCCGGGACGAGGACGGGCTGCCGCAGGGGTGGATCGCGATGATGCGTGCCGCGATCGGCCAGATCTGCCCGTACTTCAACACCGACCGCATGGTCTCGGAATACGCCGCGGATTACTACCAGCTGGGCATCGAACGGACGGCCGCCTCAGGCTGAGCCCGCACGCCGTTCCATCTCGACCTCCGCGCGCAGGCTGACGGCGTCACGGGCGATCGTGGCTACGGCCACGCGCACCCCGCCTCGCCGGTAGGTCACTGCGCAGTCCTGCGCCGCCGGATCGCCATCGACTTCCGCCGTATCCCAGCCGGCGCCGTGCCCGACCCAGGCAATTGCGGTGTCGTAGTGCTGGCTCCAGAAGAACGGCACCGCGGCGAAGCGTTCCCGTGCACCGAGCATGTTGCGGGCCGCGACCTGGCCCATGCGCTGCGCAACGACCCAGTGTTCGACGCGCACGCGCTCGCCGGACGCCGGGTGCGGCCAGCGCGCGGCATCGCCCGCCGCGAAGATGCCCGGCACGGACGTCTGGAGGTATTCGTCGACAAGGATGCCGTCGTCGACCTCGATGCCCGCCGCCTGGGCGAGCCCCGCACGTGGCCGCACGCCGATGCCGACGACGACGAGGTCGGCAGGGATCTGCGTGCCATCATCCAGCGCGACATGTCCGGCGCCGATGGCCTGCGCGGTCCGCCCCAGCCGGAATGTCACGCCCTGGCGCTCGTGAAGGTCGCGCACGAGATCACCCATGGCCTCGCCCATGAGCCGGCCCAGCGGCCGTTTGTCCGGCGCAACGACGGTCACCTCCAGACCGCGCTGGCGGAGCGACGCCGCGGTCTCCAGCCCGATGAAGCCGGCACCGATGACGACCGCGCGTGCGCCCGCCGCCGCGCCCGCGATGATCGCACGACTGTCGGCCAGCGAGCGCAACGTGTGGACCGGAGTGCCGCCCTCGATCGGGATGCCTGGCCGGTTGGGCTCGGCGCCCGGCGCCAGCAGCAGCGCTCCCCAGATGCGCGTCGACCCGTCCGCCAGCGCGATGCTGCGCGTCGCGACATCCAGGCCGATGGCCTCGAGGCGCACGATCTCGATGTCGCGCTCCCGGTAGAATTCCGGCGGGTGCAGCGGGATCCACTCTTCGGGGGCGTTCCCGGCCAGATAGTCCTTCGAAAGGTTCGGTCGGTCGTACGGCGAGTCCGGCTCCTGGTCGATCATCACGACCGGACCCGTGTAGCCCTGCCGGCGCAGCGTTTCCGCGGCGGCGCTGCCGGCGGCCCCCGCGCCCAGGATCACGATCGAAGCGGGTGACTTCGCGGGCGTGCGCTCCGCACGCACCTGCTTGCGTCCCGTCACCCGGATCGTTCCCGCCGCACGCTCGACCGACCAGCAGTCCACGTTGTTGAGCGCCGGCGGCCGGACCGGCTCGCCCGTGCGCAGGCTGAAGCACGCATGGTGCCACGGGCAGCGCACGGTGTCGTCGACGAGCAGACCTTCCGCGAGAGGTCCGCCGTAGTGCGTGCAGGTCGCGCTGATCGCCAGCACCTCGCCCCGCACCCGCGCGAGCAGCACGGCCTCACCGTCGGCGTGGCCGAGAAGCAGCTCGCCGTCCGCGAGCGAGGATTCGTCGATGCCCGCGCCGAGATCGGGGCCCGTCAGTTCTTTGGTGCCTCCACCCATGGTTCCACCCTCCAGCGCAGCGGGGATCCTCGATCGAGAGGTCGCCCGGCGATGGTACGGCCGGGCGGTTGCGCCTGCAAACCGGCGCCGGAAGCACGACCGGGCCGGCGTCCAGGAGGACACCGGCCCGGCCCCGATCGCCGACGGCGACCGGCCGCGTCCGGATCGATTACTTGGACCCGATCCGGCGGGCTCCCGAAGCCGCGGACACCTCGATCCGGCGAGGCTTGGCGGCCTCGCTCTTGGGCAGGGTGACGGTCAGCACACCGTTGTCGTACGACGCATCGACCTTGCCCGTATCCACGCGGCGAGGCAGCGTGAAGCTGCGCTCGAAGCGGCCGTAGCGCCGCTCGAACAGGTGGACCTCGCCCTGCTCGCCGCCCTCTTCACGCTCGTACTTCCGCTCACCCGCCACGGTCAGGACGTTGTTCTCGACCGTCACATTGATGTCCTCGGCGCGCATGCCGGGGAACTCGAACAGGAAACGCATCTCGTTGTCGGTCTCCACGACCTCCGCCGGGATCGTGAACGGCGCACCCTCCGCCGTACCCGTGTAGCCCAGCCCGCTGAACATGCGGTCCATCTCGCGGCGCGCGTTCCACAGCGCGTCGATCGGATTCGTGGCGACCCAGTGACGATTCAGCGTCGGAAGCATCTCGGACCTCCTTCCCTCCAGTGCACGTTGGTTCTGGTTGACGCGGGATCACGCCCTCGCGCGACCCCTGAATGCCGACTGTGATGGAGGCATCACCCGTGCCAGCCGGGACCTGCCACAGTGGCCGGGTCCGCAGGGTGGGAACGGCGTCCGGTTTGTCATTCTGGCAAGGCCGGCAGAGGCGGGTCTGTCGGAAGGGAAGACTGCGTCAGGTCCGGGCGGCGTCCCCGGTCGGCGTGGCCGCGCCGCCCGGCCCGGCAGCGTCCGACACGGCGGCAGCGCCGGGCTCGGCGGCGTCTTCGTGTCCGGCCCGATCGAGGACCCGGTGGAGGGCCTTGGCCGTGACCGGGTGGGCGGCCTGGATGGCCGTGTCGAGGCCGGCATCCCGGACCTCTTCGATCAGTCGCTCGAGGACGAGGGAGGCGGTCAGGTCGATGCGGCCGAGCCGTTCCATGTGCAGGACCAGCCCGCGGATCTCGGCGTGCTCGGCGAGCAGATCCAGGACTTCCTGCTTGAGCATCTCGGCTGAGCCGTACCACAGCACGCCCACGGGTCGGACGTGCAGCACGCCGCCGTCGATCCAGTGAGGGAACTTGACGTCGAACTCACGCCACAGGTGGACGGCACCCGCCATCAGGATGCCCAGAATGACGGCCTCGTCGATGCGCGGGGACAGCAAGATCGTGAACACGAGCGTGCTCGACGCGACCAGGAACTGTGGCCGGGACAGCTTCCAGATGGCCAGGATCGGCGTGATGCGGACCATGCCGATGACCGCCGTGATGACCATGGCACTCAGGACCGCGACGGGCAGCGCACTGAGAATCGACGCGAACGGCATGAACGCGAGGGTCGCGATGCCGACGATGGCGCCCGCACGGACGGTCCGACCCCCGAGCAGCCAGGCCATGCTGCTGCGCGAGAACGAACTGCCCACCGGGAACCCGCCGCTCAGGGCGGCGGTCACGTTGGCAACGCCCTGGCCGATGAAGTCACGGTTGGGGTCCCAGCGCTGGCGCTCGCGGGCCGCGAAAACGCGCGCGATCGACGCGGCTTCGGCGAAACCGATCAGCGCGATGATCAGGCCGGGCACGATCATGGACGGAAGCGACCGCCAGGGCAGATCCATGGAGAGCGCGAGCAGTCCGCCCGGCAGATCGCCGACGACCGCGCCCGCGTAGCCGGTGAGCTGGCTGTAGATCACGCCCCCGGCCGTGACGATGAAGGCCCACGGGATCAGCCCGTGCACGCGGCGCGAGCCGACGATGATCGTGAACGCGACAACGGAAATGCCGATCGTCTCGAGGTCCCAGGAGCGGAGACCACGGACCATGGAGAAGAACGTGGCCGCCGCCCCGCCCGACACGCCGTCCAGTCCGAACAGCGCGGGTGCCTGGGAGAGCACGATGAGCAGGGCAGCCCCCGTGGTGAATCCACGCAGGACGGGCTCCGACATCAGATAGACGATGCGACCCATGCGCAGCACACCGATCGCCACGCGCGTGACGCCGACGACCAGCGCGAGCAGCGCCGCCAGCCGCACGTACTCCATGGAGCCCGGCGCGGCCAGACCCGCCAGCGCACCTGCGGTGAGCAGGGAGGTCACCGCCACCGGCCCCGTCTGCAGGTACGGTGATGAGGCGAAGAACGCCGCCGCGATCGGCGGCAGTGCCGCCGCGTAGAGTCCGATGTGAGGGGGCAGCCCGGCCAGCCGCGCGAAAGCGAGCGACTGGGGCACGAGGACGAGGGCGATGCTCAGACCGGCGATCGTGTCCGCCACGATCGCGCTGCGGGCGAACGATTTGACGCGCGGCCCGCGCGGCGGCGGCGGGCCGCCCAGACGGTGGATCAGACGCGCGAGTCTGCCCATCCCCCGCCCGTGAGCGTGCCTGCGGACGTGTGCCCGCCCTGCATCATCGTGCGGCGCCTCCGCTGTCGCCCGCGTGCGCCGGCAGCCGATACGCTTCGCGCGACGGCCGCAGCGGCCGCATCAGCCAGAACGGTCGCCGCGTGCCGTCCGGCGAGTGCCGGTCTGCCGCTCGCGTCGTTTCCAGCCAGCGCTCATAGACCGCATGGGCGCGCGCAGTGTCGACGGACACGTCACCGTACCGGTCGCCCTTTTCGGCGGGGCGCACACGCACGGCCTGATGCCAGCAGTGCATGCCGGAGATCGGGTCCGGCTGAACGGGGAACGTCAGGTTCTGGTGGACGCCTGCGTCCGTCCACCAGATGCGCAGGGTGTCGGCATCGGTCGACTCGAACGGCTCGACGCCACCCTTGCGCACGAGCGACCAGCGGTCACCTTCGCGACCCAGCGCGACCGTCGCCATGGACTGGCGCTGCCCCGTCCGGCCGGGCTTCCACCGCCCCATGTGGTGGCTGCACGCCACGACGCCGGGCCGGATGCCCTCGGTGACCCACGCTTTCACCACGAACCAGCCGATCTCGGTCTCGACGCGGACGAGGTCTCCCGTCTTCACGCCGAGCGCCGCGGCATCCCGCGTGTGCAGCCACAGCGGATTCGTGTGCGCGATCTCGTCAAGCCACTTCGCGTTGCCGCTCCGCGTGTGGATCTGCACCGGTACCCGGAACGTCGAGATGAGCGGCATCTGACCGGGTTCGAGTCTGTCCGGGTGCACGTGGCTGCGGATGTACGTGGGCAGCGCGTATTCCGGCCACCCCCAGTCGACCAGCGTGGACGACCAGAACTCGAGCCGGCCGCTCGGCGTCGGGAACCCGCGCGCGATGCGGCCCTCGTGCAGCACACCGACGGGTCTCCGGCCGTCCGCATCCGGATCGGGCTGTGGCTGCGGGACGATGTTCGGCGAAGCCGGACGCGACGCGCTGGTGTACGCGCGGCCGAAACGGTCGACTCTCACGTCCGACAGCTCGGCGGCCGGCACTTCCTGCTCGTGCACGGCGCCGATCCTCTTCGCGACTTCGAAGGCCCCGTACCGGCGCATGAACGCGAGGGGCGAAAGCTTCTCCGCGGCCGCCGCTTCGGGCAGACCGGGCACGGAGTTCTCGAACATCCACGCGTAGTACTCATCAATGCCCAGCTTCTCACCGGGATGCTCGCGAGACTCGAAGTACTGCCGGATCCCGAGCGATCCGTCCGGATCGATGCGCCAGGACAGCTCGATCCAGAACTCGTTCTCCTCCCACACCTGCCCGGGATTGACCTCGCGCGTATCCGTGATGGTCTGGCCTG
>JBFFZF010000042.1:0-26951 GCA_041568755.1 Longimicrobiales bacterium | reverse complement strand
CGGACGACCGCCGTCTCCTGATCCCTTCGTTGCGGTGCGGGCCCGGGCCGCGTCACGTCCGGGCTCACTCCGCCTTGATGACCCAGACCTTGATCTCGGGCCGGACATCGGCGTGCAACCGGAGCGCCACCGTGTAGACCCCGAGCGCCCTGATCGGTTCGCCAAGATCCACCTGCCGCTTGTCGACCTCGAAATCGAGTCCGTGCTCGTTCAGACGATCCGCGATGTCCGCCGACGTGATCGAGCCGAACAGCTTCGATTCCTCGCCAGCGTTGGCGTGGAAGGTCAGGGATACGCCGTCCAGTTGTGCGGCGCGGCGCCCGGCCTCGAGGTAATCGCGCTTCGCACGCTGCTCCGCGCGCCGCTTCTCCTCTTCGAGCTGCCGGATGTTCGATGACGTCGCCTCGTACGCCAGTCCGCGCGGCAGCAGATAGTTCCGGGCATAACCGGGGCGTACGGTGACGATCTGCCCCGCTGCGCCGAGCGGATCCAGATCCTGCCGGAGAATGACCTTGATGTTCTTCATCGTCTCCTCTTCATCCACTGTCACCTGCGCCGCTGCGACGCGTGCGCAGGTCCAGCCAGGTATCGCTCAATCCCACCAGAAACACCGTCGCCATCACGAGCGGATACAGCAGTACGGCAACCAGCGCTGCGAACACCAGGCCCAGCGGTCCGGGTACGCCGCCCATGAAAAGCAGCACGGCCGCCCCGCGCAGTGCGTACAGGAAGGCCATGAATGCGAGCAGGTTCGAGCCCGCTCGCACCGCGGCCCCACCGATCGGCAGCAACAGCAGCCCGCCGCCCAGAATCAGCAGCCAGATCAGCCCGTCGTTGAAGCGGAACTCGACGAGCGGACGCAGTGCCTCCCCCTCGCGCAGCGCCAGTTTCCGATACGCCCACCAGGCCACGCCCAGGCCCGCAATGGAGGCCAGGCCGAGCAGCGCCGGATACAACGTGGCCTGCAGTTCCGCCGTCCGGTACAGCGCCTCCGTCATTTCCTCGCCCAGCGAGAAGCTCCCGCCGAGGTTCAGTGCGGCGGTTACCCCACCGCGCAGCTGACTGGCCACCGCCTCGTCCAGCGCCTGGAAGCTGTCCCGGTGCATGGCGAGCAGCGTGCCTGCCGTCAGGAGTGCGCCCGCGACGGCGAACAGGGCCCGCGACAGGAAGGCGCCCGAGCCCATGGCCACGACGCCGATCACGAACCACGCCCCCAGCACAAGGCTCCAGCCGCGCCCGAAATCAGCGACCGGACTGCCGCCACCCCCACGCATCAGGAGCAGCAGGAGCACGACGCCCGCCAGGACCAGCACCGGCCGCCGCGGTGGCAGGGCCATGAGCAGCAGGGCCAGCGGCAGGAAGATCAGCAGGGACGCCTGAACGACGGACAGCACCGTGGCCGCCAAGGCCAGCGCCAGGACCCGGCCCCAACCGGTGCTGTTCACCGTGCTTCGCCCTTCAGTTGACGAACCTGCCCGCGTACGGGACCAGCGCGAGGTAACGCGCACGTTTGATCGCCGTACAGATCTGCCGCTGGTGGCGCGCACAGGTTCCCGTCATCCGACGCGGCAGGATCTTGCCCTGCTCCGTCATCAGTCGGGACAACGTCTTGTCATCCTTGTAATTGATGTACCGCACCCCGGATTCACAGAGCGGACACATCTTTGCAGGCCGGCGCATCAGTCTTCCTCCTCCTCCTCGCCTTGATCGTCGTCCTCATCGCGCGCTACCTGCCTCGTCGCCAGAGACATGGGCGCTGCCGGCTCGCCGTCGTGGAGGACGACGAGGTAACGGAGCACGCCTTCATCCAGCTTGATCAGCCGTTCAAACTCCGGGAGGGCCGTGCCCGGGGCGCGGAACTGGACGACCGAGTAGTGACCGGCGCTCTGTTTGCGGATGGGAAACGCGAGCTGGCGGCGACCCCAGTCATCGGTGGCCGTGATTTCGCCGCCGTCGTTCGTGATCATGGCATTGAACCGGTCCAGCTTTTCGCGGACCTGTTCCTGGGCGAGCTGCGGATCGAAGATGTAGACGACTTCGTAGTCTCTCAAACGTGCCTCCCGTGGTCTGTGCGGCCCGATCCGCGGATCGGGCAGGAGCGCAAGCGGGTCAACATAGCCGGTTCCGACCTCTCGCGGAAGCTCCCGGCTCAGCTTTCCGAGCGGACCGCGTCCAGGATCGACGCGACCAGGACGGGATACGTTGCGAAGGCCCGGCGCGCCTCGGCCAGGTCGAGCCGCTCGATGTTCGTGTGTGCGTACCGTTCTTCACCGGGTGCGTAGCCGATCGTGGGGATGCCGTGCACGCCGCACGTGTGCCCCCCGTCCGTGGCGAAGGTCCACGGTCGGACCGCGGGTGTGCGCGATTCCGCTTTCCGGATCGCGTCCCGCGCCGCCCGGGTCACCGCGTGCTCTGCCGGGAGCAGGAACCCGGGGGTGAAGAGGAGCCGCTCCTGCTCCACGCCCGTCCACGTGCGCTGTCGCTCACGGCCGTTGATGACCGCGACGGCGTACGGCGCCGGCTGGGGGTCCACGGTGTGCAGGAATTGCTCGAGCCGGGCGGCCACGCTTTCCGCGGTCATGCCGGGCAACACGCGCCAGTCGATCGTGATTCTCACGCGATCGGGAATTACGTTGCGGCTGCGCGGCAGCGTTTCGACCATGGTCGGCGCGAGCGTGGAGGGCCCCAGTAGCGGATCGGGCTCGAGGGTCGTCGCGAACCGCTCGATGGCCGCCAGCACTCCACCCAGCCGCGCCAGCGGATTGCTGGCCCGGGCCGGCGCGCTGGCGTGCCCCGCGACGCCCTGGATCTCGACGATCAGCTCGGCGCGACCCCGGTGACCCGTGCAGATGTCGCCCGCCGTGGCTTCGCCGATGATGACTGCCGCGGGCTGCACGGCTCCGGACTCGAGGAGGTGCTCCATGCCCCAGCCCCCGCGCTCCTCGAGCACGGTGTGCGCGACGAGGACATCGCCGGCGGGCCGGTTCTCCAGAAAGACGGCCGCGGCGTGGGTCTGCAGCGCGAGCGGGCCTTTGATGTCCATGGCGCCGCGCCCGTGGAGGAACCCGTCTTCGACGACACCGTCGAAGGGCCCGTACGCCCAGCTCGCCACGTCGCCCACATCCACGGCGTCGAGGTGGCAGGACAGCATCACGGCCGGACCCCCGTTACCGCGGATCCGGCCGATCACGTTGCCCACGTCGTCGGTCCAGACTTCGTCGTAGCCGAGTGTTTCCATCTCGCGCTTCGTGCGCTGGGCCACGTCACCCTCGGCACCCGGCAGCCCCGGGATGCGGATCAGGTCGCGCGCGAACGCGATGGCCCGATCGAAGCCCTGATCCGTCATCGAGCTCAACCGACGAGCGCGCCGAGAAGCTGGCGCACCGCCAGCCACACCTGGTCGATCAGACCGGCATCGGCCTGGCCGGAATCTGCGTGGATGCGCACGAACCACGGTGCCAGCACGAGCGCGACCACGCTCATCAGCTTGATGAGGATGTTCATCGACGGGCCCGACGTGTCCTTGAACGGATCTCCGACCGTGTCGCCGACGACGGCCGCCTTGTGCGCATCCGAGCCCTTGCCGCCGAGCGCGCCCTTCTCGATGTACTTCTTGGCGTTGTCCCACGCGCCACCGGCGTTCGCCATGAACAGGGCGAGCAGCACGCCGGACAGCGTCGCGCCGGCCAGCATCCCGCCCAGCGCCTCGATACTGAAGTACCCGACGATCACCGGCGCGGCCACCGCGACGAGGCCGGGCGCGATCATTTCGCGCAGCGCCGCGCGCGTCGAAATGTCGACGCAGCGTGCGCTGTCCGGACGAGCGGTGCCCTCCATGAGCCCGGGGATCTCCCGGAACTGACGACGCACTTCATCGACCATGCCGGCCGCGGCACGACCGACTGCCGTCATGGTGAGGGCGGCAATGAACATCGGAACTACGCCGCCGATCAGCAGACCGATCATGACGGCCGGTTCGATGATGTTGAGGCCGCTCTGACGCAAGCCGACCGCGGACGCGTAGGCACTGAACAGCGCCAGCGCCGTCAGGGCAGCCGACCCGATCGCGAAGCCCTTGCCGATTGCGGCCGTCGTGTTGCCCAGCGAATCCAGCTCATCCGTGATCGCGCGGACTTCCTTGCCCAGATGGCTCATTTCGGCGATCCCGCCCGCGTTGTCGGCGATCGGCCCGTACGCGTCGACGGACATCGTGACGCCCACTGTGGCCAGCATGCCGACGGCCGCGATGCCAATGCCATAGAGCCCGGCCACGGAATACGAAATGCCGATCGCAACCGCGATCATCAGCACGGGCGCCGCCGTCGACTCCATGCCCACGGCCAGTCCCTGGATGATGTTGGTCGCCGAGCCCGTCGTGCTCGCTTCCGCGATGCGCCGGACCGGCTTCGCCGCCGTGTAGTACTCCGTCACCAGACCGATCAGGATGCCGATCAGGGAGCCTGTCACGAGCGCCCAGAACGGGCCCAGCACCGAGTAACTCCTGCCCGTCGCCGGGTCGAACGGCTCGATGCCCAGCGATTGCACACCGAAGTACATGATGACCAGGAACAGGCCCGCCGCGATGAAGGTCACATTGCGCAGCGCCGACGCGGGGCTGTACTTCTCCAGCACACGCATCAGGGCAATGCCCAGCAGCGACGTCAGCAGACCTACGATCACGGTCAGGATCGGCAGCGCGATCGCCTCCGACCGGTACGCAGCGTACAGCGGACTGGTGGCTGCGATGGCGATCGTCGCGATGATCGATCCGACGTAGCTCTCGAAGATGTCCGCGCCCATGCCCGCGACATCGCCGACGTTGTCGCCCACATTGTCCGCGATGGTGGCCGGGTTGCGCGGATCGTCTTCCGGGATCCCCGCCTCGACCTTGCCGACCAGGTCGGCACCGACGTCCGCCGCCTTCGTGTAGATCCCTCCGCCCACGCGCGCGAACAACGCAATCGTGCTGGCGCCCATCGCGTACCCGCTGATGATCTCGGCGAATCTGGAGAACTCCGCACCGCTGATCGCCGACGCGCCGATCGCGTAGTACCAGGCGCCGACGCCGATCAGGCCGAGCGCCGCGACCGAAAGGCCCATGACGGCGCCGCCGAAGAACGCGATGCGCAGGGCCTTGCCCGACCCCGTTTGCCACGCTGCGGCTGCCGTGCGCACGTTCGCGCGCGTAGCGGCCTGCATGCCGAAGAAGCCGGCCAGCACGGAGCTGACTGCACCCGACAGGTAAGCCAGCGAGACCAGCGACCCGATCGCCTGCCACAGCAGGACCGCCACGATGGCGACGAAGATCACGAGAACGGTGTACTCGCGACGCAGGAACGCCATCGCGCCCTCGTGGATCCGGTCCGCCAGCTCCGCCATGAGCTCGTTGCCGGTGCTCTGGCGGCTCAGGTACACGTACAGGATCAGGGCGCCCGCCAGACCCACCGCCCCGAAGACAGGCGCCCATTGCGCCAAGCCCATCAGTTCCGTCACGACCCCTCCGTGTCGATCGGCGCCCTGCCGGCACCGGTTGGTTGTCAGCGATTGAAGCGGTTGGCCGCCGCGTTCACACCCTCCGTCACCCACATCGCGACGGCCTCCGCGAGCGTCGGCAGCAGCGCGACGATCGCTTCTTCGTCGGCCGGCGGGAACGGCGCCAGCACCCAGTCGGCCAGATCCTCGCCCTCCGGGAGCACACCGACGCCCACGCGCAGTCGGGCGTACGCCTGCGTTCCCAGCACCGCTTCGATGGACTTGAGTCCGTTATGGCCGCCCGCGCTGCCCGACGCCCGGAACCGGATCCGGCCCAGGTCGAGCGCCGCGTCATCCACGACGACCAGCAGATCGCTGGCGACGTCGAACGCCTCATCGTCGCGCAACGGAGCGAGCGCCGATCCGCTCCGGTTCATCCACGTCACCGGCCGGACGAGCCGCACGCGCGTCTCCGCGATGCGACCGTCGGACACGCGCGCCCGCCCTTCCTTGAGCCACGCGGGAAACGATCCCACGCGCCGGACTTCGTCGAGAACGCGCCAGCCGACGTTGTGCCGCGTTGCGGCGTACTCCGGCCCGGGATTGCCCAGCCCGCAGACGACTTTCATCGCGGCAGGATCGCCCGGCTAATCCTCGTCGTCGCCTTCCTCGTCAGCCTTGCCCTTGGCAATGACTTCCGGCTCCGCGCTCTCCTCCTCGACGACCTCCGCCACCTCCTCGGCCGTCACGACCGGCGGGATCACGCTGCAGATCGTGCGGTCGCCATCGACCTCGATCTCGACGCCTTCCGGTACCGTGATGTCGCGCACGTGGATCGAGTCGCCCACCTCGAGCGCCGAGATGTCCACATCGATCGCCTCGGGAATCGCGTCCGGCAGACACGCGACTTCCAGCTCATCCATCACGTGCTGCAGAATGCCGCCCGCCTTCACGCCCGCCGACTGGCCGACCAGCCGGATCGGGATCGCGAGCGTGATGCGCTCGCCGGCATGGATCTGGTAGAAATCCACGTGCAGCACCTGGCTGCGCACCGGGTGCGCCTGGACCTCGCGAACCAGCGTCCGCACGGGCGCGGCCTCGCCCTCGATCTCCAGGGTGATGATCGTGTTGGCCACCTGGATCCGCGAGAACAGCCGCTCCAGCTGATGCCCGTCGACGCTCACCGAGCGTGTCTGCTCGCCGTAGCCGTAGACCACCGCCGGAATCCGGCCCGCCGCGCGCAGCTTCCGGTTGGATCCCTTGCCCGTCGTCGTCCGCGGCTGCGCCGCGAGGTTCGCATTCGCTCCCATAACGCCTTCCCTCTAGTCGAAGAGCTGGCTCACCGATTCGTTCGAGTGCGTGTACACGATCGCGCGTGCCAGCAACTCCGCGATCGACAGAATCCTGAGCTTGGCGAAACGCTTGCCGTCGGGCACGTGCAGGGTGTTGGTCACCACGACCTCCCGCACGGGCGAATCCTGCAGCCGCTGCACGGCGGGCCCCGACAGCACCGGGTGCGTCGCGGCTGCCCACACATCCTCGGCACCGTGCTCCTTCAGTGCGTGCACGACGCCGGTCAACGTGCCGGCCGTGTCGATCATGTCGTCGACGATGATGCAGTTGCGGCCACGCACCTCACCCACCACGTCCATGACCTCCGCCACGTTGGGCCCGGTACGCCGTTTGTCGATGATGGCGAAGTTGGCGTCCAGCCGGCGCGCAAAACCGCGCGCCATCTTCGCCGCCCCGACGTCCGGCGCGACCACGACCGGTGACGGCAGCTGCAGCGTCTTGAAGTAGCGGGTCAGCACAGGCGCGGCGTACAGGTGGTCGACCGGGATGTCGAAGAAGCCCTGCAGCTGGTGCGTGTGGAAGTCGATGCTCAGCACCTTGTCCGCGCCTGCCGCCTGGATCAGGTTCGCCACCAGCTTCGCCCCGATCGCCACGCGCGGCTGATCCTTGCGGTCCTGCCGCGCGTAGCCGTAGTACGGCAGGATCGCCGTGACGCGAGCCGCCGAGGCCCGCCGCGCGGCATCGATCAGGAGCAGCAGCTCCATGATCGTCTCGGCGGGCGGCGGTGTCGGCTGGATGATGAACACGTCCCGGCCGCGCGCGTTCTGATCGATGCGCACGAAGATCTCGCCGTCCGCGAAACGCTGGACCGTCAGGTCCGCGAGCGGCATCCCCAGATGGCGGGCGATTTCCCGCGCGAGCGGCAGGTTGGCCGTGCCGCCCAGGATGAGGAGCGGCGCCTGTGTCGGGTTTTCCGCCATTCCGCGGGATCAGGGGTGTGGATTGCCGTTTCGCTACAGCCGTCGAAGCTAGTCGGTGTGCACCCCGCGTGTCAACCGGATGGAGCCGCTGAAATCGAGCCCGGCGAGCGGGTTAGCGCCGGTCGGAACCCGGGCCGCAGGGGGGCGGCGGGCGCCTCTGGCGTCAGCCCCGGGCCGCCTTGGGCAGGGGGATGTGCACGTCGGCCAGCCGGGCCATGGTCCGCTGGTGAACGGACTGGGCACGGCCGCCGGACAGGCCGACGGCGTCCAGGTAGCTCTGGACTGCGCGGTCCAGAGGGAGATCCTCTTCCAGCAGGGCGGCGAAGGTGATGGCGTTGTCGACGTGCGTCGCGATGGCGGCCTCCTCGGCCCTGGCCAGGGCGAGCTTCAGCAGCCGCTCGGTTTCCTCGTCGCGCCGTACGCGCCGGCGCATCCGTCCCAGCGCGAGGTCGGGCCGGAAGCGGTGCCAGGCGGGTTCGTCGCTATCGCCGACGGGGAGGCTGCCGTGGGCGGCCACGTCGGGCCGGATCGCGATCGGCGGATTGGACTCGCCCGGGGCTTCGGCTTCGAACGTGACGAGGACCCGGGTCCGGACGGCCTCCGCCATGGCATCGCCCAGGTCCATCTCGAGGAGATAGCGTGGCAGTGCGTCTTCCAGCGGCATGCGGTCGGCGAGCAGCTGGGTGAAGAGCAGGGCCTGCGCGACATGCGTTTCGGCGAGGGCTTCCCACGCCATGGCGGTCGCGACATCGAGACGGTTGCGGATCGATTCCGGCAGACGCCGGCCGGTCATGCGGCTACTGGGCGTCATGGCCTCAACGGGTACGGGCGAGAGGGTCGATACGGACGGCACGAACCGCCGCGGCGCTCGCCTGCGCCGCGGCGGTTGTGCATTCGTGACGAACGGCCTGGACTGCGGGCTCAGTCCAGGAAGAACGATCTGCAACCCAGCGACGTGAAGAATGCGATCAGCACGGTTTCCGGAATCAACCCCAGGAAATAGTAGTAGAACAGGAAGCTGAACATCACGGCGATCAGGTAGCAACGATCGAACATGGAGCCCTCCGGGCGACGGGTTGGGCGGGCAACTGCTGCGACCTCGGTGTACGTAATGCGCACTTCGCCGGTGTGTCAAGGGCGTTTCGGCGCGGCGGGCGCGCCCTGCGGTGCACGCCGGGTGCTGACTCCCGGGGGTGGATTCGAACCACCATTGGAGGATCCAAAGTCCTCAGTCCTGCCCTTGGACGACCCGGGATCGGTGCGCCGAAGATAGCGGTCGCCGGCGGGCCGGTTCAACTGGTGGTCATCGTCGGCAGGACGAGCGCGCCGGGTGCCACGGCCTCGACGGCTTGCGCCGCTTCGGGAAGCCGGGCTGCGTCGTCGAACAGCGCGAACGCGGCCGATCCGCTGCCGGTCAGCTGGACCAGTCCGGCACCGTGCGAGCGCAACGTGTGGCGGATCGCCGGAAGAGCCGGCACCAGCGCGTCGGCGATCGGCTCGAAGTCGTTGCCGGCGAGCGGCACGATCGCATCCCACGAAGGCTGCCCCATGTCGTCGAACACCGCGACTGCGAAACTGCTCCCGGTGCTGAGGTCACGCTCGCGCATCCGCGCGTATGCCGTGGCCGTCGCGATGCGCTGCTCCGGTACCACGATGAGCACGTGCGCGGGGGCAGGCGCTGGCAGGGTGAGGACGCGCTCGCCGCGCCCCCACACCAGCGCCATGGGTGTGCGCGCCAGAAAGAACGGCACGTCGCTGCCCAGCGACAGACCGATCTCGAATAGCCGGGCGGACTCGAGCGGCGTGCCGTGCAGCGCGTTGAGCGCGTGGAGCGTGGTCGCGGCATCGCTCGATCCGCCGCCCAGACCGGCGCCGGCCGGGATCCGTTTCACGAGACGGATGCGCAGGGAATGGTCGGCGCCCGTCGCAGCGAAGAACGCATGCGCAGCGCGCACGACGAGGTTGTCCGCTGCGGGACCTGCGTCGAATCCTCCGGTGTCGAGTACGAGCCCGTCGCCTCCCGGTTCGATGTGCACGTCGTCGGCCAGGTCCACGAGACACATGAGGGACTCGATCTGATGCCAGCCGCTCGCTTCGCGCGCGAGGACACGCAGACGGAGGTTCAGTTTCGCGCGCGCCTGGTAAACGGGCATCGACGTTACCGAGTGGGATCGGCGCCCGTGGCCTGCTCCACGGCTTCTTCGACGATGACTTCGCTGCGCGCCACGCCACCGAGGGTCAGGCCCAGCTTCCAGGCGTAGAACAGCCCCATCAGCGTCACGGGGATGAAGCCGGCGATGTGGAAGCCGATGGCGAAGCCCAGGGCCCTGGATGCCTCGCGGCCCCACAGTTCGACGAGCACGATGGCCGCCGCAGCTTCGTAGGTGCCGAAGAAACCGGGCGCAGCCGGAATGGATACGGCGAAGGCGATGCACGACTGGAAGAACAGTGCCGCGGTCATCGACAGCTGCAGGTCGAAGGCGTGGAACGCCAGCCAGAAGCCGAGCCCGTTGAGCATCCAGACGACGATTGTCCAGCCGATCGCGCGCGCCATGAGGCCAGGCCGCCGCAGCACGCCCGCGCCGGCGAGGAACGCTTCGAGCGCATCGATGACGGGTCTCCGGAAGGAGAGCGGCAGCACACGGCGTGCGACCGCCTCGATGCCCCGAACGGCCAGACGCGGCTTCAGCACGAGCAGGAACAGGACCGCAGCGAGCGCGGCCGCGGCGAGGCCCAGACCGCGCGCGAGAGCGGGGAAATCCACGCCGGCATCGGCCGGCCACGGCGGGAACCCGGGCAACGCCATGGTCACGAACAGCGCGATGACGAGGAACAGCGCGTCCAGCAGGCGTTCTACGACGAGCGACGACAGCCCGGCGACGACCGGCACCGGTGTGAGCCGCGAGAGCGCGTAGGCGCGCGCGAACTCGCCGACGCGTGCGGGCAGCAGATTGTTCGCCATGAAGCCGATGTTCACGGCGGCGAAACGTGCCTTGAACGGCGTATCGGGAACGACCGGTGTGAGAATCGACCGCCAGCGCCACGCCCTGGCCCAGAAGACGGCCGTCGCCGCAGCGGTCGCGGCGAGGAGCAGCCACGGATCCGACGCGGCGATCTCGTGCAGGACCTCACGCGGATCCGTGTTGCGGAAGACGTAGACCAGCAGTACGACGCTGATGGCGATGCCGACCACCGCCCGCCAGTCGAGCGATCGGCGCCGCTGGCGCGGGCCCGTCGCGGGAAGCGCGCTCATGCGGTAGTGCGAAGCAGGGTCACGCCAGTCCGCGCAGCAGCGCGATCAACTCGTCCAGCGCGGCACGCGCTCGCGCGTCGTGCCCGATCGAGGCCTCGATCACCCGGCGCAGCGCGTCGGCCCGGGCGGCCGGATCGGGGGTGCCCTGAGCCGCGGGGTCCGGCGCGGGCAGGACGGCGGCGTCCGGGAAAGGCGCCGCGGCCGGCAGCGGCACGGCGCCGGGATCCGGCGCCGGCGGGGCCGCGGCGGCCTCCGTCTCGCGGGCGCCGTAGCGGTCCAGCAGCTCGGTGCGCAGCGTGCGGAGGCGGCTCAGCGCCGGGACCGGCTGCGGGACCTGCGCCTGCGCCAGCGCGCTCACCGCCGCGCGCAGGGTTTCGCGCGCCGTACGGTATACGTCGAGCCATTCCACTTTGACCGGGACGTCCAGTCGCACGATGAGCTGGGTCAGCTCGTCGACCGCGATGAGCGTCTCGCCCACGACGGGGACATCGACCAGCCGTGCCGCACCCAGCAGGGTGCGCAAGCGGTGCAGGATGGTGGCGAGCCCTTCCCTGCTGGCCGGATCCGCGTGAAAAGCCGCGATCCCCTGGTCGAGGACCTCCGCGAAGTCCGCGATCTCCCGCGCGGCCCAGTCGATGAACCCGGCCTCATCCGGCTCCGCCGGGACGTCCGCCGCAGCGGGCGGCCCATCCTGCCACAAATCACGGACGGTCGCCTGCAGGCCCGACGCGTCGGCGCCACCCGCGAGCAGCGCGCGCAGCGGCCCGATGGTGTCGATCAGGCGCGCGTGGATGACGTCGGCCGGCATGCGCCCTGGGCGCGTCGCATCCACGATGACCGATGTGGAAGCGGCGATGGGTGCGGCGTCGGTCAGCCGTGCCACACCATGCAGGCGGCGCACGGCGCGGTGCACCTGTGCGGAATCCACGCCTGCCTCGCCGCCCGCGACGATCGCCTCGATCTGCGCCAGACACGCTTCGCCTTCGGCGCGCAGCCAGGTCTCCGGCGTCATGCGGATGATCCCGAGGTCACGCCGCGGGCCCGCCGGATGATCGCTTTCATGTCGGCCACGGCGCGCTCCATGCCGACGAGCACGGCCCGGCTGATGACCGCGTGTCCGATGTTGAGTTCTTCGATGGCCGGGATGGCTGCGACGGGTGTGACATTCTCGTAGGTGAGGCCATGGCCCGCATGCACGTCCAGCCCGTTCGCCCGGGCCAGGTCTGCACCCGCGGCCAACGCGGCCCGTTCGCGCGTCGTGCCGGCCGCGTCCACGATGTGCGCGCCACGCCAGACGCCGGCCCATTTCCCGGTGTGCAGTTCGACAGCGTCCGCGCCGGTCGCCGCAGCGCCCCGCACGGACGCCTCGTCCGCGCTCACGAACAGTGCGACGCGGATCCGTTCCGCACGCAGCCGCGCGACAGCCGCCCCGATCCGATCTCTCGTCGCACCGTCGGTCAGATCCAGGCCGCCTTCGGTCGTGATTTCCTCGCGCCGCTCGGGAACCAGGGTGACCGCCATCGGTTTCAGCTCGCAGGCGATCGCCACCATGTCCGGCGCCGCCGCGATTTCCAGGTTCACCGCCGTGCGCACGGTCTGCATCAGCAGCCGCACGTCGCGGTCCTGGATGTGGCGACGATCCTCGCGCAGGTGCACGGTGATGCCATCCGCACCGCCCAGTTCGGCGAGCACCGCGGCGCGCACCGGATCCGGCTCGTCCGTCCGTCTGGCCTGGCGGACTGTCGCCACGTGATCGATGTTGATGTGGAGTCGCATCAGTGAGAACCGAGCAAAGCCTCGATCGCCTCCGCCCTCTGCGGATCCAGACCGCTCGAACGAGCGATCTTCAGTGCTTCACGGCCGAGCGCGCAATATAAGCTTCGGTCCCCGCCCGACAATCTGGACAGGTGCAATCGAACGGTGTCGACATCCCCACGCGCGATCGGTCCCGTCAGCGCAGACCCGACACCGAGGTGGCGCAGGTTCTCGAGCGTCCCCTGCATGAGCGGCACCAGGGCCGCACGTGATTCCTCTTCGGAGAGGCCTGCTTCCGCGAGCCAGCCGGCGGCCATGGCCATCAGCACGACGATCCCGCTCGCGGCAGTCGCCGCGGCCGCGTGGTAGAGCGGTCGTTGCGCGGGCGCGATCACCAGCGGCAGTCCATCGAGCAGGCCGGCCACGCGGCGGGCCGCGCGCAGCGCCGCCGGTTCGCCCGAGATGGCGAAGGCAATGCCGAACATCCGGTCCCCGGACCGCCACGGATCGGCCACGGACTGCAGGGGGTGCATCGTGCCGGTCGAATATCCGGCCGCGTGCAGCGGTTCGAGCACGCTGGCCGACACCGCACCGGAGAGGTGCAGCGCGACGCACCCGGAGGGTGCGGGCCCGGCCCGGGCGAGATCGTACGCGACTTCCGCGAGCGCGCTGTCCGCCACCGCCAGCAGGACGAGCGTGGTCCCCTGCGGGATCGGGGCCGGGCCGGGCATGTACACGGCGCCGGGCGTGGCCCGGACGTCGTCGAAAACGGGATGCGGCGGCGGTTCGAGCGCACGCCCCATGAACGCCAGCGCCTCGACCTCGCCGGTCATGCGCAGCGCCGTGCCCAGCGCGAGGCCCATGCGGCCCGGACCGACAACGACGATGCGCTCGCTCACACGGATGTGATGTGTACGCCGGCCCGACGCTGCAACCGGCCGAGCGCGACGGCCGGCAGCCGCGCGACGATCGAAATGACGACACCGTTCTCTTCGCGGCCAAGCACCTCTCCGTCGCGGTATACCATGGCCAGACCCTCGCCATCCTCGACGGGCAGATCGACCCGCACGGGCGGCCGCCCCGCGTTCAGCTCTTCGTGCAGCAGGACGCGCAGGTCGGCGAGGCCGGCCGCGGCAACGGCCGACACCCACACGGCCGGACCCGCGAACGCCTCCGCGACGTGCGTGCGCATGGCCGCTTCCTCGGCGTGCGTGAGTCGATCGATCTTGTTGAACAGCATGACGGCGGGTCGATCCGCCACACCCAGGTCACGCAGCACCATTTCCACGACCGTCTTCTGCTCCTCCCAGCCCGGGTGGGAAGCATCGATCACGTGCAGCACGAGATCGGCGTGCACCGCTTCCTCGAGCGTGGCCCGGAACGATGCCACCAGGTGGTGCGGCAGCCGGCGGATGAAGCCGACGGTATCCGTCACGAGGACGCGCGCGCCAGGCGCCAGATCGACGGCTCGCGTGGCCGGATCGAGCGTTGCGAACAGACGATCCTCGATGAACACGTCCGCGCCCGACAGTCCCCGCAGGACCGAGGACTTGCCAGCGTTCGTGTAGCCGACCAGGGCAGCGCGGAATTCGCCCGCACGGGCCTTGCGGCGTGTGGCGCGCTGCTGCGCGACGCCCGCCAGTTTTCTGCGCAGGTCGCGGATCCGGCGGCCGATCAGGCGCCGGTCGGTCTCGAGCTGCGTTTCGCCCGGGCCGCGGAAACCGATCCCGCCCTGGATCCGCGAGAGGTGCGTCCACATGCGTTTGAGCCGCGGCAGCATGTACTCGAGCTGGGCCAGCTCGACCTGCATCTGCGCCTCGGCGGTGCGCGCCCGGGTCGCGAAGATGTCCAGGATGAGTTCGGCCCGATCCATGATCCGGGTTTCCAGCCGCTGCTCGAGGTTGCGGCCCTGGGACGGCGTGAGCTCCTCATCGAAGATCACGAGGCGCGCGTTGCGGGCGCGGATCACCTCCTTCAGCTCCGTGACTTTTCCTTCGCCGATGTAGAAGCGCGGATGCGGCGCCTCGACGCGCTGGATCATGGTCGCCTGGACCAGAGCGCCCGCGGTGTCGGTCAGACGCGCCAGTTCCTCGAGGTGCTCGCGTGCCACGTCCACGGGCAGGCTGCGCGGCGGCGCGCCCACCAGCACGGCCCGCTCCGGTTCGGGCGCCGTCGGGAAGGGTCTGGCCTGCGCGCGCGCCGGATCGATTCCGTTGATCTCCTGCGCACCCGCGTCGAGCGCAGCGTGCGCCGCGGGCGGGCTGCCCCGCCCCGCCGACCTACCGCTCACCGGCCACCACCACGGTTCCGGTGCGCGCGTAGGGCACGGTTCGCTGCACGGGCTCGTTCACGCGGACACGGCCGGAGATCCGGTAGGAAATCGTCCCGCTGCGCAGTACGGACAGGAGCGCGCTGCCGATGCCGCGGTACGCGAACGCGACGGGCACGTCGAGACGCGCGCTGTCCCGGGCGGGGACGCGGAAGGTTGCATCCAGCACGCCCTCGGCCAGGGGCACCCACTCGGATGCGGCAGCGTCGTGCAGCGCCAGATCGTAGGACACCGCCGTCCCACCCAGCGCGTACCGGTTCGGGTTGTGTACCACGATCGCGGCCTGCAGTGTACCGCCACTCACGCCCAGATTGGCCAGCCGGACTGATGCGAGCTGCACGGAAGGGGTTTCGAAGCGCGGCAGACAGCCGGATACGAGCAGGGACAGGGCCAGAATGCGCGTGTACCGGCCCAGCTTTTCGTTCATCCCGGCTCTTCCAGTCCATTGTTCAGCCGCCGAGCGCGCCAGCGCCGGACCCATGCCGGCGGCGCGCACGACGCATTGCCGTGTTCTAGCTACCACCGGTGTCGGTTTCCGTTCCGCTCTCGCGCCGGCGGGCCGCCCACCACGCAAGCCGCTCGGCGATCCGCTTTTCGAAGCCGCTGTCACCGGGCTCGTAGAACGCCCGGCCGGCGAGTTCGTCAGGCAGGTACTGCTGAACGACGAACCCGCCGTCGTGGTCATGCGCGTAGGCATACCCCCTGCCGTAGCCCAGTTCGCGCATCAGGCGCGTGGGTGCGTTGCGGATGTGGAGCGGGACGGGCGCCGCCGGAGTCGCTCGCGCCGCGTCCAGCGCGCCCAGCAACGCACGCAGCGTGCTGTTCGACTTGGGCGCCGTGGCCAGGTAGATCGTCGCTTCGGCCAGCGGAAGGTGCCCCTCGGGCGCGCCGAGCACGTCGTACGCCTGGCGGGCCGCGACCGCGACCTGCAAAGCCACCGGATCGGCCAGCCCGATATCCTCCGCAGCCATGGCCAGCGCGCGGCGGAGCAGCGTGCGTGGGTCGGCCCCACCCTCCAGCAGTCGGGCCATCCAGTAGAGCGCCGCGTCGGGATCGCTGCCACGCAGCGATTTGTGGTAGGCCGACAGCATGTTGTAGTGGTGCTCGCCGGCCTTGTCGTGGTGCGCGAACCGCAGTTGCAGCGCCTCGCGCGCCATCTGCTCGTCGAGGCGGCCGTCGGGGCCGGCCAGCGCCGCCGCCGCCTCCAGCGCGTTCAGCGCGCGACGCGCGTCGCCGTCCGCTTCCGCGGCGAGCAGAGCCAGTGCCTCCTCCGCGACGTGCAGACTGCGACTGCCCAGTCCACGCTGCGGATCGTGCATGGCGCGGCGCAGCAGCACGCCGATGTCCTCCTCGCTGAGCGGGCGCAGGACGAACACGCGCAGCCGGCTGAGCAAAGCGCCGATGACTTCGAAGGACGGATTCTCCGTCGTAGCGCCAATGAGCGAGACCGTGCCCGCTTCGACGTGCGGCAGAAAGGCATCCTGCTGCGCCTTGTTGAAGCGATGGATCTCGTCGCAGAACAGCAGCGTGCGGCGGCCCGTCGCGCGCAGTCGAGTCGCCGCCTGGGCGATGATCTCGCGCACCCGCCCCACGCCTTCCGTCACGGCGCTGAACGGCACGAAGACGGCCGCCGATCGATCCGCGATGATGCGCGCGAGCGTGGTCTTGCCAGTACCCGGCGGACCCCACAGCAGCAGGCTGCCGGGCTCGTCGTTCTCGATCAGCTCGCGCAGCGCGCGGCCGGGCGCGAGCAGATGCCCCTGGCCCACGAACTCGTCCAGCGTCGCGGGACGCATGCGTGCAGCAAGCGGCGCCTCCGGCCCGGCCTCGCCCACCCCGCGCTCAGGCGCCGGGAGCGGGACGGCGCCGAACAGGTCGGGCTCGCTCATGCCAGGCCACCCGTGAAGAGCTTGACCAGGAAGAACGCGAGAACACCGGCGAAGATGCCACCCTGTGCCAGCCAGCCGCGCTCGTGCTGCGATTCCGGGATCAGATTCGACGCCGCGACGTAGATCGTCACGCCGGCCGCCAGCGCCAGCCCCCACGTCGCGAGGACGCGCACGGCCGGTGTGATGATCGCACCGACGACGGTCGCCACGGCCATGACGCTCACGCCCAGCATCGACCGCCGCCGGGTGTTGCCGCTCGCGATCATCACACTCGCCAGTGAAACGCCTGTCGGGATCTTGTGCAGCAGGATCGCCGTGAACACGAGCCCGCCCAGCTCACTGGACTGCAGGAACGCCCCGGCGATCGCCACGCCGTCGAAGAAGGAGTGCGGAACCAGGCCGACGAGTGCCCAGACGCCGATGCCCGGCGACACCATGGCCTCCTCGTGCGTTTCTTCGCCGAAATGGAAGTGTGGCGTCAGCGAGTGCTGCGTGAGGTGCACGACCAGGTAGCCGGCGAGGATCGCGATCAGGCCACCGCGCACTTCGATCGCGTGCGGAACCATCTCGAGGATCGCGACGGCGAGCATGAAACCGGCGCCGAAGCCGACGAGTGCACTCAGCAGGCGCCGGTCGCGGCGAGGTGGGCCCAGAACGATGAGCCCGCCCACGATATCGCCCAGCGCGGCAATCGCCGCAAACGTGAGCCCGATCATGGTTCCATGAGGCGCTGCTGCACGATAGCGCGCAATGCATCCGGCGTGTTCAGATGCGGCTCATCGATCACGCGCTCGAGCAGAGCACGCAGGATCTCGCCGTAACGCGGCCCCGGATCGAGACCCAGCGCGCGCAGCTCCGCGCCGCCAATGGCGAGCCGGTCGACGGCGAGCACCGGATCGGCCCGCAGCACGGCGTGTGCCTTCCGCCAGCGGGCCAGCAGATCGACATCACCGCCGGTCACCGGCCGTGCACGCCACAACGCGATGCGCAGGCGGAACAGATCCCGCACCAGGTCGGGCGATACGTCGCGCAGCCAGCGGCGGACGCCGGCATCGGGCGCGTCCGGCGGAAACAGGTGCGACTGCCGGGCCACGAGCTGCGTCACGCGCTCCGTGTCTGCGTTGGAGGCGCGTAACCGCTGCATGACGGTCTGTGCGATGCGGCCCCCTGCGGCTTCGTGTCCGGTGAAGCGCCAGCCGCCGCGCAGATCACGCGTTCGGGCGGCCGGCATGCCGGTGGCGTGGAGCAGTGCCGCGAGCCGGACCAGCACCCGGGCCGGGGCCACGGCGTCGACCGCCGCGAGGGTGATCGTCCATGCGTCGGGCCCCTCATCCGCGGCGCGCACGCCCGAGAGCGCCGCAATCTCGGGAAACAGCTGGCCCAGCGCCCCGCTCTCGGCGTAGAGCTGGAGCGTCATGGACGCCGCGCGTGACTTGCCCAGCACTTTGGTCAGTTCCTCGCGCACGCGCTCCGGCGAGAGCACGTCGAGATGCTCGACGGCCGCTCGGATCGCCGCCCAGGTGTCCGGCTCGATGCGGAGCGCGTAGTGACCGGCGAAGCGGAGCGCGCGCAGCAGACGAAGGTAGTCCTCCGCCATGCGCTGCGCCGGATCACCGACCGTGCGCAGCCGGCCTGCTTCGAGGTCGGCCAGGCCACCGTATGGATCGCGCAGCTCGCGAAGGACGGGGTCCCACGCGATCGCATTGATCGTGAAGTCGCGCCGGGCCAGGTCCTCCTCGATCGTCTCTGCGAACGCGACGACGGCGTGCCGGCCGAACGTCTCCACGTCGCGGCGGAACGTCGTCACCTCGTAGAGCGTGCCATCCGATCCGAACACACCGACGGTGCCGTGGTCGAGACCGATCGGCACCGTCCTGCGGAAGATGGTGCGCACGCGCTGCGGCGTCGCGTCCGTGGTGAGATCCCAGTCCTGCCCGGACCGGTCGAGCAGCGCGTCGCGCACGGCACCACCGACCGCCCAGGCCTGATGGCCGCGATCGCGCAGGCGGCGACAGATTTCGACGACCGCCGCGGGCGCCTCGAGCCGGTTCAGCCGCAGAGGACGGCGCCCCCGTTGACGTTCAGGATCTCACCGGTGATGTGTCGGGCCAGCGGACTGCACAGGAACACGATCGGCCCCGCGATGTCCTCGGGGCTGGCGATGCGCCCGAGCGGGATGGCGGCCTCGATGGCGGCGCGTCCGTCGCCAGCGTAGGGGACCTCGCACATCTCTGTATCGATCCACCCGGGCGCCACGCAGTTCACCGTGATCCCGCGCGGTGCCAGCTCGACGGCGATCCCCTTCACCATCGAGATCATCGCACCCTTCGTCGCAGCGTAATCGGCGTGGCCCGCCTCACCACGCTGTCCTGCCGTCGAGCCGACGAGCACGATGCGTCCGCCGTCGGCCATGATCGCCGCCGCCGCCCGCGTCGTGTAGAACACCGAATCCAGGTTCGCCGCAATCGTACGCCGCCACTGCGCATCCGTCATCTCGACGAGCGGTGCGTCCTCCGGTGTCCAGATGCCGGCGTTCCCGATGAAGAGGTCCAGCCCGCCGAACTCACGCCGACAGCGCTCGGCCAGCCGTACTGCCGTCCCGGGATCCGCTACGTCGCCGGCCTCCGCCCAGGCAAGTACACCGCGCGCTCGCAGGTCCCGGACGACGTCCTCGGCTTCCGCCGCGCGCGAGTAGAAGCCGATGCCCACATCGGCGCCCGCCTCCGCCAGCATGCGCGCGGTGGCGCGACCGACGCCGCGCGACCCGCCCGTGACGAGCGCGCGCCGGCCGCGCAGATCGATGCCGACCTTCGTCATGCCCCCATCCATTTGCCTCCCAGCTCCTCGGCGTGGCGACGTTCCGCCGCGAGGAATTCTTCGATCATGGCCTGGGTCTGTTCATCGAGCTCGACGCGGAGAAGCGCCTGGTACCGGTCGATCTCGACCCGCTCCCGCCGGCGTGCCTCGCTCTCCCAGTCCGGCCACGCGACGGCCGTGGCCGGCGCCTCTGCGGCGCGTACGCGATCGGCCGCGCCCAGCTCCATGAGACGGGCCACGAGCCTGGAGAAATGGTGCTGCTCATCGGCCAGGAGTCCGTTGATACGCTCCGCGGCGACGTCGTCGCCGGCTCGTTCCGCGACCACGGCCAGCGCCCTGTACCAGGCGATCTGTTCGCGCTCCGCATCGCGGGCAGCCTGCAGCGCACTGCGCGCCGACGCGGGCAGCGTCACGAGGACCTCTGCTGCGCCTCTGCGAACCGTCGCTCGATGGCAGCGCAGATGGCATGGCCGATCGCGAGGTGCAGTTCCTGCGCGTGCGCGCCGTGCTCCGTCGGCACGATGAAGGCGTGATCGACCTCATGGCGCAACGATCCGCCGTCGCCCGCCAGCATCGCAACCGTGACGATGTCGCGCCGGCGCGCGGCCCGCGCCGCCGCAAGCAGGTTGGGCGAGTTTCCCGATGTCGAGTGCAGAAAGAGCAGATCGCCTGGAAGCCCCAGCGCTTCGATCTGCCGCGCGAACACGTGCTCGAAACCGTAGTCGTTGGCGGCGGCGGTAAGCAGCGAAGTGTCGGTCGTCAGCGCCAGGGCCGGCAGAGGCCGCCGGTCGCTCTGGAAGCGAACGACGTACTCGGTCGCCAGGTGCTGCGCGTCCGCCGCCGAACCGCCGTTGCCGCAGAACATGACCTTGCCGCCCCCGTCGAGTGCGGCAGCTACGCGCTCCGCGATGCGCTCGAGATCACCCGCGTGCCCGGCGGTCAATGTCGCGACGCCCGCCAGGCTCTGCAGGTGGGCGGCGATGCCGGCGCCAACGGAGCTCATGCGCCGCGATCCGCCAGCAGCGCGGCCAGCCGCGTGCTCGCCTCGAGGGCGAAAGCGCTGGCGTCACCCTCTTCGGCTGCGGCATCGCACGCGACGGTCAACAGGCCGTCGGCCGCGAGCAGATCGAGCGCGGCACGCCGGTCCGAACCCGCACCCAGCGCCCGTTCAATGCAGGTCGCCGCCGCCTCGAGGAGGCGACGCGATCGGGACATGCGTGCGTCCGCGCCCTGCACCTGTGCCCAGGCACTGCGCATGCGCGCACTCAGGTCGCCCGGCGCCCCCGTCGTTCGGGCTGCCAGCCACGGGTCCGACGGCGAGGCCGCCGGCATGGCCGGATCCGCTGCGGGCGCCGTCTCCTGCCGGGACGCGGTCACGACTGGACGAGGGAGCGGACCAGATCGGCCGTGCGGGCCAGTGCGCCCGGCACCTTGTCAGGGTCTCCTGCGCCACCCTGCGCCATGTGCGGCCTGCCACCCCCCGACCCGCCCGTCAGGGACGCGATCTCGCGGATCAGCCGGTCCGCGCGCACGCCGCGACCCGGCAGGTCATCCGTCACGACAACGAGCAGCGAAACCCGATCCTCGCGCCGGGCCGCCAGCACGGCCGCACCACTGCCCAGCCGTTCGCGCAGCTGATCGCCCAGCGCACGCAATTCGTCCGCGTCCTGCGCATCGATCTCCGCCGCGACGATTCGCATGCCGTTCACGGCCGATGCGCCCTCGAGCAGACGCGTGACCTGGTCGTCCGACCCCGCCTGCCGCGCACGCTCCAGCTGCCGACGGAGTTCGCGGTTCTCCTCGGCGAGCTGCTCCGCGCGGCGGGGCAGCAGCTCGGGCGTCGTGCGCATGACGGCAGCCGTCTGCTCGATCAGGTGGTCTCGCTCGACGGCACGACGCCACGCGCCGCTTCCGGTCACTGCCTCGATCCGGCGGATCCCCGCGGCAACGCCACCCTCACTGACGATACGGAACTGGCCGATGTCACCCGTGTCCCGAACGTGGCAACCGCCGCACAATTCGATGCTGACCTCCGGTACGGTCACGACGCGTACGACGTCGGCGTACTTCTCGCCGAAGAGCGCCATGGCTCCGGCCGCGACCGCATCCTCGTACGGCATCTGGGCGAAATCGACATCGATGTTGTCACAGATGCCGGCGTTGACCAGCGCCTCGATCTCGCCGAGCTCTTCGGGTGCCAAGGGCCGGCCGTGCGCGAAATCGAAGCGCAGCCGGTCGGGCGCAACGAGCGAGCCGCGCTGCACGACGTGCGTGCCGAGCACGCGCCGCAACGCGGCGTGCAGCAGGTGCGTCGCCGTGTGGTTCCGCTGCGTGTCGAGGCGAACCGCGCGGTCTACGATCGCGCGCACGGGCAGCGTCTGCACGTCGCCCGGCATGCTGCCCTCGAGCCGGCCGACCACGGCCACCCGGCCGGCCGCCACGCGCCGCACATCGTCGACGGCCAGCGTCCAGCCTTCGCCTTCGACGCGGCCCTGGTCGTCGACCTGTCCGCCCGCCTCTGCATAGAAGGGGTTGTGCGCCAGCACGAGCGCGGCCCGGTCGTCACCTCCCCGCCACAGGGCCACGACGTGCGTGTCCACATCGAGGTGGTCGTAGCCCACCCAGACCTGTTCGAAACCGGGCTGCAGCTCTGTCCAGCCGTCCGCGCCCAGTTCTTCCTGATCCGCGGCGCCGGCACGCCTGTCCTGGCGGGAACGCTCACGCTGCTCTTCGAGCGCGGCTTCGAATCCTGCCACGTCGACGCGATAGCCGCGCTCCCGCGCGATCAGTTCCGTGAGGTCCAGCGGGAACCCGAAAGTGTCGTGCAGGCGGAACGCGTCCTCCCCGGAGACCGTAGGCGCGCCACCGGGCGCTGCCTCTTCCCCGGAGCTGTCGGGACGCATCGGGGCGACCTCGTCCATGCGCTGCATGCCCGAGTCGATGGTTTCGAGAAAGCGCTCCTCTTCCGCGCGCGTCGACTCGACAATGTGATCCCGTCGCTGCACGAGTTCCGGGTACACATCTCCCATGAGCTCAATGAGGCGGTCGACGACGAACACGAGCGTGGGATCGCGGCGGCCCAGCAGCCACGCATGGCGCACTGCACGACGCAGGATGCGGCGCAGGACGTACGCGCGACCTTCGTTCGACGGGATGACGCCATCGGCCAGAAGAAACGAGACCGCGCGCGCATGATCCGCCAGCACACGGTACGACACGCCGTCCGGCGTGTCGTAGACGTACGGCTTGCCCACGACCTCCACGCCACGGTCGATCAGCGGCAGGAACAGGTCGGTACCGTAGTTCGTGCCCGTTCCCTGCAGCACGGCCGCGAGCCGCTCGAGCCCGGCGCCCGTGTCGATGGACGGCGCCGGCAGCGGCGTCCGCTGGCCGTCCTCCGAGCGATCGAACTGCATGAACACCAGGTTCCACAGTTCCAGGAACTGGCCGGCGGCTCCCAGCGCCTCGAACGTCTCGACCGTGACCTCGCCCCGCTCGGCCTCCGGACGCATGTCGTAGTGGAGCTCCGAGCAGGGGCCGCACGGCCCCGTCTCACCCATCTGCCAGAAGTTGTCCTTGTCACCCAGCCGGAAAATCCGCCCGGGCGGCAGACCGGCCACTTCCTGCCAGAGTCCCGCGGCCTCGTCATCGCTGTAGTGGACCGTCGCCCACAGCCGATCCTGCGGCAGCCCGTACTCCTCCGTGATCAGCTCCCACGCGAAACGGATGGCATCCCGCTTGAAGTAGTCGCCGAAGGAGAAGTTGCCGAGCATCTCGAAGAACGTGTGGTGCCGGCTCGTCACGCCCACCTCTTCGAGGTCGTTGTGCTTGCCGCTCACACGCAGGCACTTCTGCGACGTCACCGCCCGCTTGAATCCGAGCGTCTCTTCGCCCAGGAACACCTTCTTGAACTGCACCATCCCGGCGTTCGTGAACAGCAGGGTAGGATCATCGCCGGGGACCAGGCTCGAGCTGGGCACCGGCCGATGCTCGTGCCGCGCGAAGTATTCGATGAACCGCTGCCGGATGTCCGCTGCTCTCATCTTCCGTCCGCTGCACACAGGATCCCGGCGCGACGCGCCGGGCTGGATCCATGTTCAGCCTGATAATATAAGGCCGTATCCAACGAGTCGCGACGCGCCGGGGCCCCGTGCATGCACCGGGCCGCATATCCGGTGGCGGGCCGATGCGCGCGGGCCGCCCCGGCCTCGAAGCCGGGACGGCCCGCGCGTCCACGATCCGGCTGTTTCCCTCAGTCGCTGTATTCCTCGTCGTCCGACGAGGCATCCGGCGCGCCGCGCGTGCCGAGCGTGCCCAGCGCTTCGCGGACGCGGGCCTCGACCTCCGCCGCGACATCCGGGTTGTCCCGCAGAAACGCCTTCGCGTTCTCCCGACCCTGCCCGATCCGCGTCTCACCGAACGAGTACCAGGCCCCGGACTTCTGCACGATGTCGTGCTCCACACCGATGTCGACGAGCAGGCCGGCATGGCTGATGCCTTCGTTGTACATGACGTCGAACTCGGCCTGCTTGAACGGCGGCGCCACCTTGTTCTTCACCACCTTCACCCGCGTCCGGTTGCCGACGACTTCCTGCCCATCCTTGATCGCGCCAATGCGCCGGATGTCCAGACGGAGGCTCGAGTAGAACTTCAACGCCCGGCCGCCGGTCGTGGTCTCGGGGTTGCCGAACATCACACCGATCTTCTCGCGGATCTGGTTCGTGAAAATCACGCTCGTCCGCGATCGGTTCACCGCACCCGTCAGCTTGCGCAGCGCCTGGCTCATCAGCCGGGCCTGCAGACCGACGTGCGAATCGCCCATCTCGCCTTCGATTTCGGCCCGCGGCACGAGCGCGGCCACCGAATCGATGACCAGCACGTCCACCGCGTTGCTGCGGATGAGCAGTTCCGCGATCTCCAGAGCCTGCTCCCCCGTATCCGGCTGGCTGACCAGCAGGTTCTCGACATCCACGCCGAGCTTGCGCGCGTACTCGATGTCGAGCGCGTGCTCCGCGTCGATGAACGCCGCGACGCCACCCGCCCGCTGCGCGTTGGCGATCACGTGCAGGCACAGCGTGGTCTTGCCGCTCGACTCGGGCCCGAAAATCTCGGCGATCCGGCCGCGCGGGATCCCGCCGACGCCGATCGCGGCGTCCAGGTTGATCGCGCCCGTCGGGATCGCATCGATGACCACGCGCGCGCCGTCCGCGCCCATCCGCATGATCGAACCCTTGCCGTAGGAGCGCTCGATCTGCGCGATCGCCACGCTCAGCGCCTTGCTGCGTTCGTTCTTGACGTCGGTCGCCATGTTCGCTCCACCCCGGATCACGTGAGGGTCTCAGCCCGACTCGGACGCTTCAAGGTACCTTTCGGTTCTTCTTCGGTCAAGGCCGTCGCGCCCGCCTGCCCGACGAAACTGAGGCCGGCCCGACCTGGACGCCATGGCCGGACGGAGCGTGCTGCTGGCCGGAAGGGTCAGCCGAAGACGGCCGCCAGGGCCTGGCCGGCGCGCCGGATCGCGCCGTCGTCGATGTCGAGGTGGGTGACCGCGCGGATGCGGGTGCGCGTGAAGCCGCTCAGCAGCAGGCCATGACCGGCGAGGCGGCGCAGGGCGGCGTCCGCGTCGAGGCCGGGCGTGCGGATGTCGAGCATGACGATGTTGGTCTCGGGCGGCACGACTTCGAGGCCGGGGAGCGGAGCGGCGAGCGCCGCGAGATCGCGGGCCCGCCGGTGGTCTTCGGCAAGGCGGTCGCGGTGGTGCTCGAGGGCGTAGAGCCCGGCGGCGGCGAGCAGGCCGACCTGGCGCATCGCGCCGCCGAAGCGGCGCCGCACGCCGCGCGCGGCCCGGATCAGGTCGCGCTCGCCGGCGAGCAGCGATCCGATCGGGCAGCCCAGCCCCTTCGACAGCGTGACCATGACGGTGTCCGCCCGGGCAGCGAAGGCGGCCTCGGGCGTCCCCGTCGCCGTGGCCGCGTTCCAGAGTCGCGCGCCGTCGAGGTGCACGCGCACGCCGGCCTGATCGGCCACCTGCCGGATCGCGGCCAGCTCGTCAACCGGCAGGATGCGGCCGCCGGCTGCGTTGTGGGTGTTCTCGACGCAGACGACGCTGGTCTGGATCTGCAGGTCGGAGCGCGGCCGGACGGCGTCCTGCACGAGTTCCGCCGTGAGCCGGCCGCCGGGGGCGTGCACCGGTCGCAGCTGGACCCCCGAGAGGGCCGCCGGACCACCCATTTCCCAATCGAAGAAATGGGACGTGGCTTCGACGATGACTTCGCTGCCGCGCGGCGCGAGCAGCGCGAGCGCGGTCTCGTTGGCCATCGTACCGCTCGGGAAGAAGAGTGCCGCCTCCTTACCCAGGATCGCGGCGACCGCCTCTTCGAGACGCGCCGCCGTCGGGTCGTGGCCGAGTGTGTCGTCGTCCACTTCGGCGCGCGCGATCGCCTCGCGCATCGCCGGCCCGGGCCGCGTGACGGTGTCGCTGCGCAGATCGACCGGCGGCTGGCTCACGATCGGCCCGCGCCCGCGGGTCCTGCTGTCGCCAGCTGCCGGCCGCACTCCATGCAGAAGCGGCTGTGGTCGGGGTTCGCGTTGCCGCACCGGCCGCACACCGTACCGGCCCGGAGGGCGAGGCCATAACGCGCGATTTCTTCTTCCAGAGCGGCGCGCGCCGTGCCGCCGGCATCGGCGCTCGCGGCCGTCCCGGTTTCCTCGATCGGAGGCGTGGAGCGGGAACGGTAGAACGGCCGCACGACGGCGGTGAATGCGGCGAGGCCGAGGATGACGATGACGAGGGCGTCCATGGGCGCGGGAATGTATCGGTGCCGCGTGTCCGCGCAACCGAAACGCCGGCCGGACGCGCCCGGCGGGGCCCGGCCGATCGGCGCCTGCGTCGGACGCGAGGCGAGGGCGCGTCAGCGCGCTTTTTCGAGCACGAGCACGGCCGCGCCGATGCCGAGCAGGTCCCACGCGAGGTCCTTCGCGCTGGCCCTGCCACCGCGACGCGCATCGGCGATCTCCTTCAGGGCACTCGCGGCCACCGCGCCGAGCACGCCCAGGACCAGGCCGTCGCCGTGTGCGACGCCGGTGCTGCGCAGCGTAGCGTATCCGAACGAGGTCGCGCTGTACGCGGCGAAGAAGTGGCGGAACTTGTCGGGGGCCAAGAT
>JBFFZF010000041.1:0-27338 GCA_041568755.1 Longimicrobiales bacterium | reverse complement strand
GGCGCACCATCGGTTTCATGCCTGAATATCGGCGCTTCCGGGGCTCCCGCCCAGAAAATTCGTTCCTTCGCCGCGGCGAACGCGTCGCTCACTCTACCTTGGACGCATGGAACGCGCCGCAGGTCACATCGCCGGTTTCCGGCCCTGACCCGGGCGGTCGCGATTTTTCGCAATGCAGGTTATGGTGGCGCGCGTGATCATCCATTCGCACTCCGTCAGCGACCGGGGGCTGACCCGGCCCAACAACGAGGACGCGGTCCTCGATCGGCCGGAGGCCGGGGTGTGGGCGGTCGCCGACGGGATGGGCGGCCATGCGGCCGGGGAGATCGCCAGCCACCTCGCGGTCGACGCGCTCGAACGGTCTCTGGCCGACCGACCGGACCACGCCGACGCGATCGCGGACTGGCTCCGCGGCGCCTTCGCCGCGGCGAACGACGCGATCCGGACCCACGCGCGGGATGTCGTCGAGACCCGCGGAATGGGCACCACGCTGACCGCGCTGGTCGCGGCGGACGGGCACGTCGTGATCGCGCACGTGGGCGACTCTCGGGCCTACCGTCTGCGCAACGGGGACCTGGCCCAGATCACGGGCGATCACACCTGGGTCCAGGAGCGGGTCGAGGCGGGCCTCCTGACCCCTGAACGCGCACGTGAACACCCGTATTCGAGCGTGCTCACGCGCGTGCTCGGGATGGATGCGGCCGTCCCCGCCGACGTGCTCGACGTCGATCTGGCGGAGGGGGACGTCGTTCTGCTGTGCACGGATGGCCTGACCGGCATGGTCGACGACGCGCAGCTCGAGTCGATCCTCCGACTGGACGCCCCGCTCGACGTCATGGCCAGCGAGCTGGTCGGCGCCGCCAAGGCACAGGGCGGGCTGGACAACATCAGCCTGATCGTCCTGCGGGCCGCTCCGTCCGGGTGATGGCTCCGCGACCATGACGACCGACGCGGCCGCGGATCGTGCGCTGCTGAGCCGCATGGCGGGCGGCGATGAGGGCGCGCTGGGCGAGCTGTACGATCGGCTCGGGACCATGGCCTTCTCCCTGGCCAGCGCGATCCTGCGCGACGCCGCCGACGCGGAGGAGGCCGTCGCGGACGCCTTCCTGCAGATCTGGAGTTCGGCCGCCGACTTCGATCCGGCGAGGTCCAGCGTGGCCGGGTGGGTCTCGGTCATCACGAGGACCCGTGCGCTCGACCGGCTGCGGGCCCGGCGGCGGCGGGCGGCCACGGTCGAGCGGGCGGCGGCCCGCGATCCCGGCGGCACGGCGCTGCCCGTGGCAGAGCCGCCTGACCCGGCGCGCGACACGGAGGCCGGCGAGCTGCGGGCGCGCGTCCTCGCCGCGCTCGACGGCCTGGCCGAACCCCAACGACGCGTGATCGAACTGGCCTACTTCGGGGGTATGTCGCACAGCGAGATCGCCACCGAATTGAACGAACCGCTGGGCACTGTGAAAACGAGAATCCGCGCGGCCATGGACAAACTGCGGGCGGCGCTGGCGACGTACACACGGGTGGAATGACGGAATCGCACGGCTGGACCGATTACCCGGCGTCCTTCGCGCTCGGCGCCCTCGACGAGGACGAGCGCGCCGCCTTCGAAGCGCACCTCGCCGGCTGCGAGGCGTGCCGCGCGGCCGTGCAGGCGTTCCGCGAGACGGCGGCGTCGCTGGCCCTGGCGGCCCCGGTGCAGGAGCCGCCCGCCGGGCTCCGGGCCCGCATCCTCCACGAGGCGGCCTCGGTCCGACCCATCGGTTCGGCGCGTCCGCGCCCCGCCGTGGGGACCGCCCGAGCCGCTGGCGAGGCCGGCCCGCGGGGCGGCGTCTGGCGGGGCACGCGCTGGCTGGCGGCGGCCTCCCTCGTACTGGCCGTCGGCGCGGCGGCGCTGCTGGTGCGGGAACGGGCGGTCCGGGCGGCCTCGGAGCAGACGGTCGCGCAGCTGCGGGCCGAGGCGCTGGCGGATGCCGAGCGGCTCGCGACCCTGGGCGCAGAGGTCAGCTCGCGCGACTCGCTGCTGGCCGCCGTGCTGGCCCCGGACAGCCGGACAGTCCGGCTGAGCGCGCAGGGCCGGCCGCCCTCGGCCCGGATCTTCTGGAGCGCGGAGCGCGGTCGGGTCGTCGTGGCCGCGTTCGAACTCGATCCGGCGCCGGCGGGCCGGACCTACCAGCTCTGGGGCATCGCGGGCGGCCAGGCCCCGGTCAGCCTGGGCGTGTTCAACACCGGTCCGGACGGGCGCGTGGTCGCGGCGTTCGACGTCGGACAGGCCATGCGCTTCGACGTGGCCGCCGTCACAGAAGAGCCGGCCGGCGGCTCACCGCAGCCGACGATGAACCCGTTCCTGGTGGGCGGCCTCGGCCTCTGACCGGCACCGCCGGGGCGCCACCGCTCAGGCCCCGGACCTCACATCGTCCCCGTCACGTGGAAGTCGAGGCGCCAGCCCGTGGGACCGCGCATCGCGCGGGCCAGATCCAGGCGCACGATCCCATCGAGGAAGCTGGCCCCGACGCCGGCCGAGAGGAGCGCCCTGCCCTTCGTGAAGTCGTCCCGGGCGCCTGCCCAGCCGGCGTCCGAGAACAGCACGAGCCGGGCCGCCGGTGTCTGCGTCGACAGGTCGATGCGCGAGCGCCAGAAGGCGTCCCCGTGCAGCACCGCCCCGCCGTAGCCGCGCAGCGTGGCCGGTCCGCCCAGGAAGAAGTGACTCTGGACCGGAACGTCCCCTGTGGACGTGCCGCCGGCGACCTCGAGCCCGGCCAGCAGGCCGGCGGGCAGCGGCGTCGTCGCGCGCAGCGTCAGGCGGGGCCGGGCGAAATCGTAGGTGCCGGTCGCCGCCTGCGTGCTCAGCTCGGCGCCCCAGCGGAAGGCCTGCGGATTGCGGCTGCCGGCCCTGCGCAGCGTGAGCTGCGCGCCGAACTGGTCCGCGTCGCGAGCCCGCAGATTGGGCCGGAACACGTGTTCGCCGTTCAGCGCGTGCCGCACGCTCCAGTCCGTTTCGACATCCGCTCGCCACTGCCGTTCGCCGTACAGCCGTAGCGTCGCCCACTGGTTGGCCGCCAGGCCCGGGCTGAGCACGAATTCGCCGCCGGCGGCACGGAAGTACTCGCCGTCGTCCCGGCCGAGGAAGAGCGCGCTCATCGAGTTGCCGGTTCCCAGCGGCCGCGTGTCCGGATTCGCGGCCGCGAGCCGGCGGTAACCGCTGACCCGCCATTGCATCCCGGGCGTCTCGCGGGCGATGGACAGTTCGCCGTTCGGCTCGGTATCGGCGATGCCGATGCGCCCGGTCAGCTCGAGGCTGACGCGGCCCAGGTCGAAGCTCGTCTCTGCCCCGATCGACAGCGCCTCGACGCGGTTGTAGCGAAGCCCGGGCGCGCCCAGACCCCAGCTGAAGGTCGGCGGACTGGCCTGCCACGGCGCGTCGGGCAGACGCTTGAGCACGTCGCCCAGGTTCTCCAGCTCGCCCACGGTGATGAGTTGCGCGCCGCCCGCCCACACGTCGGCCGGCAGGTACTCGCTCTCGAGCAGCGCCGAGCGATCTTCCGGGACCTCGACTTCGAACATCTGCCGGCAGCGCTCGCGCTCGGCCAGGATCGAATCGGTGCGCGGCGACGGGTTGCGCGCGGCCCGTTCGGCGCGCCGCACCCGGGCACGCTCCTCCGCCTCCGCGCGCAGCCGGGCGCGCGTCGAGTCCGGCATGTCCCGGCCCACCTCGATCGACATCGTGAACCCGGCACGACACGGCCTGTTCTCGAGCGAGTCGATGGGTACGGGCCGGACCGCCGTATCGCCTTCGACCACGTATTCGGAGTAGCGCCGCTCGTAGTGCAGCGGCATCGTCATGACGGACACCTGCAGCACGCCTTCGGCTGCGACCAGACGGGGCAGCCACCAGCGCAGGTCCCACAGCCCGTACTCGAGCGTGATGTACTGCAGCTCGGCGCGCACGGGCTGGATGATCGCGGGCACGTCATCGTCGTCGTCGCCATCCCGGGCCAGATCGAACGGCCGTGCGGGCCGGAACACCACGCGCACGACCGCGTGCGTCGCCGCGTCCATCCAGAACGAGCCGGTGAGCAGGTGTACGTCATCGCGCCGCGGGATCACGACCAGCTCGAGAAGGCGGATGTCGCGGCCGTCGGGCAGCCGGATCGTGGTCGTGTCGCCGGACCGGAAGCGGTAATGGCGCTCGCCGTCGGCTGCCAGCGGGTGACGCAAAAACGTGGTGTCGAAGCGGACCAGCAGCTCGCTGTCCATGGGGTCGAACGCGAGGTGCGGCATGAACCCGCGCAGGTCGTTCGGCACCTGGACGTTGCGGATCGCGGCCGGGATGACCTCGCGCGCGCCGAGCACCTCGATCCGGATGGGGCCGCCCCGCCGCCAGTCGATGCGGCCCGCCGTCTCCCGCCGGTACAGCAGGCGATCCCAGGCCGGCGTGCGCAGGCCGCCCGTCATGCGTTCCTGCACGACGGTCGTGTAGCGCGTGATCGACCGGTCGACCGTGTTGCGGCGCTCGCGCGCCAGGCGGACCAGCTCGGCGGCGCCCGCATCCAGGTAGGCGTCCGCCTGCGCCAGCGCGGGTGAAGGGGCCAGCACCCCGACGACCAGGACCATCGCGAACCGTGCTCTCATCGCGCTCCACGCTGCAGCCGGCGGCCGATTGCCCCCGTTCCGGTCATGTCCTACCTTGGCGTCCGCCATGGAGATCCTCGATCGTGTCATTCTGGACAACACCGTGCGCGCATGGCTGATCGCCACGGGCATGGCCATCGGCATCGCGGTGCTGCTGCGGCTGTTCGTGGCCATTCTGATCCGCCGGCTGCGCCAGGTCGTACGGCTCACGTCCACGGACGTCGACGACATCGCAGTCGACGTGCTCAGCCGTACGCAACTCCTCTTCCTCCTGTTTCTGGGCGCATGGGCCGGGTCGCGCACGCTGACCCTGGGCGACAACGCCAGCCTCGCGCTGCGCGTGTTCGGCGTCGGCGCCATCCTGCTGCAGGTCGCGGCCTGGGGCAACGTCACGATCTCCGCCGTCATCCGCAGACAGGTGCGCCGGACCGTGGCCGAGGACCCCGCGGCCGCGACCACCATGAACGCGCTCGGGTTCCTGCTGCGCATCGCCCTGTGGACGCTGCTGGTCCTGGCCGCGCTCGCCAACCTGGGCATCGAGATCGGGCCGCTGCTGGCCGGGCTGGGCGTAGGCGGCATCGCCGTCGCGCTCGCCATCCAGAACATCCTGGGCGATCTGTTCGCGTCGCTGTCCATCGTGCTCGACAAGCCGTTCGTCATCGGCGACCTCATCGTCGTCGGCACCATGTCGGGCACCGTCGAGCACATCGGGCTCAAGACGACCCGCGTGCGCAGCGTGTCCGGTGAACAGCTCGTCTTCTCCAACTCGGACCTGCTGTCCTCGCGCATCCAGAACTTCCGCCGCATGGAAGAACGGCGCATCCTGACACGTCTCGGCGTGACCTACCAGACACCACGCGCCGTGCTGGCCCGCATCCCGGGCATCATCCGGGAGTCGATCGAAAAGCAGTCCGGGACGCGCTTCGATCGGGCGCACTTCAAGGAATTCGGTGACTCGGCCCTCATCTTCGAGGTCGTCTTCTTCGTTCTGGCACCGGACTACCTGAGCTGGATGGAAGTGCAGCAGGCGATCAACCTCGAGCTGGTGCAGCGTTTCGAAGAAGAGGGCATCGAGTTCGCGTATCCCACGCGCACGCTGTTCGTCGAGCGGGGCGAAAGCTGGACCCAGGAACCCCGTCCCGCAGCCCGATAGTCCGGTCGTGCTGGACGCGGCTGCGCGCAGCACACACCCTGCAGGCCCGACCCTGAACCGTTGAAGCAGGCCACTCTCCGGGAGGTCTCATGCGCACCCACCCAGGCTGGCTCCTCGCCGCCACCCTGCTCACCGCCCCGGCCGCGCCCGCAGCGGCCCAGTCGGGGTCCTTCGGTAACGCTGTAGTTATGCACGACGGCGCGCTCATCATCGGTGAGCCGAACAACTACTTCCGGTCGGGCCTGGTCTACGTCTACCGCAGGGCCAACGCCGGCTGGCAGGAGGCGGAGCGCCTGGCCGCGCCGGACGCGGAGCGCGCCGACGGCTTCGGGGCCGCGCTCGCCGTGACCGGCAACACCCTGTTCGTCGCCCAGCGTGGCGGCCGCGTCCACGTGTTCACGCGGCAGGGCGGGCGCTGGACCGCGGCCGTACCGCTGGACGCGACCGGACTGACCGGCCTGGATCCCGGGTGCAACGCGTACGGCTACTGCGGCACGGATTTCGGCATCGCCCTGGCCGCCGACGGCGACTGGCTGCTGGTCGGCAACGCCGGCGTGCCGACGTCCGGCGCCCCACGCGGCGGCCGCGGCGGCGAAGCCGCGGAAGCGCAGGCGCCCGCGGGCGTGGTGCACGTCTTCCGGCGTGCCGCCAGCGGATCGTGGACGCGGCACGGCGAGCTGCGCCCGACCCGCAGCGCACCGGGCGATGGGTTCGGCGCCGCCATCGCCCTGGCCGGCGGCCGCGCGCTCATCGGCGCACCCAGCGCGACGTGGCAGCCGGGCGAGCAGGCGCCCGCGCCCGCCGGGCGAGGCGGCCGGGGTGGCGCCGTCGTGACGGAATCGCGCGGGCCACTCGACAAGGCCGGCCGGGTTGTCGAGTTCCGGCTGGAGAACGACGCCTGGCGCGAGGTTGCCACGCTCTCCGTGCCGCCGGAGGCCAACGCGGCGTTCGGCAGCGCGATCGCGCTGGAGGGAGAGACCGCGGTGGTCGGCGCGCCGGGCAGCAGCGACGGCCACGGCGCCGCGTTCCTGTACCAGCGGGATGCGACCGGGGCCTGGTCCGAGCCGGCGCGACTGACCGCGTTCAGCGGCATGCGCGGCGACCGGTTCGGGAGCGCCGTGGCCCTGACCGGCGGCGACATCTGGGTCGGTGCCCCGGTCACGCGCGGCATCGAGACGGGCATGACGTACGTGTTCCGCGGCGAGCCGGGCGAGGTGCTGCCGGGCGGCGTGCGCCGGTTCCGTTTCACGGAGGAGCGGACCAGCACGCAGGACGCGTTCGGCGACCGCGTATTCGCTCAGGGCGGCGTGGCCGCGGTGACGGCCGCCGGCATGCACCACCAGGCGGGCGCGGTGTTCGTCTACGAACGGGACGCCAGCGGGGCGTGGCAGGAGCGTACGATGCTGGTCAGCCCGCCGGACGCGCTCGATGCGCTGGCCGGCGAGGAGCGGCCCTGCACCGACGGCAGGGTCGGGCCGTTCGACTGCAGCGAAGTCGAGCTGCTGGCGTTCGTGCCGACATCGATCCTGCGGGCCCCCGAGCACGCGCGCGGCGTCCGGACGAACGACAACTGGGGCTGGACCGATCCGGAAACGGGTCGCGAGTACGCGCTCGTCGGGCGCAATGACGGGACCGCGTTCATCGACATCACGGATCCGGTCAACCCTCGCCTCATCGGTGACCTGCCCAAGACGCCGGGCACGCCGCGCTCGCAGCTGTGGCGCGACATCAAGACGTACCGGAACCACGCCTTCATCGTGGCCGACGGCGCGGGCGACCACGGCATGCAGGTCTTCGATCTGGCGCGACTGCGCAGCGTGACCGACCCGCCCGCCCTGTTCGAGCCGGACGTGCTGTACCGCGGCACGCCCACGGTGGTCGTGGGCAGCTCGCACAACATCGGCATCAACGAAGAGACCGGCTTCGCGTATCTCATCGGCGGCGGCTGCGACGGCCTGCACATGGTCGACATCCGTGAGCCGAAGAATCCGACGTTCGCCGGGTGCTCGGACCCCGGTGCCACGCACGATATCCAGTGCCTCAACTACCGCGGCCCGGATGCGCGCTACCGCGACCGCGAGATCTGCCTGCGCTCCGCCGGCAGTCTCTTCATCATCTCGGACGTGACCGACAAGGCGAACCCGCGCGAGCTGGCGCGCACCAGTCACCCGAACCCGGCCTACATGCACCAGGGCTGGGTCACGGACGATCACCAGTACTTCATCATGGATGACGAGAGCGACGTGATCCGCGGAACCGTGGCCACGACGCGCACGCTGATCTGGGACATCAGCGATCTCGAGGACCCGCAGCTGGCGAAGGAGTTCATGGGCTCACTGCCGGCCAGCGCGCACAACCTCTACATCCGGGACGGCTTCGCGTATCAGGCCAACTACCGTTACGGGCTGCACATCGTCGACGTGTCCGATCCGCTGAACCCGTTCGAGGTCGGCACCTTCGACACGTCGCCGCACCAGGTCGGGCCCGGCTTCAGCGGGGCGTGGAGCACGTACCCGTTCTTCCGCAACGGCGCGGTCATCGTGACCAGCCTGCAGGAAGGCCTGTTCATCCTGAAGAAGCGGCCGCGGCCGATCTCGTGAGGCGGGAGCGGCGCCGGGCCGGCCGCGTCAGGGCGACGCCGCGTCGTCCCACGCGCGGCGGACGGATGCGACGCGAAGGAGTGCGCGGGCCTGGGCATCCGCTTGCGGCCGTCAGCGGGCGCCGGCGAACGCGGCGACCGCGCTCGCGAGCGCCGCGCCCAGCTCGCGCTGGAACGTCGGGCTGCGCAGCAGCCGCTGCTCGAGCGGGTTCGTCATGAAGGCCACCTCGATCATCGCCGTGGGCACGGCCGGTGAGCGCAGGAACGGCCAGTCGCGAGGCGCGACGATGGCGGCGGAGCCGGACGCACGCAGCGCCTCGGCCACCTGTTCCGCGAGGGCGGCGCTGCGCGCTTCGTCGACGAAGGCGTACACTTCGGCGCCGTGGCGTGTCCGGTCCTCGTTGCCGTTGATGTGCAGCATGAGCAGCGCGGCGGCGCCAACTTCCTCCGCGATGGCGCGGCGTCGATCCCAGGGCACGGCCTCGTCCCGGGTCCGCGTGTAGACGACGTCGAACCCGCGCTTCACGAATTCGGCGCCGATCACGAAGCTGATCTCGAGGATCAGGTCCTTCTCGAGCAGGGCATCGGCGCGCACGCCGACCTCGGCGCCGCCGTGACCCGGATCGAGGACGACGACGGGCCGCTGCTGCGCCGTTGCCGCCGTCGCCAGGCCGAACAGGCAGGCGGCGGCCCACACCGTGCCGCGGGCGCGTGCACGTGATGCGCGGGCCCGCTCCGTGCTGCGCAGCCGGTCTCCGTGTGTCGTTCCGTTCATGGCGATTTCCTCCATCGTTCAGTCGGTGGGTGCGCCGTCGAGCAATGGCTCGAGCGGCAGCAGTTCCGCGCCATTCTCCGTGCACGCCGCGTACTGCGCCTCTCCGGATGCGTACATCGCCACGCCGGCGAAATCGCCGGCCTTGTTCAGCGCGAAGAACCGGATGTTGAAGTTGGGGAGGCCGCGACTGTTGAGCAGCCGCGCCTCGACGGTGTTCCGGCGGATGCGGCGCAGCGCTTCCATACCCGCATCCTTCGGGCTCATCCCCGCGCGCATGTTTTCGACGATCAGGAACGAGCACAGGTTGTACAGGTTGGCCTCGCCCCGGCCGGTCGAGCCGGCGGCACCGACGTCGTTGTCGACGTAGAGGCCCGCACCCAGGATGGGCGAATCACCGGCCCGGCCCGGAATCTTCCAGGCCAGCCCGCTCGTCGTGGTGACGCCGCAGATGTCGCCGTTCGTGTTGATGCCGTCGCAGTTGATCGTGCCCTGGTAGCTGGCCTCGTGCAGCAGGCCCTCGCGCACCATGGCGAGTCGCGCCTCACGGCCGCGTTCGGCGCGCCGGATCGGATCGAGCCAGCGGTCAGGATCGACGCGCCGCTTCCACTCCAGCCAGAGCCGGCGCGATTCGGGTGTGTTCAGGTCATCCTCGATCGTGAAGCCCATCTGGCGCGCGAACTCCTGCGCGCCCCGACCGACGAGCAGGTGATGGTCCGTGTGCTCCATCACCGCCTTCGCGACGAGCGACGGCGTGCGCACGCCCTCCAGACCGGCGACGCCGCCGGCGCGCTTCTTCGGTCCGTGCATGCAGCACGCGTCGAGCTGCACGACGCCGTCCTCATTCGGCAGACCGCCGTACCCGATGCCGGTCTCCTCGGGATCGTTCTCAGGGATGTTCACGCCCGCGATCAGCGCGTCCAGCACATCCTCGCCGCGCGTGATGCGCAGGAACGCCTCCTCGATGGCGTTGCGCGGGCCGGCGTTGCGGAAGTGGTAACCGCTCGAGTCGGAGATGACGACGGGCCGCACCGCACGGCGGATCCGGATTTCGGGCGCATGTCCTGTCCGGCGTGTGTCCGGCCGTGCGCCGTCGGCTGCCGCGGCATCGGCCGCGGTGAGACCGCCCGCGGCCGCGGCCAGGCCGGCGGCCACGCCGGAACGGAGGAAATCGCGTCGATCGCAGGTATCGGGCATGGCAGGCAGCGCGGTTCGGGTTCAGGCCGAAGGCGAGCGACGAGAATACGCCCGCTCTTCCGGCGGCGCGAGCGGGATCCGCTCAGACGGCAGGCTGGCGGGGCGGAACGACCCAGACCACGACCGGGTGTTCGCGGCCGCGCACGCCCTGCGGCCCGAGCCGGCGGCAGTCAGCGAGCAGCGGGTCCGCGTTGATGGGGGCGGTGCGCACGGCCAGGATGAAGGCGTCGCTCGCGACGATGGCGCAGCCCAGATCGCGCGTCAGCGCCTGCAGCCGGCTCGCCGTGTTGACCGTGTCGCCGACGGTCACCCAGGCCGCGTTGCGGCGAGAGCCGATGCGGCCCGCCACGACGGGGCCGTAGTGCAGGCCGATGCCGACGTCGACGCGAGGCTGGCCGGCAGCGAGGCGCAGGACATTCCATTGCTCGACGGCCCGGCTCATCGCATGGGCACAGGCCAGGGCGTGCAGCGCATCGAGCCGCGACGGGCCCGGCACACCGAAGGTCGCGAGCACGGCATCGCCGATGTACTTCTCGATCGTCCCGCCGAAGCGGAACGTCTGCTTCTCCATGCGCCCGTGAAAATCGCGGAGCATGCCGAGCACCTGCTCCGGCGCCATCGTTTCCACGAGCGTTGTGAAGCTTGCGATGTCGACGAACAGCACGGCGACGTCGAGGCTCTGCGGCGGTACGCTCTCGTCCATGCTGGCCAGCACAGGAACCAGGCCGGGCGGGAAATAGCGGGCCAGATTGTCGCAATGGCGCGCGATCCTGGCATGACGCGCAGCGTAGACGCGGGCGCGGTGCGCGGCCACGGCCAGCAGCGCGATGGACAGGAACAGGGCGGGGGCCGAAGTCGCATGTTCGCGGACGAGCAGGACCAGGGCGTCGGTCGCGGATCCGTGCTCGCGCCGCACCAGCCACAACGACGTCATGAACCACGCGGCCAGGCCGCAGACGCCGGCCCAGATCGTACGAGCGGGGGCGCGCTCCAGCGCCGTGACGCCCACGAAGATGAACACGGTCAGGATGGGCAGTCCTGCGGGCAGCTCATAGGCGACCGACCCCATCCACGCGCGGTTGGCCAGCGCCGCGGGCGCCAGGGCTACGAGCGCGGCCTCGGCCGCGACCCGGCTGGCCGGGCCGAATCCGCCCGGCCAGCGGGCACGTGCCAGCCAGCCCGGCACCGCCGTCACGAACAACACGAGAATGGCGATTTCGCAGGCGATCCACGGTGTAGAACGGGCCAGCACGGGCAGGCCCGCGGCGGCGATCGCCAGCACGAGCCAGCGAGCGACCAGTGCGGCCGGCGGGCGGCGGCGTAACAGCGCATGTATGAACGGCTGCCACACATTCCGGTCGTGATCGAGAACGGCACCCCTCGCGTCGGGCATCATCCCTCCGTTGGCGGCCGGACCGCCGAGCGCAAACGGGTTGGTCCGCACCTTGCCTCGGCTGCGGCCTCCGCGACCAGCCTGCTGCAGGCCGGTCAAGCAACGATCAAGGACCTTGTCGGGGGCGGGCAGCGGAGGTACGATCGGTCATTGCAGGCTGAGCCCCCGGTTCCATGCGCAGGCCATGCCGCAGCCGATCCACTGCCGCACGCTCGGCCCGGTCGAGGTCCGGATCGGCGAGGATGCTGCGCCGCCTGAGCTGCTGTGGCGCAAGCACCTCGCGCTCCTCGTCTACCTCGCGCGCTCGCCCGGTCAGTTGCGCACCCGTGATCATCTCGTCGGCCTGTTCTGGGGCGACAAACCCGAGGCATCCGCACGTCACTCGCTCAATGAGGCGCTGCGCATCCTGCGCCGGTGTGGTGGCGAGGACGCGGTGGACACGAGTGCGGGCCGGATCCGGCTGGTCGAGGGTGCAGTCCGTCTGGATGTCGACGAGCTCGAAACGCTGGCCGGGACCGATGTCGCGGCCGCCGCTGCGCTGGCGACCGGCGAGTTTCTGGAGGGCTTCGGCGTTGCGGACGCGTCGGACTTCGAGGACTGGCTGTCGGCGGAGCGCGCACACTGGCGGCAGGTATGCGTGCAGGCGCTGGTCGCGCACGCCACGCAGCAGCTGGCCACGGGCGGCGACGCGCTGCCGCTGGCGATGCGTGCGCTGCAGCTCGACCCGGCCTCCGACCAGGCGTGCAGGGTGAGCATGCGGGCCGCGGGACTGGCCGGTGATCGCGCCGGCGCGCTCGGGCTCTTCACGAGTTTCGAACGACGCATCGATGAGGACTTCGGTCTGGCCCCGGAACCGGAGACGATCGCGCTCGCGGAGCGGATCCGGCGCGAGCGGGCCCGACCGGCGCCCGCTGAGGATCCCCATCTGGCGGGCCGTCGGACTCGACTCTTCGGCCGGGAATCGGAACTCGGTGCGCTGCTCGAGGCGTGGGAGGCGTGCAGGACCGAACGCGCCACGCGGGTCGCGTACATCGAGGGAGACGCCGGAACCGGCAAGACGAGGCTCGTCGAAGAAGTCGTCGCACGTGTGCGATTCGATGGCGCGCGAACGGTGGTCGTGCGCGCGGTCGAGGCCGATGCCGGTGAACCATGGAGCGGCGCGATCGGACTGGTCCGTGGACTGGTTGCGGAGGCGGTCGATCCCCGAGTTGATGTACGCAGCGCACTGCGCATCATGATCGACGAGGTGGCGACCGCACTCGATGCAGGCGATGTGCTCATCGCGTTCGACGATGCGCAATGGCTCGACCACGAGACGCTCCTCGGCGTCTCGGCGTTACTGCGCGAGCTGCACGATCGATCGCTGTGCGTCTTCCTCTGTGCGACACCGCTGCCGCAACGCACGGAGCTGGATGAGATCCGGGCACGTATGGGGCGCGACCTCCGTGGCCTGAACATCCACCTGGGACCGCTGCGTCGGGGCGCACTACTCGACCTGGCCCGGGCCGCCCTGCCTGCCTACGACGAGATCGAGCTGGACCGTTTGACGCGCCGGCTGGGGACCGATTCCGCGGGCATCCCGTTGCTCGCGGTCGAGCTGCTGCACGCCGTCGCGATCGGGATGGACCTGCATGGCGTCGACAACGCCTGGCCCGAGCCGATGCGCACGCTGGACCACACGCTGCCCGGCGCCGTGCCGGACGCCATCACCGCCGCCATCCGCATGGGCTTCCGCAAACTCAGCAGGGACGCGCGCACGGTCCTGATGGCGGCGTCCGTCCTCGAATCCCGGATCGACCGTGGCACCTTGACCCGTGCGACGGGGCTGGACGCCGAGATGGTCGATCATGCTCTCGACGAACTGGAATGGAACCGCTGGCTGGTGGCCGAACCGCGCGGTTATTCGTTCGTCGCGGCGATCAGCCGGGCCATCATCGCCCGCGACATGACGACGGCCGGGCAGCGCCAGCGCTTCCGGGAAGCCGCCGAGGCTCGCGGCGCGGGTGCGGGCTGAGGGCGGCTGTCGATACCGGACTCGTCTCCGCTGCGGCGTCCGGGCGCGCGTCCGCCCCGCTCACGCGCCGCAGCCGGGCCGCCGAAACTGTCCGGTAGCACATCCTGGCTCCGCCGGCGGTGAGTGCCGGCCGGCGAGGGGGGCCGGGTCGTGACGGACGCGGAAGCATGAGCAAACAAGTCGTCGCCCGCTACCAGGACGGCCGCGTGGTCAAGGGCACGAGCATGGACGTAGACCCGAACAAGCCGGTCTTCCACGTCAAGCCGGAGGGCGGACCGGCGCTCGAGGTCCGGATGGGCGATCTGAAGGCGCTCTTCTTCGTCCGCTCGCTGCAGGGCAATCCGGCCAGAAACGATGCGCAGACGCTGGATCCGGCGGACCCGCGCAGCCGCGGCTCCACGCTGGTCCGGCTCGGCTTTGCCGACGGCGAAACGCTGACCGGGCTGTCCATCGGCTATCCGCCCAAGAAGAACTTCTTCTTCGTCCTGCCCGTCGACCCGCAGAGCAACAACGTCCGGGTCCTGGTCAACCGGGAAGCCGTCACGTCGATGGAGAAGGTCGCCTAGCGAGCGGAGTCCCCCGGCGCGTTCCCGCCCGTCCGGGGCGGGGCCTCGAGATGCGATCCGGGCGAGCTCCCATGGGGTGAGGCTCGCCCGTCGCGCTTTCCACCGTCGCCACCGCACGCCCTGCCCGAGAACCGGCGGCAGAGGCTGAGAAAAAGACCGCATGGCTCCGTCCTTGGATGAAACGCCGGGGCGCCGCGATCCAATTCGGGATCTGCGGCGGCTCCGACCCTGCCCTGGAGACCGCCATGCCGAAGCTCCGCACGATCGTCTGCCCTTTCCTCCTTTGCCTCCCGATCACAGCATGCAGCGTGGACGGACCGGCCGCTGCAGACTCACCCATGGAAGCCGCCGTCGTCATCACCCCACACGCCGGTGTTGTCCAGGGCACGCTGAGGGGCGCCTTCCGCGCCAGTACGGTTGCGCCCTCCATCCACCGCATCGACGTCGCCGCTGACGGCCAGCTCACGCACTTCGGCCGGGTGTCGGCCCGCTGGGCCCTGCCTCAGGTCGTACTGGACCACACCGCCGGCACGGCGACGGTGCTGATCGGGACGTGGAGCACCACCCTGACCACGCCCGATGGAGACGTGCTTCACGGACAGTACACGCTGCACGACGCCGTCGTCCCGATCGGGCTGAGCGGCGACTTCACGATCGATGCGGACCTGCTGGTGCTGCACGGCACGGGTCGGTTCGCCAACGTCGGAGCCACGGGGCTGGCCAGGATCCGCGGCAACGCGATCACCGGCCGCGTCACGGTCGACGTCACCGCCGGCTTCACCCGCCAGCCCTGATCGGCGGGCGGTACCCCGGGTCGGGGGTGGACGCAGGCTGGCGCTCCACCCCGACCCGGACCCGCCGGGCCATCGCGACCAGGACCTTACCGGCCGGCCCACGCATCCCTATCTTGGACGTGCCGGATCTCACCGGCGCCCGACGCAAGAACCCTTGAACCCGACGAGCGTCCGTCTACCCGATGCAGGGTTACGACAGACCGGGATCATCGGAAATCTCCCCGGACGATCCGGATGGACTGGATACGCTGCTGGCGCAGTGTGACCGCCACGTGCGCAGGGCGGCGGCGCGCTACGGGATCGGCGCGGCCGCCATGGATGAACTCGTCCAGGACGTGCGACTGAGACTGTGGCGGGCGACGAAACGGGCAGGCGGCTGGCCGCGTTCCCCGGCCGCGTTCGTGCACCGCGCGGCCGTTTCGGCCGCGGTCGACATGGTCCGGCGCAGACGATCGGAGGGGGCCCGGCTGGGCATGCCGCTCGACGATCTGTCGATCCCCGACCGGACGGGCTCTGCGGCGCTCGATGAGGAGCGCCTCATTGCCGTGCTCGCCACCGCCCTGGAGCGGGTCTCGCCGGCCCGGCGACCCGCGGTGCAGCTGCACCTCATGGGACGGGGCCTCGATGAGATCGCCCTTGCCATGGCGTCGAGCCCCGGCAGGGCCAGGAACCTGCTGTACCGTGGCCTCGAGGAACTGCGCGAGCAGCTTCTCGATGCGCGCGCCCGGCCCGCCGTCCCGCGGACGAACGGCCCCGCGGCGCGGCGAACGATCAGCCGATCTTCGCGAGCAGATCCGCGGCGTCGGCGGTGAGTCGAAGGGCCTGCACGATGGCGCCACCGTCGAGCGCGGCGCGGGCCGCTTTCAGCGCCGCGTCCACGTGATCGAGGGCTTTCACCAGGCCGGCGACATCCTTGCCGTGGCCACCCGCGTCGGCGAGCCGCTGACGCAGCGTGGCGCTCCTCTGCATCACATCGCCCAGCACCTGCGGCACGATGGCCTCACCCAGCACCGTGACGACGATGCGCGCGCTCTCGGTGCGTGCGCCATCGAGCAGCCGATGCACGGCTTCTGCGTCTCCGGCCTCCTTCGCGGCCTTCGCCTTTTCGTGCAATGCACGCAGACCGGCGGTCAGGTTCGCGACCGCAGCGTCGCCGCCGGCCTGGTGAACGGTCGTGATCGCCCGGTGCAGCAGCTGATCGAGCAATGAAGCGGCCGGCGCAGCCGGCGCGGGGACTTTCGCGTGGCGCAGCACGTCGGACGCTTCCGCGGCCAGACGCAGCGCAGTCACGGCATCGCCGCGACGCAGCGCCTCGTGCGCGCCCTTCAGCATCGTTTCGGCGTGCTCGAGCCGTTTGCGCAGTGCGGTTACATCGCGTCCCTGTGCTGCCGCCTCCGCGATGGCCCGCGCCAGGTGTGCGGACCGGTCTGCCGCCGTCGTGAACGCGAGCTTCAGCGCCGACTCCCCCAGCACGGCGATCACGATGCGGGCCGATTCCGTGCGCACCGCGTCCATCGACTTCAGGAACGCCTCCTTGTCACCCGCTTCGCGCGCCTGCTTCGCGGTGAGCGCCAGCCGGCGCAACTCGGCTGTGAGCGCGGTGACGGCCGGCTCGCCTTTCTCCTTCGCGACGGTCGCGATCGCGCGCTCGAGCAGCGCGTCCAGCAGCGAGGGGCCCTGTCCGGGCGCCGCCCCGAGCGACGCTTCGCCCAGGACCGTGAGGGTCTCGAGCAGGTCATCGGAGCCGGGCGCTGTCGGCGCTTCCGCGCACGCGCTCAGGACACTCAGGGCGAGAATGCCGGGGACGATCGATGGCCGATATCGCATGACGAGAAGCTGTCGCCGCGGCACCCATTTCACAAGCGCCCGACCCGCGGGTGCCACGGGTGCACGGAGCTCTTGACGGCGTGCGCTGCGCACCGCCACTTGGATGAAGGTCCGGCGCGAGCCGGGCACCCGTGTCCCGCAACGCGGAGCCTGTCATGCGTATCCTGCCTCTCCTGTGCGCCACGCTCCTCGCCGCCGGCGGCGCGCTGGTCGCGGCAGCACCCGTGCACGCGCAGGCCGAACGGCGCGTCGATCTGACCGGCAGCTGGACGTTCAACGTGACCACGGATGCCGGCTCCGGCATGCCCGGTGTCGTCCTGCGCCAGCAGGGCGACTCGCTGAGCGGCCGCTACTCGTCGCAGATCTTCGGCGAGGCCGACATGAAGGGGAAGGTGACGGGCCGCGAGTTCACGCTCGAGCTGACCGTCTCTGCCGAGGGCCAGACGCTTGCTGTCGTGTACAAGGGCACCATCGAGAGCGCGGACGAGCTGAAGGGTACGGTCACGTTCGGCAACGTCGGCTCGGGCTCGTTCACGGCCCGGCGTCGGCCGCCGTCGCTCCCGCCGCCGGCGCCCTGACATGCGACTTGGCCACCTTCTCGCGCTGCAACCTGCGTTGCGTCCGCTGTCAGAACTTCGACACCGGCCAGGGCGTGAAGCCGGGTCCGGTCCGTGATCCGGTGAGCCACGGACCGCGTCGCGAAACGCTGTGAAAGCGATCCCACGGCGGACGCGTCCCTTGCCGGGCTCGAGCTGACGTCCACCTGAGGGGTCCGGTTTACCCCACGCGCCGCAACCGGGGCTCCGGGGACGTCTTCACGTCATGCCGCCCGCCGGAGGAGCCAGTCATCCCAACCCATCCGAGCCGCCGGCAGCGCGTCCGAAGCGGGCGGCGGCGCTGGATCAGCGTGCCTCCTCCGCCGCCAGCAGCTGCAGGATCTCGGCAGTCAGGTGGCTCTCCCGTCTCCTCACGCCAAGGTTGTTGAGCGTGTTCTGGTGCAGGATCATGACCGCCGTCTCGAACTCGGGGTCGCTCCGCATGCCCTGGAGATCGTAGCCAAGAACGCGGTTCCGGATGCCGGACATCATGTCCGGATCCTGGACGGTCGCGACCTTGAAGTGGCGGTAGACGATCGGCGTCTGGCTGCTGTTGTTCATCTGCGTCGCCCGGAAGACCTCCAGATGGATCTCCGACATGCGATCGTACTCGGCCAGCCGGTCGCGCAGCGTGGCGTCGCGCAGGCTGCTGAGCTGGCCCGCAGACAACATCTCCACATAAGTCGCCGACCGTCCGGGCGGGATCCGCTGCACCGTCAGCAGGGCGAGGGCGGCTTCGAACCGGGGTCCATCGATTCCCGTCTCCCGGAACTGTGCGTCGGGCAGGCGTACGAGTTCGAGAACGTACTCCGCGCCGGCGATCACCTGCTCGAACGTGGCGAGGTGGCTGTCGATCCGGTCGCGGATCGAGGCGAAGTCCGCATGGAGGCGGTCGTAGTACCGGTGATGCTGTTCCGCCTGCGCGCGTGCACTCGCCCACTCCTGCACCTGGATGCCGAGGAAGACGCCCACGACGACGATCACGAAGTCGATGCCGATGGCCGCCCAGTTCTGCTCGCGGACGTGCTGGGTGATGCGGCGGAGGATCATGGCGCACCCTCCGGTCCCCGCGCGGCCGCTGCCGCGCCATCCAGCTGGAACCCGGCGCGCCGGCAATTCTCCTCGAACGTCCGGTCCGCGTCGAGCCGGTAAACCAGACACTCCGCCCATTGGGTCAGGCGGCGGGTCTCCTGCTGGTAGTCCCGCAACCGGTCCATGCTGGCGCGGAAGCGCGGCCGCAGCCGTCCGTCGCCGTCGTAGAACGTCTCCGCTCCGGCGATGAGCGCCGGGAGCACCTCATCCTCGACGAAGGTGACGTAGCGCACGTACTTCCGACCGACGCCATCGAGCTCCGAGTAGAAGAACGTGAGATCGAAGAGCGTGACGGGGTCGAAGAGGTCGGTGAGCTCCATCTGCTCGAACGTGGACCAGGTGTCGGGCGCCGTGTCCGAGCCATCGATACGGTAGTAGAAGGGCGCGGGCCGCTCGCCGCGCGCGAACGCCGCCTCCCACTCGGACAGACCGCGCTCGATCTCGGCGACGAACCGCTCCTGCACGGCGATCGCATCGCTCAGGTTGGTCACGAGCGCATCCACGATCTGCTCCCGCCGCTGCGCGTCGATACGCGCCTCGTTCCAGTTGCCGATCTGGATGCCCAGGAACACGCCCACGACCACGATCACGAAGTCGATCCCGACGGCCGTCCAGTTCTGGTCGCGGATGTGCTCGAGAATGCGGCGCAGCCTCATTCGTCCTCACAGCGCAGCCGGGCACAGACCGTGGCGATCTCGGTCTGCTCGGCGTTCATGTTCAGGAGCACCCACATCTGCATTTCGAGCAGCAGCTCCAACGCGTCCCGGAACGGCCTGTCCGCCGCCATGCCCGCGATGTCGTAGCCGGTGACGGGACTCAGGACGATCTCGCCGTCTTCGTCGCGCGTGAGTGGGCCGAGCTCCTTGTACGCGTTGAGCTTCGGCATGTCGGTGTGCATGTAGTTGCGGATCTGCTCCAGGTTGAAGCGGGTGAGCTGCGCCCTGCGATCGTGCTCGACGAGAACGCCGCGCAGCTCTTCATCGGCGACGAGATCCAGCCGGCCACTCGACGACAGCTCGATGAACGTCGCGGAGCGGTTCGCCATGGGCTGATAGCTGAAGCCGAAGCCGAGCGCCCGCCGGATGGCCTCGTCCTCCTCCGGCAGCGCCGCACCGCGGGCGATGGCTTCTGTCAGTGTGTGCAGCGCTTCGATCACCTGCGTGTGGTTCGCCTTCGACTGACGGATCTGTTGCGACATCCGCTGGAAGTCGCTGCGCAGCCGGACCTGCATCGAGCGCTGCTCTCCCCGCTCCTCCCGCACAGCGTTCCAGTTGGTGGCCTGGATGCCGAGGAACACGCCGACGACCACGATCGCGAGTTCCACCGCGATGGCCGTCCAGTTCTGGTCGCGCACGGCCTGCGCGAGGCGGCCGAGGATGGTGAAGCTGCGCCTCCGGTGGTGCGGTGGTGTGGGCCGGCCGCCGGTCGCCTCGATACCGTCGGTCGGATCGCGCTTCTGCACGGCGCCTCGCATTGCCTCGGGAAAGGCCGGGGTCGGATCGACGGACGACAGACTCCGGGGCGCTGGCGCCCGTGTCAAGCCTTCCCTCGCACACCGGACGTGGCGGCACGGGCACGCGTGGTCGCGCGCCCGCGATTCGCCCGGTTCAGCGGATGCCGTCGAGCGCGACGGCCGCCTCCTCGATACGGGCAGCGTAACGTCCGAGTGCGGCGGCGACGCGTTCGGCCTCCGCGCGCGCGACCGCGAGGTCCGGCACGTCCTCGACCGCCTCGCGGATGCCGGGCATCGTCTTCACACCGTATCCCGTGTAGAAGCCGGGCGCGTAGATGAGGTGCCGGAACCACGCGCGGTCCGGGAGTCCGGCCTCGTCGGTCAGCAACCGTTCCGTCTGATACAGCAGCCTGTTGACCGCGGCCAGCTCGCGCGCGCGCTGCTGCAGTGTGCGCGGCGTCATGGCGCCGAGCCGCTCCATGCCGGCGGCGTACGCGGTCTCCCACCGTTGTGCGGCGGCGGCCACGCGATCCAGCGCCGCGCGTACGGCGGACAGATCGAGCGCGGCCAGCGCGGGTTGCGCCCGAGCGCCCCGCTCGATCTCGTCGACGTAACGCCGGTACGTCGTGGCCACGGCGCCGAACTCGAACGGCAGCACGGGCGCATCGCCCAGACGCAGCGCCGCCGCGGCCAGCGTGCGGGCTTCCGCGACGCCGTACGTGAACGTCGTGTCCATGAAGCGGCGGTAGTGATCGAACGTGTCGTAGATCGAGTGGTAGATCCCGGCCGTGCCATCGCCGCCGTACGACAGGTTGAGCGAGGCCAGGCCCAGGTGGTCGAGGAACGCGGTGTAGTCGCTGCCCGAGCCGAGCGCGCTGATCGAGAAGCCCGCTTCGCCGGCCGCCGTCGCGCCGCGTTGCTGCGCACGCTGCCGGGCCAGCCACGCGTCCAGCACGCTGCTCCCGCTCTTCGGGTCGGGCACATCGCGCGCGATCTCGCGCACGAACGTCTCGAGCGAGTGCGAACCGCCGGCCATCAGCCAGCCGCGGTTGTTCGTGTCGCTGTTGATGTAGGCGACGCCCTTCTCCTTCAGTTCGGCCGCGTGGTGCTCCGCCCACTCGGTCGAGCCCAGCAGCCCCCACTCCTCGGCGTCCCAGCCGATGAAGAGGAGCGTGCGCGCCGGCCGCCAGCCGGTCTTCAGCAGCGCACCCACCGAACGGGCCGCCTCGCCCAGCGCCGCCATGCCGGAGATCGGGTCCTCGGCGCCGTTGACCCACGCGTCGTGGTGGTTGCCGAAGATCACCCACTGGTCGGGCCAGCGCGCGCCGGGCACGCGCGCCACGACGTTCCAGATGGGCCGGACCTGCCAGTCGAAGCGCAGCGCGACACGCACCCGGGCCGGGCCGGGGCCGGCGTGGTACGTGATGGGCAGCGCGCCCTTCCATGCATCGGGCACGACGGGTCCGCCCAGGTTGCGCAGCAGTGGCAGCGCATCGCCGTACGAGAGCGGCAGCACGGGGATCGGCGAAAACGTCGGGATTTCGCCCATGGGCAGCTTGCGCGCGCCCTCGACACTGCCCCAGCCGGGCGACATCGGGTCGCCGGGGTAGCGCGGCATGTCCATGACGCTGCCGCGCTGGACGCCGGTCTCGTTGCGCATCGGGCCGGCCGGGTACACGTCACCGACGAAGTAGCCGTCGTCGCGCGGATCGGAGTAGATGATGCAGGCGATCGCACCGCGTTCCGCCGCAACCTTGGGCTTGATGCCGCGCCAGGACCGGCCGTAGCGCGCGATCACGATGCGGCCGCGCACGCTGATGCCCAGGCTGTCGAGGACGGCATAGTCCTCGGGCGTGCCGTAGTTCACGTAGACCAGCTCGCCGGTGACATCGCCGTCGGGTGAGTACGCGTTGTACGTGGGCAGCTGGCCCGCGTCACCGCTGTCCTTGTCCTCCGGGATCTGCGGTTCCGCGAGCGTCGCGACCCAGCGTTCGGGCGCGACCATCTCGACCGTGCGCGAGACCGGGTACGGCATGAGCGCCTCGAACCGCTCGAGCCGGGCGTCGAGACCGTACGAGCGGAAGCGGGCCAGAAGCAGATCGGCGACGCGCTTCGAGCCGGGCGCGCCCGCATGGTGCGGCTCCTCGCTCAGGATGCGGATCTGATCGCGCAGGGTGTCCGGACTCGGCACCGCCCAGGCCTGCGCCTCCCGCGCACGCTGCGCGGCGAGCAGACTGGACGGGAACCCGCGGATCGACTGCGCCGCCGCGGGCGACGACGCGGCCGAGAGGATGGCCAGGATCGCGATGATCGTGCTGCGCATCGGGACGACTCCGATTCTCGAGGGGTACACGCCCCCAACCTACGGAACCGGATCGCGCCGCGTCGAGGCGCGAACCCTTGACCCTGCCGGGCCCGGGCGCGAACGTGCGGAACCCGGGCCGACCGGTTGCCGACCTGCGGTCGGTCGCATCGGACCGGCTCGCACCGTGGAGGTCCTGCTTGCCCGACGCCCGCGCACTGGCAAACTCGAGACGGATCGTGCCGCTGCTCGGTGCGCTGCTGCTCGCGTGCACGCCGCAGGGCACGGCTACGCCGGCGGCCACGCCGGGGCTCGCTGCCGCCGATTTCGCGGCGCTCTCCAGCCGGCTGTCCGAGGCGGGCGGCTACTTCCCGAGCGACAACCTGGTCTCCAACGAGACCTCGTACCTGCACGTGGTGCCCGCGCTGCACGCGTACGGCGTCGCGGGTGGTGCGTACGTCGGCGTGGGCCCGGACCAGAGCTTCTCCTACATCGCGGAGGTCCGGCCGGAGATCGTGTTCATGATCGACATCCGGCGCGACAACCTGCTACACCACCTGCTCTTCAAGGCGCTGTTCCAGAACGCGCGCAACCGGCTCGAGTACCTGTGCCTGCTCTTCGGCAAGCCCACGCCCCGCCATCTCGAGCCGTGGGACGATGCCGATATCGGCGCGCTCGTCACGTACATCGACTCGGTGCAGGCTACGGTGCGGCTGTTCGAGGATGCGGCCGACCGGGTTGCCGATGCGGTGCGCGGTTACGCGATGCGTCTGTCCGATGATGATCTCGCGACGATCCGCGCGATCCACCGCGCGTTCGTCTACCAGGGCCTCGACATCCGCTACTCGAACCGTGGCCGGTTCAGCTGGTTCCCCACGTACCGGCAGCTGCTGCTCGAGACCGATCTGGATGGCGTGCACCGGAACTACCTGAGCAGCGAGGAGCGCTTCCGCTTCCTCAAGGACCTCGAGCAGCGCAACCTCATCATCCCGGTCGTCGGTGACCTGGCCGGGCCGCACGCGCTGGCGGCCGTCGGTCGCGAGATCGCAGACCGCGGCCTGCATGTCTCGGTGTTCTACACGTCCAACGTCGAGCAGTACCTGATGCAGGGCTACACGTTCGATGCGTTCGCCGAGACCGTCGCGGGCCTGCCGTTCGATGAGCACAGCGTGATCATCCGGAGTTACTTCAACCGCGGCTGGCTGCACCCCGCCACAGTCTCCGGCCACCGCTCCGTGCAGCTGGTCGAGCCGATCCGCTCGTTCGTCGAGGATTTCCGGCGCGGCGGGCTGCGCTCCTACTACGACGTCGTCGGCCGGAGCACGCTGCCCATGCGGCGCGCCGGCTGAAGGCCTGGCGCCGGCGCCGACTCACTCCCCTGCGCGCAGCGACGTGAGCGGCTCGATGCGCAGCGCGCGCCACGTCGGCACGAACGCGGCAATCAGCGCCGTCACCCCGAGCAGCAGCGCCGTGGCGGCGAGCGTCAGAGCATCCGCGGTGCCCACTCCGTAGAGCAACGCCTCGATGAAGCGGGCCGCGGCGACCGCGGCCACGAGCCCGGCTCCCGCCCCGATCGCCACCGTCACCAGCGCCTCGCCGGCCACCAGGCGTGCGATCGAGCGGCGGCCCGCGCCCAGCGTCCGGCGCAGCCCGATCTCGGCGCGGCGCTCCGCGACGGACAGCATCGCCACGCCGTACACGCCGATGAACGCCAGGAACAGGGCCACGAATGCGAAGGCGCGCAGCAGATCGAGCGTGAAGCTGCGTACGGCGAGCGATTCGCCGAGCAGGTCCTCGAGCAACCGGACGCGCGAGACGGGCGCCGTCGGATCGACGGACGCGACGGCCGCACGCACCGCCGGAACGACGGCCGCGGGGTCACCGGCCGTGCGCACGACGGCGTACAGCTGGAGCGGCGTGCCGTACGCGTTCTGTGCCTGCGCCAGGGGCACGTACCACATCGGCGCGGCGGCCAGGTCGAGCCGGGCGTGCGCCACATCGGCGACGACGCCCACAACTTCCAGCCACGGGTAGCCTTCGGCGAACACGCGCATCCGCTTGCCCAGCGGATCCTGACCCGGCCAGAACTGGCGCGCGAACGTCTCGCTCACCACGACGACGGGGTGCGCGTCCGCGCGGTCCGCAGCCGTGAACGTGCGGCCGGCCACGAGCCGCAGACCCAGCGCTTCGAACAGGCCCGGCGTGACCCGCTGCACGCGCCCGTCCGGCGCATCGCCGATGCTGGTCGTGACGCGCCCCTCGACGCGGATCGACAGGTTGTCGTACTGATCCGTCAGCGGCAGCGCGGATGTCGCGCCGACCGCCGTCACGCGCGGGATCCCGGCGATGCTCTCCGTCAGACGATCCCAGATCGCGACGCGCGCTTCCGGCTGGGCATAGCGCGCGAACGACGGACTGATCGTCAGCGTCACCGCGCCGGCTGCGCGGAACCCCGGATCGACGGAGCGGAGCTGTGCGAGCGTCCGCATCATCAGGCCCGCCCCCATGACCACGACCGACGCCAGCGCGACCTGCACGACCACGAGGCCGCGGCGCACGCGCCGGCCGGCGCGGCGGGCCACGACGCCGCGACCCGCACGCACGATGCCCTCGTCCCCACCGTGCCGGAGCAGACGCAACGCCGTCGCAATACCGAAGAGCACGCCGGCCAGCAGGGTGAAGAGCAGCGCGAGCGCGAGCGGCTCCGCGCCCATGCGGATGAGATCCACGCGCGGCATGGCCGGCGGCGCCAGCCTGCGGATCGCGCCGACCGCAATGGAGGCGATGCCGATCCCGGCCACACCACCCGCAGACGCCAGCAGCATGCTCTCCGTGACCAGCTGACGTACGATCCGGCCGCGCGTCGCGCCCAAGGAAGCCCGCACGGCCAGCTCGCGGCGACGCGACTCGCCCCGCGAGACGTACAGGCTCGCCACGTTCACGCTCGCGATCACGAGGACGAGCGCGACCGCCAGCATGAGGAGCGTGAGCGGCGAGCGGACGTCGCCGACGACCGAATCGTGCAGCGACTGCAGCCGCGCACGGAACCCGCGCTCGCTGTAGATCTCCGGGAAGTCGGCCCGCGCCCCGGCCGCGTACGCCGCCAGCTGGTCTGCCGCCCGCTCCGCCGTGACACCCGGGTGCAGCCGGCCGACCACACGCAGGAAATGGTTGTTGCGCGGCGGCGGATCGGCGCGGTTCATGCCGAACGGGAACCAGGCACGCACCGCCGGGTCCGGGAAAACGAAACCCTCCGGCATCACGCCCACAACCACGTAATCGACGCCAAACAGCGGCACGGTGGCGCCGATCAGCTCGCGATCTGCACCGTAGGCGTCGTGCCACAGCGCGTGATCCAGAACCACGTACCGGTTGTCCGATGGCGTCTCCTCCTCTGGCGTGAAGAACCGGCCCATCGCCGGCTGCACGCCCAGGAGAGGAAGCAGCGATGCCGAAGCGAACGCCGCGCGCACGCGGACCGGCGCCAGCGAGTCGCCCACGGTCACATCGCCCGACGACCATCCGCCCACGGCTTCGAACGCGTCGATGGACGTCTCGTAATCGAGGAACTCCGGGATCGAGCTGCCGTACCAGCCCTCGCCGCCCGTGTTGACTTCGATCGTGTACAGCCGGTCCGCGTCCGGGTACGGCAGCGGCTCGAGCAGGACACCCCGCACGGCAGCGAAAATCGCCGTCGTCGCGCCAATACCGAGTGCGAACGTGAACGCGGCGCCCAGCGTGAACGCTGGCGAGCGCAGCAGCGCGCGCGCGCCGTAACGCAGATCGTACGACCACGTGGCCCACGTCCGCCCGCGCGGGTCCTCGCCGTACCTGCTGCGGCCTCCGCGCCAGCGCGACACGTGCAGACGCAGCGCGATGCGCAACGCTTCGAACGCGTAGCGGGCATCTGCCCGCCACCGGCCGTGCGCCGCCCGCCACGCCTGCCACTCGCGCCGCAGGTCGCCCGCCGCACTGTCCCCCACGCTCGTGCCCTCGCCCGCACGACGCAGCAGGCGCTCGAACCAGCCCGGCGGATGCGTCTTCATGTGAGCGACAGGCCTTCGGACAACCGCTCGATCGCCCGGGCCGAACGCCGCACCTCCGCACGGCCCTCCGCCGTCACGCCGTACAGCCGGCGCGGGATGCCGCCACCCTCCGGCGTGACCGCCTCCGTCTCCCACGCCAGCAGCCCCTTCCGTACCAGCCGGTCCAGCGTCGCGTAGATCGTGCCGCGCGAGGCCGCCCGGCGCGCCCGCACCCGCAGCTCCTCCCGGATCTCGACCGCGCCCGCCTCCCCGCGCAGCCGCATCACGGCCAGCATGACCAGGTACTCCAGTTCTCCCAGCGCAGCTCCGGGCGCCATGGTTTCTCCCTGGTGCGGTGTCTATCGAGTCGACGATGTCTATTTAAGTGACACCGGGGGGTGTGTCAATGGTTGGACTGCAAGGGAGAGGGAGAGGGAGAGGGAGAGTTTCAGGGGGAGGGTAAGGGGGAAGGCGGATCAGGATCGGCTCCGAAGACGGCGCCGAGGATCGCGACGGCGGGGATGGCGCCGGGCCAGTCGGGGAATTGGATGAGCAGGCAAAGTCCCTTCCCATGCCGGGTCCGGCGACAGCACGTACGGCTGCCGGTCGTACAGCGCGTCGCCGACGGTTCACGCGCAACTGCGGATGTTGCAGTCGAACTGCCGACGGCCCGCGCGGAACGTGATCGCGCGCTCGGCGCGCAGAAACTCGAACGTCGTGAACGGCAGTTTGTGGGACTCCTACGACGTTTCCGTGGCCATGCTCCGGCAACCGGCGCGGAGAGGTCAGGGCTGCGGCAGAATCGCCGTGCCGTAGCCCGGCTGGCCGGGTGGGCAGTCCGGGTCCGGCCGGCCCGTCAGGTACGCGCGCGCGCCGGCCGCGTCGTGCACGCGGGTCAGCGCCGAAGTGCGCGCGTCGAAGAAGAAGAGCCG
>JBFFZF010000040.1:0-27514 GCA_041568755.1 Longimicrobiales bacterium | reverse complement strand
GCCGAAGTAGAAGACGCTGCCCATCGGGATGCGCATGCGGTTGCCCAGCGTATCCGGAAAGAGCTTGGGCAGCCACGGCCCGCACGCGAACACGAACTGACCGGCGATCATGGTGCCACCGGACTCGAGCGCGACGTCGAGCAGGCGGTCGCCGGCGCGCCGGCCGGGGGCCGCGCGCGCGATGGCCGTCTCGCCGCCGGCCTGGCGGAAGACCTCCCAGACGACTTCGCACGCCCGACGCGAGCGGACCACGCCGGCGCTGGCCTCGTACAGCGCCATGCGCATGCCGTCGGTGCGGATGTTGGGCCAGCGGTAGCGTACCTCCTCGACCGTGAGCAGCTCGTACGGCACACCGAGCGCATCCCAGTTGCGGATCGTCTCGCGCTGATTGTTGTCCCACGCGGGCCGCAGGATGATGTCGCCCGTATCGTAGAAGAGTCGCGCCTTCGTCGGCCTGGACCATTCCTCGTCGAACGCTTTCCAGCGCCGGATCGCCTCGTTGGCCAGCCGGATCCACAGCGCATTCGAGCCGTAAGAACTGCGCACGCCTCGTGTCTCATCGCCGGACGTCGCGCGCGAGTTGCCCGGTCCGAACGCGTCGATGAGCGTGACGTTCACGCCCATGCGGCGCAGGTGCAGCGCGGTCCAGCCGCCGAACGCGCCGGCGCCGATGACGAGCACGTCGGGCGCGCGACCCGCCTGCGCGGGCGCCTGTGCCCGCGGTGCCGGTGAGGCGTCGATGGGGCGGCCGAGGATGGCGTCGAGGCCGCCGCCGGCCACGAGGGCGCCGCCTGCGCCGGCCACGCCGAGGAAGCGGCGTCGGTCGATCGTCATGATGGGTCTCCCGGAACTCAGAACGGCTGAACGATGCCCATCCGCACCGGCCCGGGCAAGGTCGCGGCGGGCCACGCATCCGCCGCATGCGTCTGCGTGCGCAGGGTACGGAGGTCGAAGTTGTAGTGCGTCGCCATGTACGCCTCCAGCACGGCGGCGACGGCGACGGCGAAGCGTGCACGGTTACTCTCCGTGTCCCGCGCACCGGGGAAATGGATCTCGATCTGGACACCGTCGATGGGGCCACCGTTGCGCGAACCGTGGCGGGCCACGTTGTAGCCGCCGGTGAAGTACTCGGCGCCCCCGGGATCGGGTGCGGCGGGGGATGGCACGGCCGGATAGCCCGCGGCCTCGAACAGCGCGCCCAGGCTGGAGGTGCCGCGCAGAACCTCTGCGAAGCCGCGCGATCCGGAACGCACGAGTGTGCGGATCGTGCTGCGATCGATGAGCGCGGTCTGCTCGATCTGCACGTCGCTCATGGCCAGCTCCGCAGCGCTCAGCGTGTAACCCAGCTCGAGGCGGGGTATCGCGTGACCGTGCCCGTGCACATCGATGTAGAATCCGCGGCCGACGCGGGCCGCGACGTCGCGCTTCGCGGCATCGGTGTACGCGTGGAACTCGAGCCAGGCCAGCCCGGCGAGTGCGTTGTCCTGAGCGGCCTCGACGACCTCCCGGTTCGCGTCCAGCTTGACCCGACCGAGTCGATTGATGATGACGTGCGGCCGGCCGCCCGTGCGTGCGGTGAGGGCGTCGGCGATGGCGCGCGTCAGTTCCTGTGTGTTCGTGTCGCGACCGGTGATGCCCCACGTGCGGTCGGGGATCGCGGACGGCATGAGCAGCCCGCCGTGCGGGGCCGTGATCACGATGGGCAGGTCGCCGGCGATGTACTCGATGTACTGCCGGTTGCCGTAGTACGTCCGGCCCGCGACGGGCCGCGCGGCGCGCGCTTCGAAGTGTGCTTCGCGGCCATCGGCGGCGGCGCGCAGGCGCTGCGCGGCGGCTGCGTCGGGTCCCAGGCTCCAGCGCGTGGAGGCCACGCCGTCCGCGTCGGTCGTAGCGATCGTGTCCGTGATGAACCCGTCACCGGCCACGACCGTGAACGTCACTTGCTTGCCACGGATCGGCCGGCCCTCGGCGTCGTGGACCCGTATGGCAGGCGCGACGGCGAGCGCGTGGGCGACGGTGCCCGCGGGTGAGCCGGCCACGAACGAGAGCTGCGCGGCATCGGCCACCGGTGCGCTGACGTCGGCGCAGGCCGTCCCCACCAGGAAGAGCACGGCCATCGCGACGGGCGCGAAACACACGGCCCTTCCCCTCCGCAGCCGACGCGTCCGTCCGTCCGTCGCCCGCATCACGGGATCGTCGGTCCGAACGCGCGCCGCGCGTGCTGGCTGCGTGCCAGCGCTGCGTGCAGCGTGTCCGGCGCATCGAGCAGCGCGGCGATCGCTTCCATCTGTGTTTGCAGTGCCGCCGTCGCGACACGCACGTGCTCGGCGTTGGTCGACAGCATGCCGCGCACCATGCCGGCATCGGAGGCGGCGAGCCGCGTCGCGCCGTGAAAGCCTCCGCCCGTGAGCACGTGCAGCGACGCGTCCTGTTCGGCGGCCGTGCCGGCCAGCCCGGCGAGCGCGTACGCGACCAGGTGAGGCAGGTGGCTGGTGATGGCGAGCGCGGCATCATGCCGCTGCGCATCCAGCCACATGGGCAGTGCGCCCGTCGCGTGGACCAGCGCCTCGGCCAGCTGGACGGCCGCATCGCCGGTGCGGGCCGTGCGGCAGAGCAGGAAGCGCGCGCCGCGGAAGAGCAGGCCGGTCGCCTCTTCGATGCCGCTTTCTGCGCGTCCGCACATGGGGTGTCCGCCCACGGCCTCGACCCCGGCAGGCAGGCTGCCCATGCGCTCCACGATGGCGGCCTTCGTGCTGCCCAGATCGACGACCAGCGCGCCGGCGCGCACGCGCAGCGCCGGCAGCAGCGCCAGGATCGCGTCCGCGGGAATCGCGAGCACGACGATGTCGGCGCTCTCGCGGCCGCCGGTCCCATCGATCACGCCCTGTTCGAGCGCGCGCGCCACGACGTCCGCGTCGCGGTCATCCCCGTGGATCGTGCGCACGTGTCCGCGCAGCGCGAGCGCGAGCGAGGCGCCCATCAGACCCAGCCCGGTGATGTGCACGGTCGACCGGGCCATCACGTCCGCGCCAGCGCCGCTCCGCCGCGGCAGCGTCGGCCCGTGTTTCTCTCCAGCCCGGTCCGGCCGCAGTCGGCGCGCCTCGCCCAGGTACACGTGCTCGACGTCGTGCGGGCCGCGCGTCGTGTTCCACAGGACCAGCACGCGCACACAGCGCTGCAGCCCGTGCGGCACGTCCATCTCGTGACTGCACAGGAACGCGACATCGGTCCAGCCCAGCTGGCGGGCGGCGAGCGCGGGGTACTCGGCGTTCAGGTCGGCCGTTGTCGAGAAGAAGACGGCGGCGATGTCGTCGACCGCCATCCGGTTGGCGCGCACGATGGTGTTGAGCAGTGTCCGAGTGCCGGACAGGATCGCCTCCACCGTGTTGGCATCCACGGTGATGGCGCCGCGCACGCCCGTACAGCGCAGCGGTCGGTCGGGCACGTCGGGGTCCTGGTCCGGCGGCAAGGGAAGCTCCGTGTCCGGCAATCGTTCAGTTGCTTTCGGCCATGCGGGCGCAGCGGGCGCAGCGCCGCGTCCACGGCAGGAACTCGAGGCGCGGCTGTTCGATGCCGGACCCGCAGGCATCACAGGCGAAGAAGCGGGCCGGATCCGCGTGCAGCAGGCGCAGCGCATCATCGATCTCGGCGAGCTGCTGGCCACCGTGCGTGGCGAGCAGGAAGCCGGTCTGTTCGCCCTGCACCTGCAGTCCCATGTCGGCCAGGTGCTGCGAGTACTTCACTTCGTCGGCCACGGTCTCGGCGCCTGACGGGCCACGCTCGGGCGCACCGCGACGCAGCCGGCTCAGCGTGCGCGAGCGCTCGTGCAGCAGCCGGTTCTCGAAGTGGCTGATCAGGGCAAGGTCGTAGATCATGTTGCGACGAACCGGTACAGGAAGCGGATCAGCCGGTACGCCTCCGCGACGGTCGGCGAGGTGAAGGCGATGGTCCAGCCATCGAGGCGTTCGACACCCGGGATCGCTTCGACCATCTGCGGTCGGGTCGTGTCGGCGAAGCGCATACGCACCCGGACGGGCGTCGTCAGGCGGAGCGGTCGGGCATTCGGCAGCGAGGCGAGCGCCCGGTCCACGGCACGGGCCAGCTCGTCACGCACGGTCTGCGGGTGCTTCAGGCTGGCGGACTGCGGCGTGATCGCGGTCTTGGTCACGACGAACTCGGCAACAACGGTGCGGCCGAACTCGCGCACGAATGCGTCATCGCCCGCGGCCAGGATCACCGGAACGCCGCGCTCGCCCGCGAAAGCCGCGTTCATCTCGCCCTCGCCCGCTTCGAGATCGTTCAGCCACAGGCCCTTCACGATGCCGGACCCGGTGTGCGCCAGGAACGCGTCCGGCGTGCCCGCCCGGGCATGGTAGCCCAGGAACAGCGCGGCGTCGAACGTCGAATCGAGCGTCTCGACCATGCCGTACGGCTTCATGCTGCCCTGCACGTACGTCACGCGCGGATCGAGATCGCCGTGCAGCACGTTCTGGTGATCGCCGTGCGAATCGTTCACGACGATTTCGGCCGGTCCGCGTCGAAGGATCGCGGCCACGACCGCGTTGACCTCATCCGTCATGAAGCGGCGCGCGGTCGCGTAGTCCTTGCCGCTGCTGCTCGCCATCTCGCCGGTCCCGACGCCGCCGATGCCCTCCATGTCGACGGAAATGAAGATGCGCAGCGGCCGCTGCTGCGCGTGCGCGGGCCCGGCCAGCACGGCGATGGCCAGTGTGGCGCCCAGCGCGCACAGCGCGCGCCGCATCAGCGTAGGCAGCATTTCTCTTCGCATCCCGGGACGCGGTGGACGGAGGACGGCCATGCGGCGTCAGCCCGCCGCGCGGGCCCGGCGGCGCCAGAACCGGTACACGAGGAACGCCAGGAACACGCGGATCGGGACGGGCAGCGAGTCCGGCAGGTCGACGGCGACGTCCCGGCGGAACAGCGACCGGCGCCGGATCGTGCCGATCTCGAGATCGCCGTGGAAGACCCTGAACGTCCGGCGCGCCAGTCCCACGCCGCGCAAGGTCAGATTCCGGTCACCGGCCATCACCTCGCAGCGCGGCGGGATCAGTGTGGCAGTGGCCTCGGCCAGCAGACGCGTCTCTCCCTCCAGCACGTAGCTCCGGCGCAGCACGCCCCGCCAGCGGATCGTGTAGACGTCTTCGCCCACGACGATCCGGCTCGAGCGCAGGACTGCGTGCTCGAGCACCGCGATCGGCTGCCCACCTTCGAAGAAGTCGATCGTCCGCGAGAACCAGGATCTGGGCACGGCCTCGGTCATGCCGTCAATGTACGGCAGGCACGACGCAACGGCGAGCGGAGGCGGTTGCAGGATGGTGATGCGCTCGCCATCGTCCACGCGACGTGCCCGATGCACCCGCCGTGGAGGATGACCCTGCCGGTAACGCCGCTCCCGTGATCCCCGGCCCGACGGCCCGCATCCGGCTGTGTGGAGCCGTGTGCCTCGCTGCCTGCGCCGCTCCGGCGCAGGCGCAGGGATCGCCTGAGCCTGCGGCGCGCATCATGGCGGGCGTCGACGTCACGTTCGCGACGCGCTACGTCTGGCGCGGCCTGCTGCGCAGCGACGTTCCCGTCTTCCAGCCCGCCGCCTGGATCGGCGTGGCGCGGGGACGCTACCTCCTCAGCGCCGGCGCGTGGAGCACGTTCGAGCCGGGCGAGCCGGACGCGGCCGAAATTTCGCTGGCCAGCGATCCGGGTGAGATCGAGGCGTGGTTCGAACTGGCTGCGAGGAGCAGCCACGTCGACGCTTCCCTCGGCTTCATCGCTCGGGACGGAAGGCACGCGCGCCCGCTGGGACATCTGCCCCCCGGATTCGACACGCGCGAACTGCGGGTCCGCGCCGTGCTGCGCGACGGCGCGCTGCGTCGCTCCCTTCACCTCACACCTTCCGCGCTGGTGGCCTGGGACGTGGGCGAGATCGGCGGACGGTACTACGAGGCGGACCTGGAATACGCGGCCACGCTCATTCCGGAGCCACGTGCGGTGCCGTTCGCCACGTTGTTCCTGGGTGTCACCGCGGCCTGGAGCGATGGCATGGCCGCCGGAGGTGCGGCCCGCCACGCGTACTTCACCGAGGATGGACTCACCCACTGGGAGGCGAGGGCCCTGGTGTCGATGGTTCCATCGGCGAAGCTGCCGCTGGCTCTGCACCTCCTCAGGCGCGACCGCTTCGCGAGGGACCCGGCCGTGCGCCGCGTCAGCACGGACCCGCTCGCGCGCAGCAGAACGCACGTTGGCTGGTGGGAACTCACCGCGAGCGTGCGCGGATCGTTGTCGGTTCGATGAAACGCAGCCGCGGATCGCGTGACCTGATGACGGCCGGCCGGCGCGCCCCGGCGCTGGCGGCACTCGGCCTGATCGCGCTCGCCTGCGCCAGACCCGCGCCGTTCCAGCCGGGCCCGCCGCTTCCATGCCCGACCGTGCCCGCCGGAACGGGTTTCCGCGCCGGCTTCGCGCGCGTCGACATCACCACACCGCCGGGACCGGGTCTGCTGGGCTACGGGCCGGAGGGTCGTGCAACCCGCGGTTACCGACAGCGCCTGCACGCGCGGGCCGCCGCCCTGGAGGACGCGCGCGGCGAGCGCGTCGTGCTCGTCGTCGCAGACCTCGGATTCGTTTCCGCCGCGCTGCACCGGGCCGTCGCGGAGCGCGTAGCCGCGTGCGCAGGCCTGGGCGCCGACCGGATCGTCCTGTCGGCGACACACACGCACGCCGGGCCCGCGCACTACGCGGCCCACGCATCGTACGATCGCTACGGCAGCGCGGTCGACGGCTTCGATCCCGCCATCCTGGAGTTCCTGTCGACGCGCATCGCGCGCGCGGCGCTCGAAGCGCTGGCGGCGCTTCGACCGGCACGAGCAGCCTGGGGTGAACGGCCCGTCTGGGGCATTACACGGATCCGCAGCTGGGCGGCGCACGCTGCAGATCCGCATCCGCTGCCCTCGGCCCACGCTCCGCCGGACTCGCTGCGTGACGAGCGCTATCGCCACGTCGACCCGACGCTCATCCTGTTGCGTGTCGATACCGGCGCGGCGCGCCCGGCGCCGGCCGGCGCGTTCGCGCTGTTCGCCGCGCATGGCACGGGCATCCCGGCGCTGAACGATCTGCTCGACGCCGACGTGCACGGCATCGCCGCGCGGGTCCTCGAGCGCCACATCGACGCGCGGAACGGCACGATGCCCGAGTGGACGCCGCGCGGCGTGGCCGTGTTCGGAAACGGCGCGGAAGGCGATGTGCTGCCCGCGCGCGACTCGATCCGCGCGTGCGATCCGCCCGTCCTGCGCCGCGCGTTCCGCCCGACCGGCCGTGGCGGACCACCCGGCGAAGAGGCGTGGATCGCGGGGCCAGGCCAGGACGCGCGTGCCTGCGTGGACCACGGCATTGCCCGCACGATCGCCGTCGGTCGCGCACTGGGCGATGCCGCGAGCGGGCTGTTCGACTCGCTCGACGACGTGCTGTCGAGCGATGTGCGACTGGGTGTCGCCTACCGCATGGTCCCGCTGCGCGGCGCCGATGCGCCGGCCGGCCTGTGTGCGCGTGGCCGGACCGGCACGGCAACCGTGGCGGGCGCCGAGACCGGCCGCACCCGCCTGCTCGGGTTCCGGCTCCTGGGTCTGATCCCGGCCGGCTTCGAGTCGGGCGGCAGCGCGGTCGACCCGGGCAGCGCGTGCGGCTCCCCGAAACGCACGATCCCCTCCTTCATCGAACGGCTGGTCGCGGGCGACCACCCCTTCGAAGAGGCCGCGCAGTTCACGGTGCTGCGCATCGGCGATGCGCTGCTCGCCACGGTCCCGTTCGAGGCCACGACCACGGTCGGTGCCCGGCTACGCGACGCGCTGCGCACGGCTGCCGCCGCGACGCCGGACCCGCCCGCGCGCGCGGCGATCATCGGGATCGCCAACGGCTACCTCAACTACGTGACGACCGAAACGGAGTACGCGCACCAGCACTACGAAGGCGCGTCCACACTGTACGGGCCCGCTTCGGCGGCCGCTTACACGAGCGTCATCGTGGACCTGGCCCGCGCGCTCGCCGCCGGCGGCTGGACCTCGCCACCCGCCACGGTGTCGCCGTTCCCGTTCCCTGTGACCACGGCGCGCGCCATCCTGCCGCGCGCCGCGCCGGACCCGGAGCGCACGCGCCGTCCGCCCTGGCTGCATGCCGTCGACGACGCGGCCGCCGTCATCCGGTGGACGGATGACCGGCCCGGAGCGCACGCGCCCGGCGCGCTGCCGCTGCTCGTCATCGAACGCCGAACCCCCGAGGGCTGGACGCGGGTGGCCCTGGATGACGATCCTGAAACGGAGATCCGGCTGATCGCGGAGCGAGGACCGGATGCGACGTGGCAGGTGCGCTGGGCGCACGGCTGCAGCGCGGGTACCTACAGAGTGCGACTGCTGGCGCGCGAGCGGCTGCCCGAGGAGACCATCATGTTCGACCTGGCCGAATGCGGCGGCACCTCGTGACGCGTGCCGGGCCGGCATGGCGCAACGGTGCCATGGCGCTCGTGCTCGCGGGACTGCTGCCGGCCTGCGGCGAGTCGCCGGCCGAGCCCGTGCGTCAGCCCGTCGACCGCGTCGACATCTACTTCACGCGCAACGGCCGGCCCGAGCCCGTGTCGCGGTCCATCGCGCCGACATTCTCTCCGCTGCTCGTTTCCCTCAATCTGCTGCTGTCCGGGCCGACACAGCAGGAGCGTGACGCCGGCTACACCTCGCTTTTCGGCGATCGGACGGCTACGGCGCTGAGCGGGATCACGATGCGCCCGGACAGCCTGGCCATCATCGAGTTCTTCGACTTCACGCACATCGTCGCGGAAGGTTCGACCGCGCAGGGCAGCGCCCAGCTGCTCGGCGAACTGAACAACACGGTGTTCCAGTTCACCTTCGTGAAGTCCATCGTGTACCGGATCAACGGCAGCTGTTCACGCTTCTGGAACTGGCTGAACCGCGCGTGCGAGACCGTGCGCCGGCCCGGCGCGCGCTGAACGGCGGCGCGCTCAGAACGCCACGTTCAGCATCGCGTACGCGAAGTCCATGTCCTCGGTCAGGCGGTTGATGGCCGAGAGGCCGGCGGCGTGGAAGACGCGGGTGTACCCGCCGGTGAAGCCCAGCCCCGGACGGACCGTCCAGCGCAGCGTGAGGTCCAGCTCCTCGCCCACGCGTGCCGAGGACAGCCGGCGCTGCTCAGCGAAGCGGAACGCGTGCAGATCGGCATCGATGCCCACGCGTTCGGACGCCGCCAACGTGGCCTTCAACGCGAAGTCCTGCAGCCCCCGACCCGCCGTGTGCACCGGGATGTTCGTGAACAGGTCCGCGTAGCCGTAGTACTTGTGGTTGGTCGCGAACAGCGTGCTGAACACACGCACGTCGTCATCGGTCGGGTCCGCGTCTCCCGACAGGTAGTCCCACCACAGCGTGAGCCGGAGCCGGTCCGTGACGTCCGCGCCGGCGTGCGCCGCGAACAGGAACGCGGCCACGTCCGCCGCGCCGCGCGTGCCGAACTGGAGCGCGCCTTCGACCGCCGCATCGACGCGACCCAGGCTGCGCTCGTAGCGGCCGCCGACTGTGGCCTGGTCGCCGCCGGTCACGCCGCGCGTGCGCTCGTAGAATCCGAACGCGGCCAGGTCGCCGCCGCCAGCGTCCAGGGTGGCGAACCCGCCGAACAGCCACAGATCGTCGGTCGCGCCGGCCGTCTCTTCCGCGATCTTGAACGCGATCGCGCTCACCTCGCCCCACGATCCCGTCGTCCCCAGCCGGACCCCGTCGAAGCTCTGCGCCTGCTGCAGCCAGTCGACCGTGCCGACGAGGCGCTCGTTGCCCAGCGGCGACTCCTGGCGGCCCACGCGCAGCCACGCGTTGCTGCCACCCAGCCGCGACACCGTGAGCCACCCCTGATGCAGGTCGAAGTTGTCGGCACTGAAATCGCTGGCCGTGCCCGTTTCCTCGCCCCACAGCCGCACGTCCTGCAGCTGGATGAAGACGGCGATGTCGTTCGCGAGCGCGGCTTCGATCCCGGCGCGGACGCGCATCGAGATGAACTCGTCCGCGCGGCCGTCGGGTGCCGGATCGCGAAACTCGTAGCGCGGCCTGACCTGACCGTGCAGCGTGACCTGTTGCGCGAAGCCCGGACTCGCCGTGACCAGCAGGAGTCCGAGAAACCAGCTGCCCTTCCGTACCATTGCCGCCTCTCCGTTCCGCATCGGGGTGCGGTATTATAGACGATGCGGCGCGGAGCGGAAGTCACATCGGTGCGCGGTCCCGCGACGTGCGTGTAAAGGCCCGACCGGCGTAGCGCAGTCCGCTGGCCTGTCCGCCTTCCATGACGAACGCCACGACTTCGCCTCCGCCCGTGAGCTCGACGCGCAGCTGGTTCTGCGCGCCGTCGTAGACCTCGACCTCGCTGGCCATGAGGCCCGCGGTCACGAACAGACGGCCCTCGACCACGCGCCACTCCATGGTGCCCAGCTCGTCGTTCTCGAACACGCCCGTGTAGGCAGCCAGCGGGTGCGGCAGCGTCTGCGGTCGCGCGGCCCTGCGCGACCGGTCCGCCGCGATGCCGGCGCGTGCCTGACGCAGCTGGTCCGGGAACGTCGCGATGCGCGTTTCCCACGTCGCGTCGACCGACGCGCCGCGGATCAGCCGGTCGTACACGTAGTGCGTCACCGCATCGGCCAGCGGCCCGCCTGTGAATCCGTCATTCACGAGCACGGCGACGCCAATGCGCCGGCCCGGCATGAACGACAGGCTCGTTCGGAACCCGGGGAACCCGCCGCCGTGGTCGAGGATCGTGTCTCCGTCCAGCGTGCCCACGTTCCAGCCCAGGGCGTAGCCGTGGCGGCGGATGCCGCCGAGTTCTCCGTCCTGTGTGGCGAGCGGCGCGCGCACACGCTGCACGAGGTCAGCGGGAAAGACGCGTCGTCCATCGAGCACGCCGTCGTTGATGTGCACCTCGAGCCAGCGCGCCAGATCCTCCGCGCTGGTCACGATCCCACCGGCCGCATGCATGTTGCCATCGCCTTTGGTGTAGCGGACGCGCTCGTGTCCGTCCGGCGTGGGCCGGTACGGCATGGCCAGGCGGCTGGCGTCGGCCTCGGACAGCCGCGCCGTCGTGCTCGTCATGCCGAGCGGCTCGAAGATGAGGCGCCGCTCCACGTCCTTCCAGTGCTCGCCCAGCCCGTTGATCACCAGGCTCATGATGTTGTAGCCGATGTTGCCGTAACGGAACGCCCGGCCGGTGGCTTCCGGCCCGTGGCGGAACAGCAGTTCGACGAGCAGCGCATCGGTGTGCTGTCCGCTGTACGCGGTCCGGTACACGACGGGCCCGCCGTTGGTGATGCCGTGCGTGTGCGTGAGCAGGTCCTGCAGCGTGATCGCGTCGGGATCGAGCGGAGGCTGCAGTCGGACGCCGGGCAGACCGCTCGACAGCGGCGCCTGCAGACGGAATCTGCCGGCACGCTCGAGCAGTGCGGCCGTAAGCCCGGTGAACGTCTTCGTGGTCGACGCGATGTAGAATACGGTCGCCGGCGTGAACGGGCGCCCGGCCTCGACGTCGGCCCAGCCGAACCCGCGCCGGTAGACGACCTGGGTGTCGCGCACGACGATGACGGTCATGCCCGGCGCCGCGCCGACGGCGAACATACGCTCCAGCATCGGGTCGAGGGCGGGCGCGGCCGGGCCCTCCGCCGGCGTCCCCGGCCCCGCTCGCTGCGCCGCCGCCTCTCCGGCGATCAGCAGACCCGCGGCGAAAGTCGCCGCGATCGTTGCGTTGCACCGCTTCCTCATGGACTCTTCTCCCCGGTCGGGATCGACGTTGTCCGGGCGCGGGACGGCGCGTGCCATGGCCGGGACCCGGCGCGCCCGGGCACGTGCTTCACACGTGGTGCGAAGCGATTGCCCGTGCAATGCTTGCGCCACCGTGGAAGCCGCTGGCACGGCTCTTCCCTGAAGATCGGGCCGGAGCCGGCGTCGCGGCGCCGGATCGAGCACGGCCCATGGGAACGAACGCGAAGGAGGCGCTTGCGTGGCTGGCTGATCGACCTGGTTGCGGCGACCCGCACGCTGCGGCGCGCGCCCGGATTCCTCGTCCTGGCCGTGGCCACGCTCGGCATCGGGCTGGGCGTCAACGCCGCGATCTTCTCGTTCGTGAATGCCGTCTTCTTCAAGCCGCAGCCGTACGAGGAACCGGCGCAGCTGTTCGACGTGCGTTTCCAGCAGCGCGGCGATGGCCGCTTCTCACCGCCCACCGTCGAAGCATCGATCGCGGCCCTGGCCGGCAACGCGCAGGCGGCCGGCTACGAAGAGCGCAGCCTGGTCGTCTCGATCGAAAACGCGGTTCCCATGCTCGTGCCCGGCGCGATCGCGGACGCGACACTGTTCGATGTGCTGGGCGTGCAACCGGTGCGCGGCCGTGCGTTCACCGTCGACGAGTCACGGGCCGGCGCCCCGCTCGCCGTGGTCGGCGACCGGTTCGCCCGAGCGCACTGGACGGGGGAAGCAATCGGCCGGACCCTGCGCATCGATGGCACCGATCACACGGTGATCGGCGTCATGCCTGCGGCGTTCAGCTTCCGCGACTTCGCGGAGGTCTGGGTCCCGCTGGGCGATCCGGAAGCGCGCCTCGTCGACGGCAACCTCACGCTGGTCGCGCGGTTCCCGGGCGATGCGGCGCGGGAGCGCGGGCGGCAGGCGCTCCACGCCCTGGCCACCGACGGCTTCACGGCGAGGGTCGCGACGGGCACGACCCCCGCTGCCGGGGCTGACGATCCGATCCGCCTCTGGCTTTCGCCGATCCAGCCGGAAGCCGATGTGCTCGTGTTCATCATCCTCGCCGCCGTCGGGCTGGTCCTGCTCGTCGCGTGCACGAACGTCGCCAACCTGTCGCTGGCCCGCGGCACCGCGCGCCGCCACGAGCTGGCCGTACGCGCGTCGCTGGGGGCGTCCCGTGCGCGCATCATCCGCTACCTCACGGCCGAAGGCATGGTCACCGCCGCGCTGGCGGCCGGGCTGGGCCTGCTCGTCGGGGCCTGGGGCACCGATGTGCTGGTCGCGTGGATCCCGATGGATCAGCTGCCACTCTGGTTCGACGCGTCGATGGACGTGCGCGTGCTGGGCTACATCGTGGTGCTGGCCGGCGCGGCCGCTCTCGTGTCCTCGACGCTGCCCGCGCTCGACATCACGCGCGGCGCACTCGCGCTGCGCCTCAACGAGGCCGGTGTCCGGTCCGCGGGTGATGCGAGCGCCGGCCGACTGCGCAGCGGGCTGGTCACGGTCCAGATCGCGCTCGCCACCGTGCTGCTGTCGGGTGCCACCCTGCTGCTGGGGGCATTGTCCGAGAGCCGCTCCATCGACCCGGGCTTCTCTGCGGGTGACCGCGTGCTCGCGATCGATGCCACGCGCGCCGTTCCCGCCGACGCGGTCGACCGGCTGCGCGCCATGACCGGATCCGAGAGCGCGCCGGACGGATCGACGGACCGATTCATCGCCGAGCTCGGCACGACCCTGACGGCCGTGCCGGGCGTCGAGCGGAGCGCACTCGTGAGCCGCATGCGGATGCAGCGGCTGCGCCCGACGCTGGCAGATCCGCCCGTGCTGGCGCGCGTCGAGGCCGTGACGGCCGACTATTTCGCGACGCTCGATCTGCCCGTGCTGCGCGGACGGACCTTCGATGCCGTCGAGGAAGAGCGGGCCGACGTCGTGCTGCTGAGTGAACGTGTCGCGCGCGATCTGTTCGACTCGATCGATGACGCGATCGGCGCGACCGTACTGCTGGATCCGCAGGAAGAGCGCGTCACGGTGATCGGTGTGGTCAACGATCGGCGCACGACGGGAGAGGGCGGTCTGTCCGGGATCCGGGTGGAACCCTACATGTACGTCCCGATCCGTCAGGCCGAGGGGCGGGACATCCGCATCCTGGCGCGCGTGGCGGGCGCGGGCTCGCCCGACGCGCTCGCGCCGGTGCTGTCCGCGGCGCTCCGATCGACGTTCCCGGACGTCGTGCTGCGCGATGCCCGCTCGCTGCTGGAGATCGAAAGAGACTCGGGTGCGCCTGACCTGCGCTGGTTCGCGTCCGTGTTCGCCGCGTTCGGCGCCTTCGCGCTGGGGCTCGCCTCGATCGGCATCTACGGCGTCGTCGCGTACACGGTGGGGCGCCGCACGCGTGAGATCGGCCTGCGCATCGCGCTGGGCGCGTCACGCACTCGGGTCGCCGGCTTCGTGCTCCGCTCCGTGGTCCCGGCCACGGTCGTCGGGCTGGCCGTGGGGACGCTGGGCGCGGTCGGGCTCGGGTTCCTGCTGCGCAGCACGTTTCTGGGCGTCGCTGTCGTCGACACGCTCGCCCTGGGCGCCACGGTCCTGGCTTTCTTCACGATCACGCTGCTGGCGGCCGGGCTGCCCGCCCGCCGCGCCATGCGAACGGACCCGCTCACCGCCCTCCGCACCGACTGATCACCGCCGTCAGAACAGGATGCCGAAGGTCAGCGGCACCGACCGGATCGACTTGGCATCCACGAGGCCGGCCTCGGTGAAGACGTTCTGCACGCGCGCCTCGATGAAGCCGTCGAGCCGGCCCAGACGGAGCGCCAGCCCGGCGCCGCCATCGATGCCGAACTTCGTCGTGTTCGTGTCCGCACCGTCCGGCACGAGCGCGCCATCGTCCAGGTTATCGCTCAAGCGGAACGCGCCCAGACCGGCGGTGACGTAGGGGCGCAGCGGCCCGAGCTGAACGAGGTCGAACTGCACGCCGGCCACACCGCTCAGGATGCTGGTCGACCCCGACGCCGCAGTCGACAGCGTTTCCTTCACGTCGAAGCGCTGGTAGCCCAGATTGAAGCGCAGCGGCAGCCCGCCCAGGTTGACGAGCAGAAAGCCCTGCCCGTGGAGGCCGCGATCCAGCGCATCGGACGTCTCGGAGACCGGCACCGTCATGCCACCGCCGAAGCCGATGCGCAGCATGCGCGCCGATGAATCGCCGGACCTGCTCTGAGCGCTGGTGGGGACGACGGCGACACCCAGGACCAGGGTGGCCAGTGCGAGACCGGCGATGGTGGCTCGGATCACGGTGACGCTCCGGTTCGACGGGGAGACGGGCGGTCCCCCGAAGAATACGGCGGGCCGGTCCGACCCGGAAGAGGGCGCGCTGCGAACGGTCGCAGACGCGCCCTCGGTCTCGCCTCCGGTCGGTGCGCGCGCCACGGCTTGCCGGTCGCCGGTCCTCCGGGGGCGCGGCGGTCGCCGGGGGCCTGGGGTCGAGCGCGGTCGTTTGCGAAGTTCGCGCCGTGAGCGACGGATCCGGCGCGCATCTCTCGACACGCCGATTTGCGTGGTCGACCTTCGTGACGCATTGATGGTGGACCAATCCTCGACCCGCCGGAGGGAACCGTGAGCAAGTTCATGCTGCGCGAATTGAACGGAAACGATGTTGCCGTTGCCGATGAAGCCATCGATGGCCTGGAAGGCGCGCTGCGCGGGAACCTGCTGACGCCGGCGTCCGACGGCTACGACGAGGCGCGCGCGCTGTGGAACGCCATGATCGACAGGCACCCGTCCCTGATCGCCCGCTGTGCCGGGCCCGCCGATGTCGCCACGGCCGTGCGCTTCGCACGTGAGCACGGGCTGCTCGTCGCCGTGCGCGGCGGCGGTCACAACATCGCGGGCAACGCCACGTGCGATGGCGGGCTGGTCATCGATCTCTCGGCCATGCGGTCGGTCCGCATCGACGCGAAGCAGCGCACCGCACGCGTCGAAGCCGGCTGTACGCTGGCCGACGTGGATCATGAAACGCAGGCCATCAGCCTGGCCACACCGCTGGGCATCAACTCGACCACGGGCATCTCGGGCCTCACGCTGGGCGGCGGATTCGGCTGGCTCAGTCGCAGGTACGGCCTGACGGTCGACAACCTGCTGTCCGCCGACGTCGTGACCGCGGCCGGCGAGCACGTGACCGCGGACGCGACACGCAACCCGGATCTCTTCTGGGGGATCCGCGGTGGCGGCGGCAATTTCGGCGTCGTCACCTCGTTCGAGTTCCAGCTCCATCCCGTGGGCCCGACCGTGCTGTCCGGCCTGATCGTGCACCCGTTCGAGGACGCCAAGAACGTATTGCACGAATTCCGTTCCTTCACGGCGTCGGCGCCAGACGACCTGTCGGTCTGGACCGTGCTGCGCAAGGCGCCGCCGCTGCCGTTCCTGCCCGCGGAATGGCACGGCCGCGAAGTCGTCATCCTGGCGGCCTTCTGGGCAGGCGCGGATCATGCCGAAGGCGAGCGCGTCCTCGCACCCCTGCGCGCCTACGGCACCCCCATCGCGGACGTGGTCGGGCCGCATCCGTACGCAGGCTGGCAGCAGGCCTTCGACCCGCTCCTCACGCCCGGCTCGCGCAACTACTGGAAGTCGCACGACTTCAAGAAGCTCAGCGATGGCGCCATCGACACGATCATCGAGTACGCCAACCGGCTGCCCGGACCGCAGTGCGAGATCTTCATCGCACACCTGGGCGGCGCGGTCAATCGCGTGCCGGCCGACGCGACGGCGTACCCGCACCGGGATATCGAGTACGTCATGAACGTGCACACGCGCTGGGAGGACCCGGGCCGCGATGACTCGCTGGTCGGGTGGGCGCGCAGCCTGTTCGATGCCACCGCACCGCATGCGACCGGCGGCGTGTACGTCAACTTCATGCCGGCGGACGAGACAGCGCGCGTCCCTTCCGCCTACGGGCCGAACCTGGACAGGCTCACCGCACTGAAGAGGAAGTACGATCCGGACAACCTGTTCCGGCTGAACCAGAACATCCGCGTCTGAGGGCCCGGCCCGCGCCGCTGTGACGCGGGCCATGGCGGCGGGCCGCAATTGCTCGCGGGCCCGCCGCCGGCACGGCATGCTGCGGGCCGCTCCGGCCCTTGCGGATCAGTTCTTCTTGCCCGTCTGGTGCGGCACCACGATGTTGCCGCCCATCAGGGCTTGTGCGTTCGCAGTCGCCGGCGCGCTCATCGAGGAGGCGGCTACCACGTTGCCGTTCCGGTCCCGCACGGAGATCCAGAACCGGTCGGCGCCGCCCGGCACACCGTGATCCTCGACGTACACCACGAACGAGTAATTCCCCACCGGATCTGCCCAGCCGGGTTCGAGGTACGTCGCCTTGCCGGTGAACGTGGCCCAGTTAAAGCCGTTGCCGCCGATGGCCAGACCGCCGAGCGCGTTGCTCTTGACGCGGTACTTCGTGCCGTCGGCCAGGTGGCGGATCATCAGCAGGCTGCCCTGCACGTTCTTGCCGCTCGGATTGTACTTCATGGTGTAGCCGAACGACGTGCGCTCCGTCGTGCCGGGCCAGTAGAACCAGCCGCCGCCGGTCGTGAACCCGAGGCTCGCGTCATAAACGGTCACGACGTCCTCGCCGCCACCGACGTAATAGCCCGCGGTGTTGATCGTGGCCTCGGCGACGTACGTGTTGACGGGAACGCCGTCGAAGTCGCAGCGCACTTCGAGGACCTGGTCATAGCCGATCCCCGTGACACCGACCGGCGTGCACGTGCCGGCAACCGGGCCGCCCGGACCGACCGGGACGAGGTTCATCGTCACCACCGCGTTCGCGATGTTGCCCGGTGCGGCCTGGACCACGGCCAGATCCGGCTCCGTCTCCTCGACATGGACGGTCAGCGAGAACGGGCCGCTGTTGCCGCCTGGCGCCGCGACCGGCACGCCGACCGGGTTGCCGGCGTCGAAGGACAGCGAAGCGTTCTCCGGGTCGACGGTCACGGTTACGTCTTCCGAGTCCGAGTCGCCATCGTCATCCGTGATGGTCGACCGGATGGTGTACGTGCCCGCCGGGACACCGGCTGTCCCGTCGATCGTCCACGTGCACGTCTGTACGTCACCGCTCGTGGAGCAGCCGTTCGCTGTGGAGGACAGTCCCGCTGGCAGGCCGGCGCTGAACGCGCCGGCATTCTTGCTGAAGCTGAAGCTCGCGGTCAGCACGTCCTGATCGGAGTCCATGCCGGTCACTGTGATGTCCGCGATGTGGTCACTGTACTGGACCGTCTGGCTCGCGGGCGAGACACTGACCGTGGGCGCCTGGTCGGTGTTCGTGAAGGTGCAGTCGACCGTCTCGTTCGCAGCCACGTTGATGGTCGCGGTGCGCGTCCCGAGGTTCACCGATGAGTTGCTCGTGGGATCGGTGCAGGAAATACCCGTCAGCGACATGAAGCTGCCGGGTGCACCCTCGGTCACTGCGTACGTGCCCGGCGTCACGTCATCGAACGTCTTGCTCTGGCCATCATCGAGCGTGAAGGAGTTCGGGGCCGTGATGTCGTCCGTGAACGAGAACCCCGTCCGACCCGCCGGCGTCGTCGATTTGCGGATGATGATCGTGCCGCCTGCCGGAGCGCAGTCGAGCCGCGGGAAGCTCAGGCCGTTCGTGGCATCGGTCACCTGCACGCCGGACGTCTCGACACGCGTCTCGATGGCGTTCGGCGTCGTCGCATCGCCGCTCTCGATGAGCAGCGCCACGCAGCCGGCGACGTGCGGCGCTGCCATGCTCGTACCGGACAGAGCGACCGTCCCGCCGCCCACCCGCGAGGCCACGATGCTGACGCCCGGTGCGAAGACGTCCGTCGTCGCATCGCTGTTCGAGAAACCGGCCACGACGTCGGTCGAGTTCACGGCGCCCACAGAGATCGTGTTTGCCACACAGGCAGGGATCGGCATCTGGGTGCCCGAGCTGTTGTTGCCGGCCGAGACCACGCTCAGCACGCCCATGTTGCGGAGCGTGTTGATCGCGGCCGCCATCGCCATCGTGTTCGCGTCCGCGTTGTCGCACGGCGAGTTGAAGAGGGCATTCGTGCCCAGGCTCATGTTGATGACCTGCACGCCCAGATTCAGGCCCATGGTGTTGTTGTTGATGATCCAGTTGAGTCCGGCGATGATTTCCGATGTGGCGAAGAAGGCGTTGTTGCTGTTCAGGACCTTGACGGCCACGATGTTCGCCCCCGGGGCCACGCCGACCGAGGCCGACGTGCCGTTCGATGTGATGATGCTGGACACATGGGAGCCATGGCCGTGATCGTCTTCCGCTGAACCCGCGCCCGTCTGGCGATCGCTGCCGTTCGGACAGAAGCCCACGCCGTCGATGCCGCCGTTGTTGTCGCCGAAGCAGGCCTGCGGCCCGATGTCGTCGGACAGATCCGGGTGATCGCTGTCGATGCCCGAATCCAGCACGCCCACTACGGTCCCCGCGCCCAGATTGCCGAGCGCGTGCCGCTGATCCGCGTTGATCTGCGGGACGCTCGTGGCCAGCGTGCCCATGCCGCCGATCTCGACGTCGAGGCGCCGCACCGCCGGGCTGGCAGCCAGCCGGGCGAGCGCCGCTTCGCTCCGCAGCGTCCCGGCCATCGCCGGGATCGCCTCGAACTGGTGCGCGAGCCGCAGGTCACCCGGTTGCAGCGTGGACAGCGCCTGCGCCTGCAGCGCCGCGACCGTGCGCACAGCCGCGGGCAGGTCCCGCGCCGAACGGACGGAGGCCGCCGTCAGATCGCCGCTCAGCGCGATCATGACTCTGACTTCGCCGCCCTGCCGGATGGCCTCGAGGACCCCGGGGCCGATCCGTTCCTGGATCTGTGGGACGAGCAGCGCCGCATCCGGGGGTGCGTCGGGCCCGGTGGGCATTCGGTCGTTCGCGACATCACAGGCCGAGGCTAGTGCGATGAAACCGAGGACGAGGGGAGTACGGGAACGCGCCATCGCGATCCTCCTGGTGGAGGGGCGGGGTCGTCGTCGACCGCCGGTGATCGAAGTGATCCGGGCGAGCGTAACGCCTGATGTCCGAGCCGACAAGAAGGGCCGCCGCTCGCGTCCGGGCCGAAGTGGCCGGCGCGACCGCGCTCCGGCCGGGCGATCACGGCCCGGTCCTTGCCAATGAAGGCAACCGTCGCCAGATGTTCAGAACAGGAGGACGCCCATGACCCCGTTCCACCGGATCCGGATGCTTCCCTGGCTGGTGGCTGCCGGCCTCGCGCTGGCCGGGTGCAGCACCACCACGCCCGTCGATGCCGATCGGGGCGAGCGCACCGGAGACGTCGGTCCTGCGCCGCTCGTTCCGGCGGGCGCCGTGCCGGTCGCGGTCGACGAGATCCCGGGCGCGCGGACGCAGATCAGCGGGCACCAGGATTCCAGCCGCGTCGTGATCAGCAGCCCGGTCGCATGGGCGAACTTCTGGCAGCGGATCGTCGCCGGCATCACGCCTGCGCCGCCGGCGCCGGCCATCGACTTCGGCCGCTCCCTCGTGCTGGCCGCGACGATGGGCGAACGCCCGTCCGGAGGCTACGCGATCCGGATCGATTCCGTGTTCGTGGACCGCGGCACCGTGTACGCCGTCGTGCGCTCGATCTCGCCGGGCCCTACGTGCGGCGTCGCCGCGGTCATCACCGCGCCGGTCGTCGCGGTGCGGATCGATCGTGTGGACGGTCCCATCCGTTTCGTCGAACGGGCGGAGTCGCTCGCCTGCTTCTGACGGGGGGCGCACTGCGCCCGGCCACGTCGTCGTTCGCCTGCTGGATTTCGCCCGGCCTGCCAGCGTTTCAAGGGTTCACGTGAGCGCCCCTTGTCCTCCTCGCCGTGGCTCCGGGTTGCGCTGCGGGTGGTCTAGGGTCGGTTCGGGGGCTGGACCGTGAAGGACAGTTCGCCGCGCACCACGTGGCTGTCCCGCGACAGGACACGCCACGTCACCGTCCATTTCCCGGCCGTGAGCGGTTCCTCGACGGGCACGACCAGGACGGCCGCGTCCGTCCCGGACGGCGCGGGTTTGCCGAGCGCGCCGGTCGTGCCGGCTGCGTGCTCGATGGTAACGGCGATGCCGCGTTCCAGCGGTGCTTCGGAGAAGTGCAGCCGCAGCGCGGCCGGGGACTGCGCGATGACCGTGTCGGCGGCGGGCTCTGCACGGAGCAACCGGAGATGGAGATCGGCGTCGGCAGTGCCGGGCTCGGCAGACGGCGCGAGGAGCGCCGCGATGAGCACGTACACGGGAGCGACCAGAAAGCGCACGCGGGTCGTCCGGCTGAGTTCGACGGGTAATTCGGCCTGAGCGATGTTAGTGCAGAGCGCCCCGACGGGTCAACCCTGGCGGCCCATCACTCGCCGGGCAGCGGCGACGCGGTGAGCAGCGCGGTGACCATCAGGACGAGAAGGGCCACCGCCAGCTCGAGCAGGATGGTCCGGGCGAACGGGAGCGGCGAGGCGCCCCGGCGCAGCGCGGGCGTGGCCCGGCGCCAGTGGTGCAGGCCCAGCACTGCGACGCCGGCCACCAGCGCCAGCTTGACCAGCAGCGTGCGCCCCCAGGTCGTGGTGAACAGGTCCGCGACAGTCGGCAGGTGCAGGACGGCGGCGAACGTGCCGGTCAGGGCGAGCAGCGTCACGGCGAGGATCCCGAGAGGCGAGAACCGGGTGACGAGTCGCAGCAACGCGACGCCGCGGGCCGGTCCGTCCATCGTCTCCAGCGACGCCACGCCGGCCACCGCGAACAGCCCGCCGACCCATACGCCGGCGGCGAACACGTGGGTCGCGTCGGCCGCGATCGAGAGCACGCGCCAGTGCTCGACACCGGCCGCGTGACCGCTGAAGGCCGGCGTCACGCAGGCCGCTGCGGCCACCAGCCCGGCCACGCCCCACGCCGCGCGGCCGCCGGCGCGGGCGACACCGAACACGACCAGCCCCAGGACGGCCAGGCCGACCTGGGCGATCCAGGCCCACCCCCACGTCGTCTCCAGCACCATGAAGCGGACGGCCTCGTCGACCGCCTCACCCGGTACCAGGAACTCCATCATCTGCGCCACCAGGCGGAGCGCCGCGCCCACCAGCAGCAGCAGCGCAGCGAGGACCCCCTGCCCGGCCGCGCGCGCTTCGGCGCGCGAGACCCACGTTTCACCTACGGGCCAGCCGCCCAGCGCCGGCCGGAACACGAAGGACCGGAACACCCACGCCCCGACCATCAGCGCGAGCGCCGTGAACACACACAGCCGCGCCCACGAATGCAGCAGCGCCGCCCCCGCGATGGGAAGTTCCTGCATCAGTGCCCGCCTCTCACGAACCCGCCTCCCCCTTTCGTATCCTCCCCCCTCCCCCCAAACTCCCCCCTCGAACTCTCCCTCTCCCTCTCCCTTTCCGTTCCATGATCAGGATTTTCGTGACAGGCGGCACATTCGACAAGGAGTACGACGAGCTGCGCGGCACGTTGTACTTCAAGGACACGCACGTGCCCGAGATGCTCCGGTTGGGCCGTTCCCGGCTCGAGGTGGCCGTGCGCACGCTCATGATGATCGACAGCCTGCAGATGACGGAGGCGGACCGCCGCGCGATCGCGGACCAGTGCGTGCGGTGTGAAGAGTCGCACATCGTCATCACGCACGGCACGGACACGATGGTCGAAACGGCTGCGGTCGTGGCAGACCAGGTGCGCGACAAGACCGTCGTGCTGACCGGGGCGATGGTGCCGTACGCGTTCGGCAGTTCGGACGGCCTCTTCAACCTGGGCAGCGCGCTCTCGCTCGTGCAGGTCCTGCCCGCCGGCGTCTACATCGCCATGAACGGGCGCTGGTTCCCGTGGGCGGAGGTGCGCAAGAACCGGGAGACCGGCGCGTTCGAGCGCCGTACGGACTGACGCCTGCTGCTGCGACGCGCCGCGCCCGGGCCGCCGGGCCGTCCGCGCGGACAGAACGGTGTGCGGCCGGACAGCCCGCGGTCCGCGTTGTGACGGTGCGACGCCGTCGTTACCATTGCGAAGGCCTGGCGCAGATCCTGCACGCTGGCACGGCTTGACCGGCCGATCACCGCTTGCGAGGCACCGGTTCTGAGGATTCCTGCCCGTACCTACCTGGCGGCACTGGTCCGCGATGAGAAGCTGCTGGTGTCGCGCTTTTTCATCACTTCTGTGGGCCGGTCGGCACTCTCGCTGGCCACCATCCTGCTCATCCGTGACTACCTTGCCGCCCTGTTCGCCGAGCCCGGTGCGGCGGCCGGGCCGGGGGGTGCGCTCGTGGGGCCGGGGGCCGGGCTGTGGCTGATCGGCGGCCTGCTCGTGGCCTCCTACGTCGGCGCCAGCCTGCTGAACTACGACAACCTGGTCGTGCAGCAGCGCATCGTGAAGGTGGTCGAGCTGGGGCTGATGGAGCGCCTGATCCGCCATCTGCTCGGCCTGTCCGTCCCGTTCTTCGACCGCCAGAGCCACGGCGACATCATCCAGGCGGTGCGGCAGGACGTGTCCGACCTGCGCGCGGCCATCATCGCGATGGCGCGACTCATCCTGGAGACGGTCGTCGCCCTGGGTCTGTTCATCGCGGCGCTCGCGCTCAGCCCGTTGCTGACGTTCTGGGCGCTGCTCGTGCTGCCGCTGGCCGTGTACCCGATCTTCCGGCTCGCGCGCGGCATCCTGCTGCGCTCACGCCGCGTGCGCCGGCGGGGCTACGTCCTGTTCGATGTGATCCTGCAGGTCCTGCGCGGGATCCGCGTCATCAAGGCGTATCGGGGCGAGCAGGCGGAGGCGCGCACCGCGGTCGACAAGGCTCGCCTGTACTTCGACGAACTGATCGAGATCGTACGCGTCCGCTCCCTGGCCCAGGTCGTGCTCGAGTCGCTGGCCGGGATGGGCATCGTGGTCGTCGTGATCCTGGGCGGCTTGCAGGTGCTGAACGGCGACATGACGTGGCCCGCACTGCTCGCCTTCCTGATGGCGATGCGGGCGCTGCACGGGCCGCTCAACAACGTCAACCAGGCCTACGTCACGATCCGCAATCACGGCGCGGCGATCGAGCGGATCTCCGAGCTGCTCTCGGTCGGGCCGGAAGTGGTCGAAGCGCCGGATGCCCTGCCGCTCGGGACGCCGCCCGGTCGCATCACGTTCGCGGACGTGTCGTTCAGCTATGGCGGCCGAACGGTGCTCGAGAACCTGTCGTTCGACGTGCGCGCCGGTGAGACGATCGGCATCGCCGGGCCGTCAGGCACCGGGAAGACGACGCTGCTGAACCTGGTCGCGCGCTTCTACGATCCCTCGTCGGGCCGGGTCCTGTTCGATGACATCGACCTGCGACGGTTCCGGCTGGCCGACGTGTACGAGAAGCTGGCCATCGTCACGCAGGAGCCGTTCCTCTTCTCGGCCTCCATTCGGGACAACATCCGTGTCGGCCGGCCGCAGGCGAGCGACGCGGAAGTCGAAGCGGCCGCGCGCGCGGCCGAGATCCACGACGACGTGCTCGACATGCCGCAGGGCTACGAGACCATGCTGGGCGTGGGCGCCCGTCCCGTCTCCACGGGACAGGCGCAGCGGATCAACATCGCACGCGCGCTGCTCAAGAACGCACCGCTGCTGCTGCTCGACGAAGCCACGTCCAGCCTCGACTCGCTGGCCGAGGCCAATGTGCAGCGGGCGATCGACCGGCTGATGGAAGGACGGACGACGTTCGTCGTGGCGCACCGGCTGTCCACGCTGCGCAACGCGACGCGCATCCTCGTGCTGGATGGCGGCCGGTGCGTCGGGCTGGGCAGCCATGCGGAGCTGCTGCGCACGTGTGCGCTGTACCGCTGGATGTGGGAGACGCAGCAGATCGGCGACCGGGGGGCCGGCGCGGGGCCGGCGACCGTTGCCGAGCCGGTCGGAGAGGGGGCGGCGCCCTGAGCACACTGCGCATCAACACCCGGGCGCTGACGGCCGGCTCGCTCCTCGGCCTGATCCTCGGCCTGGGGCTGGGGGTCGTCGCGTTCGAGACGCAGAGCCGCACGCTGCTCGAGGCGGCGGCCGTGTTCGGACCGATCGGCGAGCTGTGGGTCAACGCCCTGCGCATGATCGTGCTGCCCCTGATCGTCTCCCACATCGTCGTCGCGATCGCGGCCGGCAGCGGGCTGCAGCGGGCCGGTCGCATCGGCGGTCTCGCACTGGCCGGTTTTCTGGGGCTGCTCGCCCTCGCGGCCACGTTCACGCTCATCATCGCGACGCCCCTGATCCGCGGCTTCCGGATCGATCCGGAGACGCAGGCCAACTTCCTGCGCAGCGCCGGCATCGCGGCGGCCGAGTCGACCGGACCGGTCGAAGAGGCCGGGACCTTCGCGGAATGGCTGCTGGGCATGGTCCCGGCCAATCCGCTCGAGGCGGCCGTGAACGGTGAGATCCTGCCGGTCCTCGTCGCAACCGTGCTTTTCGCCATCGCGCTGACCCGCATCGGGGCGGCCCAGCGTGACGTCGTCGTGCGTTTCTTCGAGGCGATCCGCGACACGACGCACGTGATCATCAGCTGGATCCTGGCCGTGCTGCCGATCGGCGTGTTCGCCATCGCGTTCGCGCTGACCGCCGGGACCGGGTTCGAGGCCGCCGGCGTGGTCGGCTTCTTCGTGCTGCTGACGTCCGTGATGCTCATCGCGTTCACCGTGCTGCTCTACCCGATCACCGCCGTGCTCGGGCGCATCCCGCTCTGGCATTTCGCGCGCGGCGTGGCGCCGTCGCAGGTCGTCGCCCTGGGCACCCGCTCCTCACTGGCCAGTCTGCCCGCGCTCATGGAAGGCGCGGACAACCGGCTCCGCCTGCCCGCTTCGGTGAGCGCCTTCGTGCTGCCGCTCGCGGTGTCGACGTTCAAGGTCAACCGGATGATCTCGAGCCCGATCAAGCTGCTCTTCCTGGCGCACGTCTACGGCATTGCGCTCGATCCCGGGACCGTGGCCCTGTTCATCCCGACCGTCATGATCCTGAGTTTCAGCTCGCCCGGCATCCCGAGCGGCGGGTTCCTGGTGACGCTGCCGTTCTATCTCGCGGCCGGGATCCCGATCCAGGGCATCATCCTGCTCAAGGCGGTCGATGCCATCCCTGACATCTTCAAGACGCTGGTCAACGTGACGGCCGACATGTCGGTCGCGACCGTGGTCTCCCGCTTTGCCGGCCTGCCGGATGTCGCGCCTGGCGGCACACCGGTGCCGGACCCCGGCGCCGGGACGGGCCTCAATCCGGTCACGGCGCTGCCCATGTCGTGAACGCATGATCCACCTCGCCGTCCCGGAGGCCGGCGCGTTCTCCCTGCGCAGCTACCTCGCGGACGAGGGGCTGGCCCTGAGCGCGCGCATGCGCGTCGTGCCCTACGAGACGTTCCTCGTCGCGCCGGTCCTGGAGACGGGGACCTGGGTCTTCGCGGCAATCGACCACCTGCAGCCGGCCGGCGTGGAACTCGTGGCTGCCGCCTGTGACGCGCTCGCCGCGCGCGACGGGCGCTGCCGTGTGCTGAACGACCCGCGCCGCGTCCTGCTCCGGCCGGCCCTGCTCAACGTCATGCACCATGAAGGCATCAACCGGTTCCGCGCATTCACGCGCGCGCAGTTGAGTGAGCCCGGGGTGGGCGATGGCCTGCGCTATCCCGTGTTCATCCGCGAGGCCAACCGGCACACCGGCAACCTGGGGCCGCTGCTGCGGGACGATGCGGAGCTGCACACCGCGCTCGTCTCGCTGCGACTGCGCGGCCACCGGATGGAGGACCTGCTCATCGTCGAGTTCTGCGACACCGCGGATGAACAGGGTGTGTACCGCAAGTACTCGGCGTTCCGTGTGGGGGACGCGATCCTGCCGCGGTACCTGAATTTTTCGACGCACTGGATGATCAAGCACAACACGCGCCTGTACGACCTGGAGCGGGCGAACGAGGAGCTGGCCTACCTCTACGACAACCCGCACGAGGCGTGGCTGCGGCGTGTATTCGACGTGGCCGGGATCGAGTACGGCCGCATCGACTACGGTCTGCTGGGCGATGTGCCGCAGCTGTGGGAGATCAACACGAACCCCACGATCGGGCGGGTCGGACCGCCGCGCCGCCGGCCGCCCGACGTCGAGGCGTACCGCAGTCGGATCGCGCCGGGTCGCGCGCTGTTCTACGAGCGGTTCACCGAGGCGTGGCAGGCGCTGGACGCAACTGGCGCGGTGCGGCAGGCCGTGCCGTTCTCCGTGAGCGTGGACCTGCGTCGGCGCCACGCCAGCGAGACGCGCACACAGGAGCGGCGGCAGGCCCGCCGCCGCCTGTACGACCGGATCGCGGGCTATCGGCTCGTCCGCACGTTGCGCCGCTTCGTGCAGCCGGCGGTCGTACGCGTCAGCCGCGCCGGTATTCGGCGTCCATGAAGGTGCGCCAGCCCACGCCGTCCTGAGACATGTGCATGCTGGACCGCAGAACGTCCGGCTGACCGAAGTCCCGGATCAGCCGCGCGTGCAACGGGCCGCCACGGGCGACGGTCAGAATGTCGCCGTCGACATGGCCCGTGAAGACCTCGAAAGCCACCCGGCGCGATGCGCCGTCGTTGCGACCCGTGGCCTCTCCGCCCTGCGGATCCCAGGGCGATGAGCGCATCGTCTCCCTGCCCTGCCACCTTCCGGCCAGCTTCTCGAGCCTGCGGTGGTGTTCGGTGACCTTCGGGATTCCATCCGGCTACCTCCCGCGCGAGTCGCGGTAGACGATCCCGGCCTTCATGACGAAGACGACGCGCTG
>JBFFZF010000039.1:0-27546 GCA_041568755.1 Longimicrobiales bacterium | reverse complement strand
CGTCGAGCCCGTACTGGTGGACGATCGGATCGTGCTGGCCAACGAGGCCGGCTGGGTCGCGGCCTTCGCGCAGGCCGATGGGCTGAACCTGTGGCGCGTGCAGGTCGGCGCAGCACCGGCCGCAGCGCCCGTCGTCTGGGACGGTCGGGTGGTCGTGGCCACCCTCCGGGATTCGCTGTTTCTGATCGATGCGGAGGATGGCCGGATCGCGGGGCGCACACGGCTTTCCGCGCCACCGTCCGCCCCCGGCCTGATCCGCGCGGACACGCTCATCCAGCCGCTGCGCGATGGCACCGTGGCCGGCATCGTCCTGCCGTCGCTCGCGATTGCGTGGCGCGCGTCGCTGGGCACGGCCCCGGTCCTCGCCGCACCGGTCCCGCTCGGAGAACACGCCGTTGCGCTGCTCACCCGGGACGCCGACGTCTGGCGCCTCGATCCGGGAGGTCGGGCCACCCGCCTGGCCCGACTCGGTGGCGGCGCGACCGGCTCGCTCACTGCGGCGGCCAACGGTCTGCTCGTCGGCCGGCTCGACGGCACCCTCTTCATGCTGTCGCGCGCCGGCTCCGTGGTGTGGCAGACGCGCTTCGGTGCCTCCATCGTCGCGCCCGTGGCCATCGCATCCGGCAGCGTCTATGTTGCGTTGTTGTCGGGTGATGTCGTCAGACTGCGTTGAACACGATGCGCGAGATCCTGCTCCTGTCCTGCCTGATGGTCCTCGTGGTGAGCCCACTGCCGGCGCAGCGCCTCGATGAGGAAGACGCACCGGCGGAGGTGCGACCGCTGCGTCCGATGCGCGTCGCCAAGTGGAGTACGCTGGTCGTCGCCGCCGGAACGGCGGCCTGGGGATTCGTGCAGAACGGCAAGGCGGACGACGCGTTCGCTGACCTCGAACGACGGTGTAACGCGGCGCCGTCGGTGTGCGCGCGACGCACGCCCGATGGGGCCTACGAGGACGCGGAGCTGGAGCGACGCTACCAGAACGTGCGATCGCTCGACCGCAGAGCGCACGCCGCGCTGCTGCTGGGCCAGATCGGCATCGCCACGAGCGCGGTCCTGTTCCTGCTCGATCTGGGCAACGCCCGGCGCCCGCCGGACATCCCGTTCACGCCGACGGAGATCGAGGTGCAGCCGCGGGCGGACGGCGCCGTCGCCCTCTCCGTCCGCGTACCGCTGCCCTTCCGCTAGGCCCGATCGCCTGCGCTACGGACACGTCGCCGCGACGTCGCGCGACGCTGTGTCCTGGGCCGTCCGGACTGTCGTGCAGATCTTCCGGACCGCCGCGCGGTGCTCGTGCATGCTGGCGATCACGACGGGACTGAACATCAGACCCTGCTGAACCGCGAGCAGGTTCAACGCGCGGTCTGCTGCGCTCTCCGGATGAAGACCCGCCTGCAGCCACGCCGCACAGTAGTGATCGAGCGCGTCCGCGGCCGACAGCAGCTGCGCCGCTGCGGGGATGTTGAGGCCGCTCAGGCGGTCCGGTCCGCCCGTGCCATCCCACCGTTCGTAGAGGTGGCGCACGGCCGTGACAGCGCCCGGCGGAAACCCCGCCTCCTGCAGCATGGTGGCGCCCTTGACCGCCAGCGCCACGGGGTCGGAGGCCGGTCCCGCGAGCCGCCCCACTTCGTGGGTGCGCGCGGCGATGCGCAGTTCGGCACCTGTGGTCTCGCCCGCCAGCGATGCGGCGCCCTGCAGCAGCGTCAGCGCGATGCGCGCGACGCGGTCTGCGTGACCGGGCCCCGCGTACGACTTGGTGTCCAGCAGTTCGAGCCACTCTTCCGGGATCTGCGCCCCCGCGTCCGGCACGCCGCCGGCCGGTGCGGCGCCCTCGCGACGCCGGTCGATGGCCTGGTGTACGGCGGCGTCCAGCTCGAAAAGTTCGAACGGCTTGAGCAGGTAGCTGACCGGCCCGCGGGAAAGCGCGTCGCGCGCGAGCGCCGCGTCGGGATCACCGGTCACCAGCACGATGGGCAAACCCGGATCCTGCCCCAGCAGATAGGAGGCGAGGTCGATCCCGGACATGCCCGGCAGGTGCACGTCGGAGATGATGGCGTCGTAGCGGCTCTCGCCGGCCTCGACCATGCCGATCTCCGCGGCGTCGACCGCGGTCACGACGTACCCTTCCCGGCCGAGATGTCTCGAAATCAGGTTGCGCGTCGCGGCATCGTCCTCCACCAGAAGCACGTGCCCGCGTCGGCTCATGCCGAACGCATCCGCTGCATTCATCCTCGTCGCTCCGTCGGTGCCGGCCCGGGGGGCCGGTGGAGTCCATCCCGTATGCGCCGCTTCGCCCGCCCGCGGGCGCGGTGGCGAAGCCGGGCCCTGAGCCACGACTCCGTACGGCGAAATCCATACCATGCGCAGCGGGCCGTGCATCCGGCCGATCTACGGGCTCCTGGCTGCGTCGGGTGGGCGTACCAAGGCGCGGGGACGGGACCTTTTTTCCAGTGGCCCGGCAGACGTGGCCGGCCGCGCAACGGGCCGCCGCGGCCGGTCGCGGGACTCAGCCGACCTCGTACAGGCGCTCTCGCTCGCGGAAGCGGTGGGCGAGCACGTCCGCCAGCGGCCGGTGGGCAGGCTCGGTGAGATCCGGATCCCGCGCAACGACTGCGCCAGCCCGCTCGTGCGCGGCGTGCAGCAGGCGGTCGTCCCGCTCGGCATCGAAGAAGCGGAAATCGGGCAGGCCATGCTGGCGGGCGCCGAAGAAATCGCCCATGCCCCGCAGCCGCAGGTCGGCACGGGCGATCTCGAAGCCGTCGTTCGTGCGCGTCAGGATGCGCAGCCGTTCGAGGACTTCCGGGGCGCCGTGCGTGATCAGGATGCAGTGACTCTCGGCCGAGCCTCTGCCCACGCGGCCGCGCAGCTGGTGCAGCTGGGACAGCCCGAAGCGCTCCGCGTGTTCGACGACCATCACCGTCGCATTGGCCACGTCGATGCCGACTTCGATCACCGTGGTGGAGACCAGAACGTCCAGCGTCCCGCTCGCGAACTCTCGCATGATCGCATCCTTCTCGTCCGCGCTCAGCTGCCCGTGCAGCAGGCCCAGGCGCAGATCCGCCAGCACCTCCGTCCGCAGCCCCTCGTATGCTTCGGTTGCGGAACGCAGATCGACTTTCTCCGACTCCTCGATGATCGGATAGACGATGTACGCCTGACGACCTGCCCGCACCTGCTCGCGCACGAAGTCGAAGACGGCCCGGCGCGCGCGGGCGTCCCGCACCGTCGTTTGCACGGGCGTCCGGTGTGGTGGCAGTTCGTCGAGCGTCGTGAGCTGAAGGTCGCCGTACATTGTGAGCGCCAGCGAGCGCGGAATCGGTGTCGCCGACATGACCAGGATGTCGGGATCCTGTCCCTGGGCGGCCAGAGCCAGACGCTGGCGCACGCCGAAGCGGTGCTGCTCATCGACGATGGCCAGACCCAGCCGATCGAACGTCACGCCCTCCTGGATCAGGGCGTGTGTGCCGATCGCGATGCGCGCCGCGCCGGAGGCGATGTCGTTCAGCGCATTGCGGCGCTCGGCCGCGGCCAGACTGCCGGTCAGCAGCGTGACCGGCACGCCGAGCGGTTCCATCAGTGCCCGGATCGTGCGGTGGTGCTGCTCCGCCAGGATCTCCGTCGGCGCCATCAGCGCCGACTGGAAACCGGCCTCCGCGGCGAGGACCATCGCGAACACGGCGACGATCGTCTTGCCGGAACCGACATCGCCCTGCAGGAGGCGGTTCATGCGGCGCGCCGAAGTCATGTCGGCGAAGATCTCCGCAATCGCCCGGGTCTGGGCGCCGGTCAGCGTGAAGGGCAGGCTGCGGTAGAGCGGCTCGATCAAGGCATCGGAACGCAGGAACGGAGTGCCGGGACGCTCGCTCGCCGTCCTCTCCCGCGCCCGTGCATGCAGCAATTGCAGAAAGAAGACTTCATCCCACGCGAGCCGCGTGCGACCCCGCTCGGCTTCCATCAGAGAGTCGGGCCGGTGGAGCATGCGCAACGCATCGTCCAGTGCGGGCATGTCCGGCGCGACGAGCCCGGCCGCGAAAAGCGCGTCCTCCTCACGGACAGCGGGCAGCAGGCGATCGAGGTTCTGATCCAGGATCGAGCGGATGATCTTCTGCGAAAGCCCTTCGGTCGCGCCGTATATGGGCAGCACCATCCCCTCGCCGTCCGTCTCGCCCGCCGTGCCCAGCACGACGTGCTCGCGCGGCTGGATCTGCCGGCCGTGGAACGTGCGCACCGGTCCCGTGACCAGGAGCAGATCCCCTTTGTGCAGCGACCGGTCGAGGAAGGGCTGACCCGGCCACGCGCATTCGATCGAGCCGCTGGCATCGCGCAGCACGGCGGAGAAGATGCGCAGCCCGGACCGTGTGGGCAGTACGCCCTTACTGATGATCTCGCCGATGACGGACACATCCGTTCCGGTGCGCGCGTCGCCGATGGGTGTGACCGTGCTGGCATCCTCGTAGCGGCGTGGGACGTGGTAGGCCAGATCCCGCGCGGTCTCGACACCCAGGCGCGCGAAGGCCTCGGCGCGACGGGGACCCACGCCTTTGAGGAACTGTGCGGGCTGATCGAGCGGCGAGCGGGGAGGCATACTGTCCGCTATTCGGCGAGCACCTCGCGGGCGAAGCGCTCCGGGTCGAACGGCTCCAGGTCATCCACCTGTTCTCCCGTGCCCACGAGTTTGACCGGGATGCCGAATTCTTCGGCCAGCGCGACGACGATGCCGCCGCGCGCCGTGCTGTCGAGTTTGGCCAGGACGAGGCCACTGACACTCAACGCCTGCCGGAACACGCGCGCCTGCGAAATGGCGTTCTGGCCGACGGTCGCATCCAGCACGAGCAGCATTTCGTGGGGCGCGCCCGCCTGCTTGCGTGCGATCACGCGCTCGACCTTGGCGATCTCCGTCATGAGGTCCGCCTGCGTGTGCAGCCGGCCCGCAGTATCGATGAGAACGGTATCGGCCTGACCACGTTCGGCAGACTCGATCGCGTCGAACGCCACCGCGGCAGGATCTGCGCCCGACTGGGAGCCGACGAACGCGGCGCCCACACGATCCGCCCAGATGCGCAGCTGATCGATCGCACCCGCGCGGAACGTATCCGCCGCGGCGAGCAGGGGACGGTGTCCCTGCCGGACGAGGCGGTGCGCCAGCTTGCCGATCGTGGTGGTCTTGCCCACGCCATTGACGCCGACGAACACCCACACGGTGGGCTCGCCCGCCGGAGCCCGCCGCAGCGCCGAACCCTGTTCGATCCCGCCGAAGACGCCGAGAATCGTACCGGCAACGGCGTCCACGACGTCCTTCTCGGTGCGCAGTTCGCCCGTGCGGATGAGCGTTTCGATCTCGACCACGGTCCGGGCCGTCACCGACACGCCGAAATCTGCGCCGAGCAGAATTTCCTCCAGACGCTCGAGCGACGTTTCGTCGATGCCTCGCACGAGCACGCCGACGTCCGTGACCGCCCAGTCGCGGATGCGCTTCCAGAGCGAACCTTTGCCACCTCTCAGCAGTCGAGCCATTGGCCTTCGTTCTTCAGCGGAGTCCCCAGCGCCGGCGCAGGATCCACTCAGCGCAGAGGAGCAGGATGATGATCAGCCACGGGAACGGCGAGAGTCGGAGCGGCGAACCCGCGCGACGCATGGTCGTGGTCGCACTGGCCGGCACCGACTCCAGTCCCGACACATCGACGGCCGGCCGGGTGAATTCGTCCGAGTACGATTCGACCGTCATGGGGCCACGGCCGCTCAGCTCGGCGTCGCCGGCAAACGCCCGTACAGTGTAGCGATAGTGGGCTGGCGGCAGGACCGGCGCTACCAGCGTGTCCGTCCCGGCCGCTTCGAGGACGCTGTCCATCACCACCACGCCATCGAGCGTGTGGATGGCCAACCGGAAGGAATCCGCATTGGCACCGGGCGCGACGAATCGGGCCGGCTGGCCACGCCCGACGGTTCGCGTGAGCGGCATCACGGCGTCCCGGCTCACGATCTGATCCTCGACCAGCCAGCCGCCCAGCGCGCTCCACAGCCGCTCGTACACGTCCCGCGACGTCGGGTCGCGGAACGCCCACCGCCAGTAGCCCTGGGCGAGTGCGACGCTCCAGCGGCGCCCGCCGGTCGTGCCGGCCAGGGCCAGCGGGTACGCGACGCCGCGGCGCCCGCGGCTCAGGTGCGCCGGGGCCCACGAGCCCGCCGGGGCATCGACGAGGTGCAGCGCGGGCAGCGGCGGGATCTCGCGCGGGCTCAGGCCAGCCAGATGCTGCGCGACCGGCGAAGGCGGGATCACGTCCGACAGGTACCAGTCCGCGGCGGCAGCCGGCCCGACGCGGACGGGCAGCGGCGCGCCGCCGGGATCGGCCGCAGGGAACAGGAGCACGCGGCGCGCCGTGGTCGCGGCTTCCCGCCCCCACGCCGGCGTGTCTTCACCGTACGCGTGCAGCACGACCAGACCGGCTTCCTCGAGCGCACGCCGGACATCGGCCTCGGAGACCCGAGTACCGCTCCGCAGTCCGCTGCCAATGCGGACCCACGATGCCGGCCCGGCACGCAGGAACGCCTGCACGGGCAACCCGAGTGCCCGCTCCAGAACGGGTACGAGAAAGCGCGGTTCCCAGTCCGGCTGGAACGACACCAGGGTCAGCCCGGCCGGCTCGCCGGTCACATCGACGTAGATCGTTCGCACATCGTCGTCGGGCACGTCGTCGCCGCCGGCCAGTCGGATGTCGTAACGCGCGATCGTCTCTTCCGGGGGCGTGACGGCATCGAAGCGCAACACGGACGGCGCAATGCGGCCTTCGGTGGGCACCGCCACGCGGGACTGCGCGACCGTGCGGCCGTCGTGCGATACGAGGATCTCCACCGAATCACCCGCGACTCCCACGGCGGCCACGCCCGCGTGGATCTCGATGGGCGAGCCACTTTCCACCCACCGGGGCGCGCGGATCTCGGCGACACCGCGATTCACGGCGGCCGTCCCCACCCGCTGGACCGAAACGGCCAGGCCCAGCCGGGGGAGCCAGCGAAGCGTTTCCTCGAGATCGTCGATCCCGGCATCCGTCAGGACCGTCGCTCGCGTGACACCGGTCTCCGCCGCGGCCTGCAATGCCGGCAGCAGGGCGCTTCGACTGGCGGACGGGCCCAGCGCCCGCAGGGAATCGGGTGACACGGCCCGTGCGGCGTCACCGAACGTCAGGACCACGCCGCCCGGCCCCCGGGCCAGCGCCTCGAGTGCGCTTGCCCAGCGCGTCGCGCCGCCCTCGCCGGGCAGGCCCATGCTGAGTGAGGCGTCGACCAGGACCGCGCGGTTCGACGACCCGGTCCGGGCCCCGGCCGGCAGCTCGGGGTCGAACAGCAGGAGCAGCAGCAGTGCGAGCGCCACGATGCGCAGCCCGGCGAGCAGGCCGCGCCCGCGGCCCGGCGCCTCCCGGCGGTGGTACAGCCAGAGCGTGGCCAGCGCCGCGGCGGCCGCCAGCAGAAAGAATCCGAGCCAGGAGACAAAGGTCATGGCAGCGGGAGTCGGACGTGAAAAAGCCCGCCGGCATCTGCCCGCGGGCCCCCGTTTCTACGCCGGCCCCTCTCTGCGGGATCCGTCACTCAGTGCTGCTCCGCCTGGTCGACCGGCGTCGCGACCGGCGGCGGCGGCACCCGCGCGCCGCTGGCCAGCAGTCCGGCCCGCGTTTCCGCCAGCTTCAGGAAATCGGCCAGGTAGTCCGCCGCGATCGGTGGCGCATCCGGCAGCCTGGCCGTGCGTGCGTTGATGGCTCGTCCGCCCTTGTGCAATTCGTAGTGCAGGTGCGCCCCCGTTGCCAGGCCCGTTGCACCCACGTAGCCGATGACCTGCTTGTGCTGGACCTTCGTGCCGGCCCGGACGCCGCGCCCGATCCGGCTGAGGTGCGCGTAGCGCGTCTCGTACCCGTTCGCGTGCGCGATCTTGACCAGGTTCCCGTAGCCGCCACTCCAGCCCGCGAACGTCACCGTCCCGTCCGCCGTCGCCTGCACGGGCGAACCGGCCGGCGCACCGAAATCCGTCCCGTTGTGCGCGCGGTAGATGCCCAGAATCGGATGGTACCGGCGGCTGGAGAACGAGGATGTGATCCGGAAATCGACCGGATAGCGGCTGAACCCCGACGTCACGGGCCGACCCTCGAGATCGTAGTACCCGCCGCCGTCGGGACCGGACGCGAAGTGCACGGCCGCATAGGGGCGGCCCTGGTTCACGATCTCGGCGATGAGGATCCGTTGCGTCCGGGCCGTCCCGTCCGGACGGACCTCCCGCTCGTAGACCAGCCGGTAACTGTCCCCGGCCTGGATCTCCCGCGTGAAGTCCAGCTTGAACTCGAAGATGTCCGCCAGCCGGTAGACCAGCGGAACGCGGTCCTTGATCGGCACGTCATCCAGCGGATCGTACACGACGGTCTCGAACAGTGTCCGGCCCCGCTCGATCCGGCCCGCCGCGAAGACCGTATCCAGCTCGATGGGTGTGAGCAGCAGCGAGCCGTTCCATCCGGTGGCTTCCCGAGCCATACGGACGGTGGTATCCGGGTTCACGCGCAGTTCGATGAAGCGCGTCTGCCCGGTCCTGGCCCAGCTGCGCACCGTGACCTCGACGCCCTCGACCAGGCGGCGCGGATTGATGTAGGCGCGCATGCCGAGCATCAGGTCGGCCAGGTCGGGCCCGCCGATGGCCGCACGGGCGAACACATCGGACAGGGTCTCGCCCCGCGCCAGCACGTGCGTCTCGGTCCGCTCGGGCGCGGCCGCGACGACGGCCGGCATCTCCGGCGCGAGCGCCGGATCCGGCGCCTTTTCCGGCCACACGATCCCTGCCACGCCCGCACTCGCCGCCAGGACCAGCGCGGGCAGCCCGACCCGCTGTACGCTGCCGTTCACGATGCTGTCGTCGTGCCCTTTCCCATCAGTCCAGCTGCCGGCGAATGAACGTCGGGATGTCCAGTTCCGTCAGCTGATGTCGCGCAATCGCGTGCTGCGGTGGCCGCGGAAACTGCGGTGCGTCCGTGAAGGCGGTACGGCCGCTGCCCACGCTCACACCGGCGCCGGCGCCTGCCATGGCGACGACTCGCGGGGCGTACCCCGTCGCCGCGTGGTTGGATCCGATGCCACCGAACTTGGGACGCAGCACGTTGTCCTGCACCTCTTCCTGCTCGAGACCGGTCGCGATCACCGTCACGCGGACCTGCCCCTCCAGGGACGGATCGTGGACCGCGCCGAAGATGATTTCCGCCTCTTCGCCCGCATCCCGCTGGATAATGGAGGCGATCGTCGTGACCTCGTCAATGGTCAGATCCATCCCGCCCGTGATGTTGATCAGGACGCCTGCCGCACCCGCAATGTTGACGGCGTCGAGCAGCGGGCTCGATATCGCTTCCTGCGCCGCCTCCACGGCCCGATTGTCGCCTGTCGCGCAACCCGTCCCCATCAGCGCGGGCCCGCGATTGTGCATCAGCGTCCGGACGTCCGCGAAATCGACATTCACATCGCCGGTGACGTGGACCAGATCGCTGATCCCCTGCGTCGCGTGCAGCAGCACCTCGTCCGCGCGCTTGAGCGCGTCACGGAACGACGTGCCCTTCCCCACGACAGAGAGCAGGCGCTCGTTGGGGACCACGATCACAGTATCGGCCGCCCGCTTGAGTTCGGCGAGGCCCATTTCGGCCTGACGCATGCGCTTCTTGCCCTCGAACAGGAACGGCCGCGTCACGATGCCGATCGTGAGCGCGCCCATTTCCCGGGCCATCTCCGCGATCACGGGGGCGGCCCCCGTCCCGGTCCCGCCGCCCATCCCCGCCGTGATGAAGACCAGGTCGGCCCCCTCGAGCGCGGCGGACATCTCATCGCGGTTCTCCTCGATCGCCTGCCGCCCGATCTCCGGGCGGGCGCCCGCCCCCAGCCCGCGCGTGAGCTTCTTGCCGATCTGGATCCGGATCGGCGCGTGGGACAGTTTCAGCGCCTGTGCGTCCGTGTTCACGCTCACGAACTGGACGCCGTCCAGATCCTCGTTGATCATGCGGTTGACGGCATTGCCGCCACCGCCGCCGACACCCACGACCACCATCCGAGCGTTGGAAACCGGGGCCTCTTCCATCTCGAAGGTCATCATCTCACCTCTCCCTTGGGTTGCACGAAGGCTGCACCACGCTTTGCGACGCCGCAATACCGCCGCGGCTGTGAGCGCACGTCAGAAGTATTCCAGCACCATGGTCGTCAGGCGGCCGATCAGACCGGGCCGACCCGCCAGGCCGGCATCCAGCATCATGGATGCCCCCACGCGGGCGAGCCCTGCGGCCGCCGCGAACTGAGGCCGCTGAACGGCATCGACCAGCCCGGTCAGTCCGTCGCCGGGGATCCCGACCCGCACCGCCATGCCGAAGGCATGCTGCGCAACGTCGACGATGCCGGTCAGCCCTGCGCCGCCGCCGGTGAGCACCACGCCCGCGCCCAGCCGTCCGATCTCGCCGGCATGATCCATCTCGCGCGCCACCAGGTTCATGATCTCGTCGAGGCGCTGTTCGATGATGTGCGCGATGAGTTCGCGCGGAACCTCCGTGCGTGCGCCAGGACCGGGCGCAGGCAGATCCACCATCTCGCGCGGATCCACGGCCTGCGCGTATGCCACGCCGTACCGCTCCTTGGCTTTCTCCGCTTCCGCGTAGGTGACGCTCAGGCCGCGCGCCAGGTCGTTGGTGATGCTGCCGCCGCCCCACGGAATCGATGCGATGTGGCGCATCTGGCCCTCGCGGAAAATGGCCAGCTCGGTCGTACTGCCGCCGAAGTCGATCAACGCGACACCGACGTCACGTTCCTCCTCGGTCAGGACGGCCTCCGCCGAAGCGATCGGCTCGTGGATCGTCGCCGCGATCCGGTAGCCGGCGCGCCCGATCGCCTTGCCCAGGTTCTGCGTGGCGGTCAACGAGCTCGTGATGATGTAGACGTCCGCCTCCAGGCGAGTGCCCGCCATGCCGATTGGATCCTGGATGCCGCTCTGGTGATCGACCGTGTAGCCCTGGGGAATCACGTGCAGCACTTCCCGGTCCGCCGGGACGACAACCGCTCGCGCCACGTCATGCACGCGCTTGACGTCGGCCGGATCGATCTCCTCGCCGCGCACCGCGACCACACCGTTCGAAGTGCGGGCATGGATGTGTTCACCGGCGACGCCCGTGAACACGCGGCTGACTGTCACGCCGGCCATGAGCTCGGCTTCCCTCATGGCCTTGCGCACGGACTCCGTGGTGCCCTCGATGTCGGTCACGACTTCCCGACGCATGCCGCCCGTCCGGGCCTGCCCGATGCCGAGGATCCTGACGATCGGCCGGTCGGCCGGATCGATCGAGACTTCCGCAATGACGCCGCACGTCTTCGCGGAGCCGATGTCCAGTCCTGCGATCACATTCGTTTGCATGTTCATCTCGTCCTGCGTGTGGGCATGGTGACGAAGATCTCGTCGCGATAGCGTGCATCGAGGCGTGCGCCGACTGTAGACGTACCGGCCGGCTGTGCAGCCGCGGTGTCCGATTCGATGTGGTCCAGAACGAGCCGGACCTGGTGCAGCACACGTGCGTCCGGCGGCGCGGGCAGCAGCAGTTCCGTCCGCGCGGGCGTTTCGAGCGTGATGCGGACGCCGCCGCCACGCGCGGGCGCGAGCTCCGAGACGTCGGCCGCAAGCGCGCCATCGAGCGTGCTGATGGCGAGCCACGCGTCCACGACTTCCCGGCCACGGGCGTCGAGTATGCTGTCCGCTCCGGGGCGGAGCTCGCGGGCCAGCACCGGCAGGTCGAGGTCCATGGACGCCGGGTCGACGGGCAGGACGCGGCCGCGCGCGTCGATCGGCGCGAGCTGCGGCAACTGCACCCAGGCGACGGGAGAGGTCTCGTGGATGTGGAAACGCAGCGCAGCCGGCGGTCGCCGTTCGACGTCGACGTCCAGAACGAGCGCATGCGCACGCAGGGCATCCGCCCAGACGCGCGCATCGTCGAAGACGTTCGACGTGTCCGTGATGCCGGCAGTCTGCATGGCTTCGGCCGCGGACAGCAGCCGCGCACCGGTGACCTCGACGCGCGTGACCCGGAATGCGTCCATCTCGCGGAACAGCATTGGCGTGGCCGCGGCCAGCGCCGTGAACGCGCCGGCGATGCCGATCGTCCATGCCAGCGTCTTCACCGCGCCACTCATGACGCGTTCCCCTGCAGCCGGCGCACGAGATCGCGTGCCGCCCGGTCGATGTCACCGGCGCCCATGACCAGGACCACATCGCCGGGACGTACGGTCGCGGCCACGGCCGCGCCCATCTCATCGACGGCGCCGACGTGCCGTACTGCCGTCGCGCCGGCACTCTGTGCCGCCTTCACCAGCAGGCCGCCGTCCACGCCTTCGATGGGCGGCTCCCGCGCCGGATAGACGTCCGCGATCCACGTCGCGTCCGCTCCGGCCAGTACCGCCCCGAATGCTTCCGCGAAGTCGCGCGTGCGGGTGTACAGGTGCGGCTGGAACACGGCGATGACGGGACGGCCCGGATGCATCGAGCGCGCGGCGGCCAGCGAGGCGGCGATCTCGGTCGGGTGATGCGCGTAGTCGTCAATGACCGTCACGCCGGCGAACGTGCCCAGCTCCTGCATCCGTCTGGCCACACCGCGGAACGCGGCCAGTGCGCGGCAGGCGGCGCCAAAATCCGCGCCGGCGCTGCGCGCCGCGGCGTACGCACCCAGCGCGTTGCGCACGTTGTGCAGGCCGGGCACGTTGACGGTCATCTCGCCCAGCCGAGTGCCTCCGTCCTCGACCATGAACGTGCTGGTGTGTCCGTGCGCCTCGATCCGGTCGGCCCGCAGCACGGCGGGCGCGGCGGTGCCATAGGTGACCGTATTCGGCCGATCGCCGAGCACGCGCTGCACGCCCGCGTCATCCGTGCAGGCTGCGACGGTCCCGTCCGGTGGAACGAGGGCGAGGAACCGGCGGAACGCTTCCTCGACTGCGGCTTCCGAACCGAACACGTCCAGGTGATCCGCTTCGACCGAGGTCACGACCGCGGTCGAAGGCCGCAGGGCCATGAACGAGCGATCGTACTCGTCCGCCTCGACCACGAACAGCGTATCGGAACCGGCCCGCAGGCCGCTGGCCCAGGCCGTGACGTGTCCGCCCACGAACCCGGTCGGATCCAGCCCGGCCTCCGTGAGGATCGCCGTCGTCATCGCCGTGGTCGTGGTCTTCCCGTGCGTGCCCGCCACCGCGATCAGCGTGCCCCGGTTCACGAGCGAGCCGAGCGCCTGCGCGCGCTTCATGACGGGGATGCCGCGGCGCCTGGCCGCCTCCAGCTCCGGATGGTGCGCAGGTACGGCCGCCGTCGTGACCACCGCCACCGCATCGGCGGCGTGTGCGGCATCGTGACCGACCATCACACGCGCCCCCAGTTCGACGAGCTGGTCGCCCACGGCGCCCGGGTTCGTGTCGCAGCCGCTGACGCGACCGCCGGCACGCAGCAGCTCCGCGATCGCGGACATACCGGCACCAGCGATGCCGACGAAGTGCACGGGGCCGGACCGCGCCAGAGCGCGCAGGTCGACATCCGGCGGGCTCGCATCCCGCGCTGCCGGCGCATTCATGACGGCAGCAGGGTGGAGAGGTCGTGCGCGATCGCGCGCGCCGCGTCCGGCCGGGCGCGGCCGCGCGCCGCGTCGGCCATCGCGCGCCGGCGCGCGGGATCGTTGGCCAGCGCAGCGACCGCTTCCCACAGCCCTGCCGGCGTCAGCGCCGGCTCGTGCAGACACAGCGCCGCGCCCGCGGCCGCGAGCGCCATCGCGTTGTGCGTCTGGTGATCGGCCGCCGCCGTCGGCAGCGGGACGAGCAGTGCCGGAATTCCCCACGCCATCAGCTCCGCCGTGGCCATGGCGCCGGCGCGGGACAGCGCCAGATCGGCGGCCGCGAGCGCGGTCGGCATGTCGTCGATGTAACCCGCCGTGTGCACCCAGCCGCGGACGGCCGTGTCCAGCCGTGCGCGCACGGCCTCGAGGTGCGTCGGTCCCGTGGCCCAGTACACTTCGAGGCCGGCCGGCCGCGCGAGTGTACCGGCGGCGACCGCCGCGAGCGCACCGCTCAGCGCCTCGTTCAGCGCGCGTGAACCCTGGCTCCCGCCGACGACGAGTACGACCGTGGCATCCGCACGCAGCCCGAGCCGCGCGCGACACTGCGCCGCGTCCGCGTCGGCTGCGGGCGACTGGATCGGATTGCCGTGTGCGAACACGCGTGTGCGCCGGCCCGGACGCAGGTGTTCGGATGCTTCCGGAAAACCCAGGTGCACCTGCCGTGCCCAGCGCGCCAGCAGCCGCGTCGTCGCGCCCGGCCACGAGTTCTGCTCCTGCACGGCCATCGGCACACCCGAAACGACGGCCCACAGACAGGCCGGCGCCGCGGCGTATCCGCCCGTGCCGACGACGAGCTGCGGGCGGAAGTGTCGGAACAGCCGTGCGATGCCGGTCATGCTGCGGGCCAGCGCCGGCAGGACGCGCCAGTTGCGCAGCAGCCGGCCGCGGTGCACAGGCTGAACGGGCAGCAGCGTGTGCGCCTCGCCGCGCTCCGGCAGCACGCGCGCCTCGATCCCGCGCCTCGCTCCCACGAAGTGCACCTGCACCTCGCCTCCGCGCGCGCGCATCGCGCTGGCCAGTGCGAGGGCCGGATACAGGTGCCCGCCCGTGCCGCCGCCCGCGAACAGCACGCGGCTCACTCCGTCCTCCGCCCGGACTGCCGGGCGATGTTCAACAGCACGCCGACCGCGGCCAGCGACACGAGCAGACTCGACCGGCCGTACGACATCAGCGGCAGCGTCACGCCCGTGGTGGGCAGCAGCGCCAGGTTCACGCCCATGTGCAGCAACGCCTGCACGGCGATCAGGTTGGTCATGCCGATCGCGAGCAGCGCGCCGAACGGGTCCATCGCCTGACGGGCCACGCGGTAGCCGACCACGGCGAACGCGGCAAACAGAAGGATCACGCCCGTCACGCCGACGAAGCCCCACTCCTCGCCGATCATGGCGAACAGAAAGTCGTTGTGCGGCTCCGGCAGGAACCCGAACTTCTGCTGCCCGTGTCCGAGGCCGCGCCCGAGCAGACCGCCGCTGCCCAGCGCGATGAGGGCCTGGCGCAGCTGGTAGGGGACGTCCGACGGATCGAGCAGCCCGCCGAAGAAGGCCATCACGCGCTCGATCTGGTAGCCCAGGTTGCCCAGCTGGAGCCACAGCAGCGGCAGTCCCAGCGCGGCGAGCATGGCCACGTGCGCGATGCGCGCACCACCTGCGAAGAGGACGAGCGCAGCCAGCAGCAGCGTGAGCAGCGCCGCCGACAGACTCGGTTCCGCCGCGATCAGGCCCACGACCACGCCCCACACAAGGACGAAGGGGAGCAGCCCGCGGGACAGGCTGTGCATGCGATCCTGCTTGTCGACCGCGCGCGCCGCAGTCCACACGATCAGCGCCACCTTGGCCAGCTCGGACGGCTGCAGAATCACCGGCCCGATCACCAGCCAGCGACGCGCGTTGTTGATGCGCGGTGCGATCGCCTCCGTGCCGGGCAGGATGAGCACGATCAGCGCGGCCATGGTCACCAGAAGCACGGGCCAGGCCAGCAGCCGCAGCCGGCGGTAGTCCATCCATGACATGAGGCCCAGCAGCACGAGCCCGACCGCCCCGCCCACGGCCTGCCGCACGACGTAGTAGTAATCCGGCAGCTGCTCCGCCTGCGCCTTGAACGAGCTGGCGCTGTACACGGCCACCAGCCCGGCGCACAACGCGATGGCCGTGAAGAACAGCAGGACCGGCGCCTCCCAGCCGCCCGGCATGCTGCGCAGCTCTCGCTGGCGCATTTCGCTGCGCGCGACACGGCGGATCGTCGCTTCAGCCATGAGCGACCTCCGCGCGGGCACGGGCCAGCTGCTTGAAGACGCGACCCCGCTCCTCGTAGTCGCTGAACATGTCGAAGCTTGCGCAGGCCGGTGCCAGCAGCAGTGCATCGCCCGGCCGCGCCAGCCGCACCGCCGTATCGATGACACCAGCGAAATCGCCTTCGACGCGCGTGACCGGGACGACGCCCGCCAGATCGCGTTCCACGAGCGCACCCGCTTCGCCGTACGCCACGACCGTGTGCACGCGCCCGCGCAACTCGTCCGCGAGCAACGCGTACGATTCGCCCTTGTGCCGGCCGCCCAGCAGGAGGACGGTGGGCCGCGTCATGCTGCGCACCGCGATGCGCGTCGCGTCGAGGTTCGTCGCCTTCGAGTCGTTGATCCACAGCACGCCTTCGACTTCCGACACGACTTCGAGCCTGTGCTCCAGGCCGTCGAACGTGCGCAGCCCGCTCGCGATGGCGCCGTGACTGGCACCCGCAGCGTGCGCGGCGACGGAGGCCGCCAGCGCATTCGACCAGTTGTGTCGGCCCAGCAGCCGCAGCTCCGAGACGTGGATCAGGACATCCTCACGGCCGCTCTCGCGCAGCACCAGATCGCCCGCCGGATTGACGAAGCCGCCTTCTTCGCCCGGCCGCAGTGGCGCTTCCGTCCGGAAATAGCGACGCCGGCCGGCCGCATCCGCGGGCAGCGCACGTACCGCCTCGTCTTCACCGTTCAGCACCCACACGCTCGATGCGACGCCGTTACGGAAGAGGTTGGCCTTGTCCGCGTAGTAGCGTTTCACGGACGGGTACCGGTCGAGATGATCCGGCGACAGGTTGGTCACCACACCCACGCGCGGCGCGAACGACTCGATATCCGCCAGCTGGAACGAACTGGCCTCCACGACGACCCAGTCCGGCGGCTCCGGGCGCAGCGCGACCTCGGACAGCGCCAGCCCGATGTTGCCGGCCGCGAGCGCATCGTAGTCCGCCGCGCGCAGCAGGTGCGCGGCCAGAGCCGTCGTGGTGCTCTTGCCGTTCGTGCCCGTCACGCCGATCACCGGCGCGGCCAGCGCACGGAACGCGTACTCCAGCTCCGACATGCGCGGCACGGAACGCAGGCGGGCGTCCTGCAGCACGGCCGCCTGCGGTGCAATCCCGGGACTCAGCACGAGCACGTCACACGCGGCCAGTCGATCGATCGAATGGCCACCCGTCTCGGCCTCGCCACCGGCGTGCCGGATCTCCTCGGCGGCGGCCCGCACCGCCGGCGTGTCCGCGGCATCCGAGGCGAACACGCGCTCGCCGCGCGCCAGCGCGAGCCGCGCAGCCGCACGCCCGCTGCGGGCCAGGCCCAGGATGCCGACGCGGCGCGCGCTCATCGGATCTTCATCGTGCTGAGAGCCAGCAGCGCGCACAGCACGCCCATGATCCAGAACCGGATGATGATCTTGCTTTCCGCCCAGCCCGATTTCTCGAAGTGGTGGTGCAGAGGCGCCATGCGCAGGAGGCGCTCACCCGTGCCGGTGCGCAGGCGAGTGTACTTGAACCAGCCGACCTGGGCCATCACCGAGAACATCTCGACCATGAACACGGCACCGACGATGAGCAGCAGGAACTCCGACTTGAGCAGGATGGCGATCGTGCCCAGCGCGCCCCCCAGCGCGAGCGAGCCCGTGTCGCCCATGAAGACGTCCGCCGGATGCGAGTTGTACCACAGGAACCCGAGCGTGCCGCCGGACAGCGCGACACAGAAAATGGCCAGCTCGCCCGTGCCGGGCAGGTAGAAGAGACCCAGGTACGCCGACGTGTCGACCCGGCCCATCACGTAGGCAAACACACCGAACGTCGCTGCCGCGATCGCCGCCAGACCGCCGGCCAGCCCGTCCAGACCGTCCGTCAGGTTCACGGCATTCGATTTCCCGGCGATGATCAGCACGACCCACGGAACGAACAGCGGCGGCCACAGCCACAGGTGGTAGTCCGCGAAGAACGGCAGGCTCGACCAGTTCGTCGGGATCGGTCCGATCGGCCGCAGCAGCAGGAACAGCGCGACACCCAGACCCACCACGCATTGACCGGTCAGCTTGTACCGGCCCACCAGACCCTCCGGCCGGCGCCGGATCACTTTCAGGTAGTCGTCGAGGAACCCGATCGCGCCCATCGCGACGAGCACGGCCAGCGCAATGAGCACGTAGGCGTTGGTCAGCTGCGCCCACAGCACCGTCGCGATGAGTGCCGACGTGATGATCAGCACACCCCCCATGGTGGGCGTGCCCGCCTTGCCCAGATGCGTCTCCGGGCCTTCCGCACGGATGACCTGCCCCATGCGCAGCCGGCGCAGCCGGCGGATGATCCACGGGCCCAGCACGAACGAGATGACGATCGCCGTGGCCATCCCTCCGGCGATGCGGAACGTGATGTAGCTGAACAGGTTGAACACGATGTGCTTCGTTGCGAGCGGAGCGAGCAGGTGGTAGAGCATGATCAGCCTCCACTCCCGCCCGTCGCGCGTGAAGCACCACCGTCAGAAGTCCGTGGGGCATGCTCCCCCGAAGCTTCGCTGTCTGCTCCGGTGACATGCGTCGCCCGCGACCCGAAGGCCTCCCCGTGCGGGTGGAGCACGCCCCACTGTTCCTCGATGCGCGGCAGCAGCCGTTCCAGACGGATGCCGCGCGATGCTTTCAGCAGAATCGTTTCGTTGCCCGTCAGCCGCCCGCGCACGCGCTCGAATGCGGCCAGCGGGTCCTCTTCACGGATCAGACGCTCACCCAGCCGGTCCGCGAATGCCGCGAAGGCGGCCGCGAACTCTCCGGTTGCCACGACCAGGTCGATCGGCAGAGCGGCCACCGTCTGCGCCACGGCCTCGTGACACGCCGCACTCGCCGGGCCCAGTTCCAGCATGGATCCGAGAATCGCGACGCGGCCGCCGCCGCGCGGCAGGCTGGTGAGCAGGTCCAGGGCTGCGTCCACGCTGCCCGGATTGGCGTTGTAGCAGTCCGCGATCACCGTGAGGCCGCCGAACCGGTGCAGTTCGGAGCGCATACGCGGCGGCTCGATCGCCGCAATGGCGCGGATCGCATCGTCCAGCCGGATGCCCCACTGACGGGCGAGCGTGAGGGCGAGCATGGCATTGCGACCGTTGTGCCGGCCGTGAAGGCGAAGCGCGACGTCACGCCCTGCCCACCGGAACCGTACCTGTCCCTCTTCGTCGACGGACAGGTCTTCGCCTCGCAGTTCGGGATCCGAGCCCTCGCCGAATCCCGCGACGTGCACCGTGCGCGTCAGCATGCGTGCCCGGGCAGCCAGCGCCGGTGGATCATCCGCGACCACCGCGACGCCCTCCGCCGGCAGCCACGGCAGCACCGACGTCTCCTCGCGCAGCACGCCCTCCACATCACCCAGACCCTCGAGGTGCTCGGCCGCGATGCTGGTCACGATCGCCGCGTCCGGCTCCACCAGCCCCGCCAGCCGGGCAACCTCGCCCGGTGTGTTCGTGCCCAGTTCGACGATCAGCACTTCGCTGTGCGCCGGTGCGGCCAGCAGCGTGAGCGGGACACCGACCAGGTTGTTGAGATTCCCGGTCGTGCCGTGCACACGGTGACGCACGGACAACGCGGCGAGCAGCATGTCCTTGGTCGTCGTCTTCCCGTTCGACCCGGTCACGGCGCAGACGCGGACCCCCAGCCGGCGCCGGTGGAAGCGGCCCAGGACCCCGAGTGCGGCGAGCGTGTCCGGTACGATGTGATAACGCAGACTTTCCGGCGCATCCGACGGGACGTGGTCGACGACGGCGCCCAGCGCGCCCGCAGCGGCGGCCTGCGCCAGGAACGTGTGGCCATCGAAGCGCTCGCCGCGCAAGGCCACGAACAGGCTGGCGGGCGCGAGCGTGCGCGTGTCCGTCCCGATGCCGCCGTAGGTCAGCGCCTCCGCCGCAGCGGGCGTTTCCAGCGCGAGGGCCGCGCACACGTTGGCCACCGTCCACACCGTCATCGGGGCGTCCCCGACGCGCTGATCAGCTCGCGCACGATGACCTTCTCGTCGAACGGGATGCGCGTCGTGCCGATGATCTGATACGTCTCATGGCCCTTGCCTGCGAGCAGCACGACGTCGCCCGGTGCGGCCATGCGCAGCGCGGCGGCAATGGCCTCACGCCGGTCGGTGACGCGGACGCAGCGGCCCTCCGGGAGCGCCTGTGCGATGTCGTCGATGATGGCGTCCGGTGCCTCCGTGCGCGGGTTGTCCGACGTCACGATCACGACATCGGCGTTCGCTGCAGCGGCCTCCGCCATGAGCGGACGTTTGCCGCGATCGCGGTCGCCGCCGGCGCCGAACAGGACGATCAGGCGGCCGCGCGTGAACGGCCGGAGCGCGCGCAGCGCCCGGCCCAGCGCATCCGGTGTGTGCGCGTAGTCGCGGAGCACGGTGAACGGCTGCTCGACCAGCCGCTCGAGACGTCCGGGCACCTGCGGAACGCCGGCCAGGCGTGCACACACGTCTTCCAGGTCGAGGCCCAGCACGAGGCACGCGGCGACCGCAGCGAGCGCGTTCTCGACGTTGAAGCTTCCGATGAGCGGGACCGTGGCCGGCACGGTCGTACCGGCAAAGCTGCAGTCGAAGTCGCTTCCCCGCTCCGTCGCGCGGACACGCGTGCCCACGAGATCGGCCTGTCCATCGATCGCGAAACGCAGCACCCGTGGCGTCAGCCCGGGGACCGCGGCCCACGCCGGCTCGGCGGCGTTGACGGCGGCCCCGCCGCCCGCGCGCAGGCGCGTGGCCAGCTGCAGCTTCGCGGCGCGATAGCGCTCCAGCGTGCCGTGGTAGTCCAGATGGTCGCGCGTCAGGTTGGTGAAGACGGCGACGTCGAAGGGCAGCGCGTGCACGCGCTTCTGGTCGAGCGCGTGCGACGAGACCTCCATCGCGACGCATTCGATGCCGCGATCGGCCAGCAAGCGCAGCGTGCGCGCCAGCTCGACCGGGCCCGGCGTCGTCAAGCGCTCGCTGCCCTCCAGCACGCTGCCGTCCTCGAGGATGACGCCGAGCGTGCCCCGCGAGGCGGCACGCCAGCGTACGCCGAGCAGGTGCCGCAGAATCCAGACGGACGTCGTCTTGCCGTTCGTGCCGGTCACGCCGGCCAGGACCAGCGAGCGCTGCGGATCGCCGAACACCATGGCGGCACCGAGTGCGGCGGCCTCCCGCCCGTCACGCACGACGAGTTGCGGGATCGTCACTTCATCGACCGGCCGCTCGACCAGTGCCGCCGCGGCCCCGGCGCGGGCGGCCGCGCCGACGTAGTCGTGCGCATCGGTCGACGTCCCGCGCCACGCGCAGAAGAGATCGCCGGGGCGGACGGTCCGGCTGTCATCGGTGACACCGCGGATGTGCGTCGCCGCCGGCGCACTCCGGACCAGCAGCCCGGCCTCGCGCAGACGGCGTTCGATCATGGTCAGGTCGAGCCCGGCGGCGCGATTCAAGGCGCGCCCCCGGCCGTCAGGCGGACGACGACACCGCCCCGCACGGTCGAGCCCGGCGCGGGAACGGTCGCGTGGACGAGCCCGCTCCCGTCCGTCCGTACGAGGAGACCCCGGGCGTGCAACCTGCGCGCGGCCTCCCGCACCGTGAGCCCGGTGACATCGGGCACCTTGATCGAACCCGTGGTGGGAGCGGGGGCAGAGCGTGTCGCGCGGACCGGCGACGTGCCATGGGCCGGTGCCGCCGGTCCGAGCGCGGCCGTGCGCCGCGCCCGCACGCTCGCGAACTGCACGTCGGGCCTGGGGGCCGGCGCCCGCACCATCTCGACGGGCAGCGCCGCCTCGGTGCTGTGGGCCACGGCGCTCCGGTCGAACGGCGTGCCGCGCGCGGCGAGCGCGGCCAGCAGCGTCGTGCGCGTCACGGGCGCAGCCGTCTGACCGCCGTAGTACTGGCCGCGGGGCCGGTCGAGTTTGACCAGGAAGACGAGCTGCGGATCGTCCGCCGGGAAGAACCCGGCGAACGTCGCGATGTACGATCCGTCCTCGTAGCGACCGTTCACGACGAGCCGGGCCGTGCCCGTCTTGCCCGCGACCTTCAATGTCCCGACGGCCGCACGCCGGCCCGTCCCCTGCTCCACGGCTTCCGTCAGCAGATCGCGCAACTCGACCGCCACGTCCGCCGCAACGACGCGGCGCACGGCCCGCGGCGTCATGGCGAAGAGGACGCGTCCGTCGCGCGCGCGTACTTCACGCACCAGCCGCGGCTCCATGAGCACACCACCGTTGGCGATCGCGCCGTATGCCATGACGAGCTGCAGCGGCGTCACGGCCAGCTCGTATCCGAACGCCAGACTCGCCGGCGTCTGCTTGCCCCACCCCGCCGGCCGGGCCAGCATACCCGCAGACTCCGATGGGAAGGTGATGCCGGTGGGTGTGCCGAACCCGAACGCGCGCAGACGATCGAACTGCGCCTCGGCCGTGATCTGGCCAGCCGCCTTGGCCAGCACGATGTTCGATGAGACGAGGAAAGCCTCGCGCAGCGTCAACCAGCCGTGCGGCTGGACATCGTGGATGGTGCGGCCGTGCAGGCGGTATGTGCCGTGCTCACCGAAAACGCTGTCGGAAAGCGATACACGGCCCTCGGCCAGCAGCGCGGCCACCGTGAAGGGCTTGACGGTCGAGCCCGGCTCGTAGGGCGATGTCGCCGCCGTCCACGAGCGTGCCACCCCGTCTCCGCGCCGGCTGACGGCCGCCAGGATCTCGCCCGTGTGCGGATCCGCGATCACCATGTCACCGCTCACCGCACGCGTCGAATCCAGGGCATCGACGAGTGCTTCCTGCGCGATCTCCTGCAGGTCCACATCGATCGTGAGCACGACATCGTGGCCCGGAACCGGTTCCAGGACACGCTGCATGGCACCCGCGATCGGCCGGCCGGCCGGATCCGTGCGCGCAACGGCAAGACCGTTCTTCCCGACCAGCGCCGAATCCAGCTGCTGTTCGATGCCCCCGGCAACTTCACCGTATACGTTCACGTTACCGAGCAGCTCCGCGGCCAGACCCTCGTGCGGATAGAACCTGCGCATCGCGCGCTCGAAATAGATGCCCCGCGTCCCGTCCAGTGCCGACCGCGTGGCCTCTTCGAACCGGCCGGGCACGGGCACCCAGTCGCGTCCCGCCGCGAACACGTTGCGGGCCTGGCGCGGGGTCAGCCCTGCGTCCGCGACCAGGCGCTTCACGGTGCCGGCGGTATCGATCACTTCACGTGGCGCAACAGCCAGGATCCAGACTTCACGACTCGCCGCCAGTGGCACGCCGTCCCGATCGAAGATCGTGCCGCGGGGCGCCGGGATGGACAGCGTGTCCGCATGCTGCCCCTCGGCGCGCGCGCGCCACGCGTCGTGCTCCAGCACGCCGAACTGGAACGAGCGGCCCACCATCAACAGCGAGGACAGGAGGATGATGGCCAGCAGAACATGCCGCCGCCCGCGCCCCGGCCCGCCGGCGCGGCGATTCCGCGTCCGAACCCGCGTCCGCGACCTGCGCGATCGCCGCATCACTCGCGCTCCAGCCGGTGAATCGGCAACAGCGAGGCCCGGGCCACACTGCGCTGTCCGCGCCGCGTGTCGGGTTGCAGATCCGCGGGTCGAAGAAGGATGACGAACTCCTCACCGGACGCGGGCACCCGCATGTTCCACCACGCGGCCGTCAACTCGGCGACGCGGGTCCGGCTCTCCAGCAACTGGATACGGGCCGTCAACCGGCTGCGATCCGACTCGAGCAGCGCCCGCTCGGTTCGCGCCGAAGCCAGCGCACGCAGTTCACGGTACGCATCGCTCTGCCGGTGGATCACCAGGGCGAGCGACGCGAGCAGCGCCGCGAAGGCCAGAACCACGCGCAGAAAGCCGCGGTGCTCCATCACGCCGCCTTCCGCCAGGCGCGGAGCCGGGCACTCCGCGCACGCGGGTTCGCAGCCACCTCACCGTCCGTCGCCTTCACTGCGCCCTTCACGACCAGCGCACCTTGCGCCTGCCCGCCGCACACGCACACCGGCAGACCCGGCGGACACACGCACGCCGTGCTCCACGCGCGGAAGCGCGCCTTCACCAGACGGTCTTCGATGGAGTGGTACGCGATCACCACGAACACGCCGCCCCCCTGCAATCGCGCCTGCAGCGCATCCAGGCCGCGCTCCAGCCCGCCGATCTCATCGTTCAGTGCGATCCGCACCGCCTGGAAGATCCTCGCCTTGTCCTGGGCACTCACCCGGTCGCCCAGCGCCGCGTGCATCGCCGCGACCAGGTCATCGCTCGTGCGAAACGGCCGCTCCGATCGCCGTCGCACGACGACCGCCGCCAGACGGCGCGCACGCCGCTCCTCGCCCCACTCGCGGAACACGCGCTCCAGCTCCGCTTCCGGCCACCGGTTCAGAAGGTCCGCGGCCGTCCACCCCTCCGCCGCGCCCATCCGCATGTCGAGCACCACGCCGCGCCGGAACGAGAAACCGCGCGCGTCCGCATCCAGCTGATGGGACGACACGCCCAGATCGAGCAGCGCCCCGGCCAGATCCTCCTCGAGCCGCTCCGCCACGTCGGCGTAGTTGCCCTGCTCGAGCCGGACCCGACCCGCGAATGGCGCCAGCCGCGCGCCGGCCACCGCCAGCGCCTCGCCGTCCCGATCCACGCCGATCAGACGCGCCTCCCGGCCTCGCTCCAGAATCGCTTCCGCGTGACCGCCCGCCCCGACCGTCCCATCGAAAAACACACCACCCCGCTCCGGCGCGAGGATCCGGACCGCTTCCTCGACCAGCACCGGCGCGTGGTAGTCCGCATGTGACACGGCTACTGGAAGATCTGGTGCGTGAACTGATCGAACTGGCTCGCGCCCGCCACCGCCGCCTCGAACGTCGCCGGATCCCACAGCTCGATCTTGTTCGTCGCCCCCAGCAGCAGCACGCTCCCGTGAAGACCGGCCGACTCCTTGAGCTTCCCCGGAATCAGAATCCGGCCCTGCGCATCCGGATTCACCTCCACCGCATTCGCCAGCACCGACAGCCGCCACATGCGCGCCTCCGGATTCCGCGACACCAGCTCCGCAAGCCGCTCCTCCGCGATCGCCCACTCGACTTCCGGGTACAGCGCCAGCGCGGGCGGATAGGGCTGGGACAGGATGAAGCGCTGATCGGCAGCCTCCCGGCGAAACGACGCCGGCAGGCTGAGACGCCCCTTATCGTCGATCTGGTGTTCGTAGCTGCCTACGAACTTCGTCCGCGACGGCCCAGACACCCGGCTTCACTCCCGCGCTGGACATGAACTTGGGGACTTGATGGGAAACGATACCATTTGATGCCATTTTGAACCACCAAGGTATGGTTTCGTCCCACCCGGGTCAATACTTGAATCCCGGCGGTTCCACCGGACCGAACAGGGACCAAAAGGTCATCGGGGATTGGAGTTACGGACCGGACCGGGCAGGCGGAGCGGCGTGGGGGTCAGGGACGGCTGGGGGTGTGTGGCGAACAGAAAAAAAGCCGGGGCATCCCGAGCGTTCGGGATGCCCCGGCTGGTCCGGGGTCGGCCGCGGGTCGGATCAGCGGCCGCGCTTGATGATCAGGTCCTGGATCTCGATCTGATCGTTCGTCGTCGAGACGATCTGATTGCAGCTGTTCTGCGTCTGCGGGCTCGACTCACAGTAGGCGCGGGCGGCCTGCATCATCTGCAGAACGTTGCGGAAGACGGGCAGCGTGGCGCGCGCGTTTTCGAGCGTCTGCTGGTTCGCGCGCTCCGCAGCGGGCACGTAGAGCGCGTAGGCATTGAAAAACGCCTTCATGCCCTTGGTCCGATCCTGGCGCGCGAACGGCTCGGCGACCTGGTACTGCTGGATGGCCTGCTGGTACTGGCCTTTCTTGTGCAGCTCGAAGCCGGCGGCGATGATCTTCTGCGCGATGACGTCGACCTGCTCATCGTTCAATTCGTTGCGCTCCATCGCGGTACGGGCCGCGGCGACGGCTTCCGTCAGGTTGCCGGCATCGATGAGCCAGGCGGCGCGACGCGCGTTGACGGGCATGCTCGGGTCGAGCGTGGCCACGCGCTGCAGGGCAGCGACGGCGTCGGCGGTGCGGCCGGAGCCGTTGAGTGCGTCCGCGTAGGCGGACCAGATCTGCGCGTTGTCCGGATACGTCTGGACGGCCTGGGCGCCGAACTCCACGGCCTGCGCGTTGTTCTCCATCAGGCGGTGCGCCTGGAGGATGTTGAGCGACACGTTGGGATCGGCGTCCTTGCCCTTGGCCTCGAGCACGGGCTGCAGGTAGCGGAGCGCCTTTTCCAGCAGAGGGCGCGTCGCGGCCATGCCGCCGGGATCGTTCCGCTGTGCGGCCGCGTTCATGGCGAACAGGCCGGCGTACTCGAAGAGCGAGAGATCCGGCTCGGAGGGGTTCATGCCCTCCTCGAGGATGGCGAGGGCCGCCTCGGAGTTGCCGGCCTTGGCCGCCTCGGTCGCCACGGTCAGGCGGACCGCGACGTTGCCGGGGTTGAGCTCGAGATACTTGTGGAACCAGTCGAGGCCCTCGTCCTTGCGGCCCATCTCACTGGCTACGAGGCCCAGCGCGAGCATCGCGTCCTGGTGCAGCTGGTCGACCTCGAGGACCTTCTGGAAACCTGCGTACGCGGCCTGCGTGTCGCCCGTCTTCCACTTGGCGTAGGCCAGGCCGTAGAGCGCGCCCTTGCTGCGCGGGTTGAACTCGATCGCCTTGTTGCAGTTCTCGATCGCGCTGTCCCAGTTGTTGCTTTCCGAGTACTGCCCGCAGTAGGCCGCGAAGCTCAGGCCCTGCACGAAGCGCTGGAACCCTTCGAAGACCTGCTGGGCGGCTTCCTTGGGATTGGCAGCCTGAACCACGGGCAGCTCGGACTCCTCGCTCGCGGCGGGTGAGATCACGCGCACGGCGACTTCGTAGCTGTTGCGGTCCCTTTCCGTGAACGTTCCGCACATCACGAGCTGGACATCGATGTGCGTGGCCAGCTGGCGCGCAGGAATGCAGTCCTGCTTGCCGATGTCCTCTTCCTTGAGCTGGTACTTGCGGAGCGCATCGCGCAGCACGCCTCGATCGACGGGCCGGTGGGTGCCCATGTTCTCGAGGAGCTTCTGCACTTCGTTGGCGACGTCACGACCGAAGTTAGGTCGCTCGCCTGTCGTGTTCTCGAACGCAGGGACCAGGACCGCGAACCGGGTGTTCGATTGCGCGGCTGCGGGGACCATCGCGGAGGCGATCAGCGCCAGCGCGATGACGGGGGAGAATACGAGGCCTCGCCGGTCGAAGTCGGAGCGATACATGTCGGGTGTCTCCACTCCCGAAGTGAACTCATCGGCCGCTTCGCGACCGCTACCAGGTCCGCGGTTTACAATTCTGTGTTCCGTGCAGCGGAGGGCCCACGCGCTGAGCCCCGGGGCAATCGTGGAAAACTAACCCTGCTGTCCTTTCGATGCCACCGCTGCCGTCAAGAACCCGGGGCAAGAAGCGCGCCCGCCGCGCAACGTGGACTCCAACTTCATTCCCTGCATTCGTTTTCCCGGGGTTCGTCGTGCTCTACACGGCGTGGACAGCCGTAGTTCCCGGGTCGGGGCGGCGCTTCAGGCAGGAGGCCAGGACTGTTTTCCACAGGGCGGTCCGGGCCGGCTTCCGGCGCCGGAAGCCGGGGACGGCG
>JBFFZF010000038.1:0-27620 GCA_041568755.1 Longimicrobiales bacterium | reverse complement strand
GTGAACACGTCCGTCAACGCGGCCTCGGACAGCGCGGCCGGCGGCTCGATCGACCACGCCAGCACCGGACTGTCCCAGCGCTCCGTGTTGAACACGTAGTCCGCGCGCATGCGCGCCACCGCCGTGAGCCGGTTGCGCGTTGCGGTGTCCAGGTTGCCGGGCGTTGCGCCGCCGCTCAATCGCTCGCGCATCTGCTCGAGGTGCTCGAGCGCGCGCGCGTGCCGGCCCTGCTGCAGGTAGCCGTACTCGAGCCAGGACGTGTAGTGCCCGGACATCCAGTTGCTCAGCCGGGAGGCGATGGTGTTCTGCGCGACCACGTCATCCCACATGCCCAGCGCGACGAAGATGTGCGTGGTCATGTGCTGCGCGTGACCCGCGTCCGGCGCGATCTTCGAGTAGGCCCTCGCCGCGCGCAGCCCGAGCGGTGCGTGGATCGGATCGTCGTACGAGTGGATCAGGTAGTGGGCCGCACCGGGGTGGCCCGGGTTCGCCGCGAAGATCTCCTCCGCGATCGCCGCCGCACGCATGTAGTCGGGAATGCTGCGCACGCCCTGGTTCAGCCCCAGGAGGGCGAGCGCATGGAACGCACGCGCCTCGAGATCCTCCGGGTGCGCGGCGGACAGCCGCGCCATCGCACTCGCGTACGCCGTGTCGCGCGCCGCTTTCGTGCCCTCGCCGTACAGCGTCTCGATCGCATCGAGATACAGCTTCTCGCGCGCCGTCGGCGCTTTGGCGCGCCGGGCCTCGCGCGTCGGGGCCAGCCGGTTCAGCGCGGCGCGCGCGGCCGCCATGTCCTGCTCGTTCCACACCGGGTGCGTGTACGTCAGCGCTTCGCCCCAGTACGCCATCGCGAAGCCCGGGTCCAGCTCCTGTGCCCGCCGGAACGCGCGCGCGGCCGGCCCGTACTCGAAGCTGTGCAGGTAGAGCACGCCCTCGACGAACGCCGGCTGCGCGGCCGGCTGACCCGACGTCGGGAACGTGATCGTGCCCAGCCGCGGCGCCTGCGCGCGGGCGGGCGCGGGCAGCGTCAGCAGCAGGCAGCATCCGAGCAGGGCTGAGCGGCGTACGGTCATCGTGGTTCCGGGTTCGCGGCATCCAGGGGGTCGACCCCGGCAACATCGCACCGGAACCCCGCACGGGGCCAGCCTGGCGGCGGCGTGATCCCGCTCCCGGTGCCCGCCCGCCGGGATGTGCAAGTCGGGACGGCTGCGACGTCGTTCCCGGAAGAAGGCCCACTTCTTCACGGGAGAACGACGTGTTCACGCAATCACGCAGCTGGGTGCTGGCCGCCGTCCTGGGCGCGGCCGGCTGGATGGGCGGGGCAGGGCAGACGCCGGCGACGGATGCCGCGGTCCGGCCCGAGGGGCAGACCGTGCGCGTCCCGAAGGACGCGACCCGCGACGGACGCAGGGCGCCGCGCCGGGACACGACCGGGTTCCGGTCCACCGCGCAGGACCGCGAGTCGGTCTCGATCACCGTCTACAATCAGAACTTCGGCCTCGTGCGCGAGGTGAGGGATGTCACGTTCACGCGCGGCATCGCGCCGCTCGAATTTGCCGATGTGGCGCAGCACGTGCAGCCGGAGACGGTGCACATCCGCGCGCTCGGCGGCGGGCTCCGCATCCTCGAACAGAACTACCAGTTCGATCTGCTGAACCCGCAGAAGCTGCTCGAGAAGTACGTCGGCCGCACGGTCACGGTGTGGCGCTGGAACCCGGCCACGCAGGCCGAGGAGCCGCTTCAGGCGGAGGTCCTGTCCGTGAACGGCGGCCCGATCCTGCGCATCGGCGACGAGATCACGTACAACGTGCCCGGCCGCTTCTCGTTCCCCGAGATCCCGGACAACCTGATCGCACAGCCCACGCTCATGTGGCGCCTCGACAGCGACCGGCCTCGCCACCAGCTCGAAGTCTCGTACCTGACCGCGAACCTGAACTGGAAGGCCGACTACGTGCTCGTCATCGATGACGCCGACCGCCAGGGCGATCTGACCGGCTGGGTCACGCTCACGAACCAGAGCGGGACCTCGTACGAGAACGCGATGCTGAAGCTCGTGGCCGGTGACGTGCAGCGCGTGCTCGGCGGCGCGGGCGGGCGGGTCCGTCCCGAGTCGCGCAAGCTTGCCGTCGACGAGATGGCTGCGCAGTTCACCGAGCAGAGCTTCTTCGAATACCACCTGTACACGCTGAGTCGACCCACGACGCTGCTCGAGAACGAGCAGAAGCAGGTCACGCTGCTCGAAGCCGCCGGCATCGGCCTGACCCGCAAGCTCATCTTCCACGGCGCGGCGCACTACTACCGCGGCGCGTACGGCGAGGTCGTGTCGAACCAGAAGGTGGGGGTGTTCCTCGATTTCCAGAACACGGAGCGGAACCGCCTGGGCATGCCGCTGCCCAAGGGCATCGTGCGCGTCTACAAGGCCGATCCGTCCGGCGCATTGCAGTTCATCGGTGAAGACGCGATCGACCACACACCGAAGGACGAGCGGCTGCGCATCCGCATGGGTGAGGCCTTCGATGTCGTGGGTGACCGGCGGCAGATGGAGTACAACGTGATCTCCGGGTGCATCTCGGAGAGCACGTGGGAGATCACGCTGCGCAACCACAAGAACGAGCGCATCATGGTCGACGTGATCGAGCCCGTCGGCGGCGACTGGGAGATGCTGCAGACCAGCCAGCCGTTCCAGAAGCTGGACGCGCACACGTTCGCGTACGCCGTGGGCGTGGCGGCCAACGGCGAGACGCGCGTCCGTTACCGCGTGCGCGTGCGCTGGTGCTGAAGCCGTGCACAGGACGCGCCTGGCGGCGCGGATGGCCTGCGGGCCGCCGCGCCGTCAGGCGCCGGACTCCAGAACCTCCTTCAGCCGGTGCAGCGTCGCTGTCACCTCGTCGCGGAACACACCCTCCAGCACCGCCCTCGGCACCAGCCTGAGCAGACCCGTCGGCGTCGCATCGATCGACATCGAAACGCGCGTGCCGCCCGCCACAGCTTCCCAGCGGATCTCGCTGCGCGCCCGGATCGCAGAATCCGACGTCGTCTCGTACACGACACGCTGACCCGGCTCGAACTCCTTCGTCACGTACGTGTTGACGATGCGACGGCCCATGAACTCGCTCTCGTACCGCTTCCGCGTGCCGACCCGCGTCGGCCCGTCCGGCTCCCGACTCGCCGACCGCAGGTTCGGCTGCCACTCGCGCTCACGCGACACGTCGTCCATGTAGGCAAAGACGTCACCCGGTGTCCGTGCGATAACGATGCTCGTTTCCCGCGCCATGTGGGCTCCTGGTCCGAAGACTCCCTGCGCCGGGCCCGCGCCGTTCCGGGCGGCGGGCCCGCGGCGGGCACGTGTCCTCGACTTACCTGCTGCCCCGGTTCGGGTCCGTCAAGGCCATCCCGGGGCAGGCGGTCGCCGCCGCTCACGCCACGGGTGCGGGCGCCTGATCGCCTCGAAAGGCGTGAGACTGGCGATCCGGGCGGCGGCACCGCATCCTTGGGCCCGACCGTACACCGGCGGTCGGGCAGGGCGGATCGCGCAGGATGGTCCGGCGGCCCGACTCGAGGGACCGAGCCAACCCGGTTCCCGGCTGATCCCGGAACGTAACAGGCCGTGGCGCGAGCGCGCGGCCCCATGCCGTCGACCGAAGAGGGTCGCAGGAACGGAATGCAGCGCCTGGTTTCCGACATGACGCGTTTCGTGCGCGAGCTGCGCCGCCGGCGCGTGTTCCGCGTCGGCATCGCGTACCTCATCGCCGGCTGGGTGGTCGTGCAGGTGGCGGACGTCGTGTTCGACGCTGCGCAGCTGCCGGTGTGGACGAAGACGTTCGTCCTCATCGTGATCGCGCTCGGCTTTCCGATCGCGCTGGTTCTGGCGTGGGCGTTCGACCTCACGCCGCACGGCATCGAGCGCACGTCTGCGGCGACCGGCGCCGGGACCGCGGACGACGCGGCTGCCCCGGTCCGTGCCGCCGTGCCGGCTTCTCCTCTCCGCGCGTCGGCCAACGGCACGCGATCGATCGCGGTGCTGCCGTTCGCGAACATGAGTGCCGATCCGGAGAACGACTACTTCAGTGATGGCATGGCAGAGGAGCTGCTCAATGCACTGACGCGGATCCGCGGCTTGCACGTCGCGGCGCGGACGTCGTGTTTCGCGTTCAAGAACCGCAACGAGGATGTGCGCACCATCACGCAGCAGCTCGATGTCGGCACGGTGCTGGAGGGCAGCGTGCGCAAGTCGGGCAGCCGGCTGCGCATCACGGCGCAGCTGATCGATGCGCGCAACGGCTACCACCTGTGGAGCGAGACGTACGACCGGGAGATGGTCGACATCTTCGAGATTCAGGAAGACATTTCCCGCTCGATCGTCGGGGCGCTCGAGGTCAAGCTGGCGCACGGCAATGAACGGCCGGTCATCGAGCGCCGGACGGACGACCTGCAGGCGTACAACCTTTACCTGAAGGGCCGCTACCGCTGGAACCAGCGCACGGATGCGGGGCTGCGCGGCGCGAGCGCCTGTTTCGAGGAAGCGATCCGGCGGGACCCGGACTACGCGCTCGCGCACGCCGGGCTGGCCGACGCGCTGACGCTGCAGGGCATTGCGGAGTACGGGCTGCTGCCGCCCTCGGTCGCGATGCCGCGTGCGAAGCAGGCCGCGCAGCGTGCGCTCGAGCTGGACCCGCGCATGGCGGAGCCGCACACGACGCTGGGGCACATCGCCGGGTTCTACGACTGGCGGTGGGTCGAGGCGGAGCGCGAGTTCCGGCGATCGATCGAGCTGAAACCGGACTACGCGTTCGCGCACCACTGGTACGCGCTGCTGCTCGCCGCGCAGGCTCGCCATGACGAGGCGATCGCCGCCGAGCACCGCGCGCTCGAGCTGGAGCCGCTCTCGCTGATCATCAACAAGAACGTCGGAACGATCTACTACTACGCACGACGTTATGCTGAGTCGATCGAGCAGTACCGGCGCGCGCTCGAACTGGCGCCGGACTTCACACGCACGCGGCTGTACATCGGACTGGCCCACGTGGCCGAGGGCGCTTACGATGCTGCGTTCGCGGAATACGACCGTGCGCTCACGCTGAGCGGCCGCAACTCGGTCGTCCTGGCCGCGATCGGCCACGCGCAAGCCATGGCCGGGGACCGCGCGGCGGCCGCGGCCGTGCTCGACGAGTTCGAGCAGCGTCGGGCCGCTGACGAGTACGTGCCCGCCTTCAACAGCGCGCTGGTGCACGCGGGGCTGGGCGACGTCGGTGCGGCGTGCGACTGGCTGGAGCGGGCGCTGGCCGAGCGGTCCAGCTGGATCGTTTCGCTCAAGGTCGAGCCCGCCCTCGATCGGCTGCGCGGCCACGCCCGTTTCGAGGAACTCGTGCGCCGGGCGCTGGACTAGATCCGACCGTGCCGGCGCGCCGCAACGCAGAGCAGATGCAGATCCCGATCACCTCAAACCCGGAGAGCCGGACATGATCCGAGTCAGCGCATTGTATCCGAACGGGGACGACACGACGTTCGATCACGACTACTATCAGGGTCCGCACCTGAAGCTGTTGAGCGCGAAGTGGGGTTCCTGGCTCCGGCGGGTGGAGCTGGGTCGCGGCCTGGCCGGCGGCGGCGGTTCTGCCGCCCCGTACATCGCCTGCGGCCACCTGTATTTCGACTCCGTCGACGATTTCCAGGCGGCCTTCGCCGCGCACGGCGACGCTGTCCTGGGCGACATCCCGAACTTCACGAACGCCCAGCCCGTGATCCAGATCAGCGAGATCGGCGCCGCTGGGGCCTGAGGCGGTGCGGTGACCCACCGGGGGTCGGCACGCCGTAGCGGGCCGGCCCCCTCCGCGTCCGGGCCTCGCGGCGATGGTCCACCCGGCCCGCCCATAGGTCCTTCCCCCGCTGCGCGCCGGACGTAGATTGGGCCGCAGAGCTTCACACCCGCGCCGCGCGCGACGCCCTCCATGAATGCGGGGACCCCATGCGCTCGATCCGACTGTGGTCCGGCCTCCTGCTGTGCCTCACCGCCACTGCGACCGCCACCGCGCAGACGCCTCGCCGTGACTTCCTGTTCAAGGACGCGCGCGGCGATCTGGCCACCGCACGGGCCCGCGGCGATGCCGACGTGCTGCTCGTGATCGCGAGCATGCCCGGTCGTAACGCAGCCGTTGCACGGACCATCGGCAGGCTGGGCGGGACGGTGCAGTACCGGAACGACAACGTCGACTACCTGCGCGCCCGGCTGCCGGTCGACAGGGTCGAGACGTTCGCGGCCGACGACAATGTGCACAGCGTGAGCATCTCGGTCACGCCACGGCCGCAGGGCGGCGGTGGTGGCGGTGGTGGTGACAACACGATCGCCGCGACCGACACGACGAAGAAGCGGGCGTGGCCGCCGCCGCTGCTGTCCTGGTATCCGATCACGAATCGCTACGATCCGCTGGGCGACATCCGTGCGCTGGAGTGGCGCCGGCAGAACCCGACGTTCGACGGCCGGGGCGTGACGCTCGCGATGATCGACATGAGCATGGACCCGCTGCTGCCCGAGCTGCAGCACGCGTACACGCTGGACGGCAGGCCGGTCGCCAAGATCGCGGGCTACGAGACGGCGGTGGACGGCGAGGAAGAGCCGGACGGCCGCTGGCTGCGCATGGCGGACACGGTGCGCGCGGTCGAGGGCCGGATCGCCTACAGGGACCAGTCCTACACCTCGCCGCGCGCGACCGGCCGGTTCAGGATCGAGTTGCTGGACGAGGCCGTGTTCGACTCGCTTTCCCGGAACGGCATGAACAAGGACCTGAACCGGGACGGCAACCCGGAGGGATCGAGCCGCCTGTTCGCGGTGTTGTGGGACGATCGCTCCAACGATGTCTGGGTCGACACCGATCAGGATCTCGACTTCACGGATGAGAAGGCGCTCACCGATTTCCGCGTCCGGCCCGAGTTCGGCGTGTTCGGCACTGACCGGCCGGAGACATCGGTCCGCGAGTCGGTCGGCTTCGCGATTCAGATCGACAGGGCGAAGAACCAGCTGGCGATCAACGTGGGCGCGGCATCCCATGCGACGCTGGTGGTGGGCGCAGCGGTGGCCAGCCGCGGCACGAACGGCCGGTTCGACGGTGTGGCGCCCGGCGCGCAGCTGGTCAACGTGGCCGAGGGTTGTGCCGCGTACGGTCAGACGGAGGCCGTCATCCAGGCGCTCGAGAATCCGAAGGTCGATCTGGCCTGGCTCGAGCACTGCAGCAACATCACGCGGCCCTACACGCTGCGTGACGGCCGATTGACCACGACCGTGATCTACGAGCGCCTGATCGCGAGGACGGGCAAGCCGATCATGGTGCCCACGCACAACTACCCGGTGCTGGGCGGCACGGACGACATCGTCATGGCGGCCGGCGCGATCGGCGTGGGCGGCCACGAGAGCCGCGAGAACTTCTTCACCAACCACGGCGTGCGCGTCCAGCACGAGGACAATCTGCTCATCACGGGCGGGTACGGCCCCATGGGCAACGGCGCGTTCGGTGCCGACATCATCTCGCCATCGAACTACGTGAGTACCGCCAGGGGCTGGGAGGAAACCCGACCGATCGCAGGCGGGCTGTACCGGCTGCCGCCGGGCTACACGATCGCGGGCGGCACGTCGACGGCCACGCCGACCGCGGCCGGCGCGGTCGCGCTGCTCATCAGTGCGGCCCGCCAGACGGGCATCCGGCACGACGCGTTCCGCATCCGCCAGGCCGTGATCAGCGCCGCGCGCTACGTCCCGCACATCCCGATCTACAAGCAGGGCAGTGGCGTGATCCACGTGGCCGGCGCGTGGGAGATCCTGAAGGCGCTGGACGCCGCCCCGGATCCCGTGACGATCGTGGCGCGCGCGCCGGTACGGCACAGCTTCTCGCACACGCTGCCCGTTCCCCACGAGGGCGTCGGTCTGTACGAGCGCGGCGGCTGGAGCGCAGGTGACAGCGCGCAGCGGACCGTGACGTTCACGCGCACGACCGGGTCCCGGCAGCCGATGACGTTCGAACTTCAATGGACGGGGAACGAGCACGGCACGTTCCGCGGGCCGGCAACCGTGACGCTGCCGCTCAATCGGCCGGTGCAGGTGCCGTTCGACATCGCGCCGCCGGAAGCGGGCGCACACACGGCCATGCTGACGCTCGTGCACGCGGCGATCCCCGGCTTCTCGCACCGCATGCTCATGACGATCGTGGCCGGCGAGCCACTGACGGCGGCCAACGAGTACCGTGTCCAGTCGAGCGTGGAAGTCCCGCGGCCCGAGATGCGAAGCTTCTTCTACGATGTCCCGGCCGGCGCGACCGCGTTGCACGTCGATGTCGAGCAGCCCGAGCGCGACGTGGCCGTCGCCATCGTGCGTCCGGACACGCGCACCGCCAGCGCCGCGCGCACGGCGGGCTCGACCTCAGGCCGTGGGGGCGGGCCGGGCGGCGCGGGTCGCGCCAGCCGCGTCACGTACACGGTGACCGATCCGATGCCCGGCGTCTGGGAGATCCGGCTCAGCGACATCGCCGATGTCGGTTCGTTCGACGCGATGCAGGCCGAGAAGGACGAGCCGGTCCCGCCGACGCCGGCCACGCTGACGGTCTCTGCGATCGCCGTCGATCTCGACGCTAGCGTCGAGCCCATGACGGTCGGCACGACGCAGACGCAGCCGGTCTCGCTGACGAACCGGATGGCCACGTTCATGGGCTCGATCGCGAGTCACATGATCGGCGCCGCGCGCCGCGAGCGGGCCACGATCCGTCACGGCGAGCAGCGCATGTACGAGATCGACGTGCCCGAGGACGCGCGGGCGTTGCTCGTGCGCGTCGGCAACACCGCGGACGCGGCCGCCGACCTCGACGTGTACGTCCTGGACTGCACGGGCAAGGAGTGTCGCAACCCGCAGACGGACAGCGATCCGGTCGGCGACGAGATCGTGACGGTCGAGAACCCGGCCGCCGGCAAGTGGAAGATCGTCGTCGACGGTGCCAGCGTGCCGTCGGGCAGCACCACGTTCGACTGGCTGGATGTCGTTTTCCACCCGGCGTACGGCACGGTCACCACGACAGACGTCGCACAGAACAGGAAGATGGGCGACTCGTGGACTGCACCCACGCTCGCGTGGCTCGCCGGCCCGCTGCCGGAGGGGCGGCGGCCGTTCGCCGGGGTGTTGCTGCAGGGCCGGTTGCCCGGCGGTGCGACGTTCGATCTGGGCGTGCTCGACCTCGGCCGCACGGAGATCGCGACGAGCTCATCGGGCCGCTGAACGCGGAAGTCGGCGCGTCAGCGCGCCTCCGGCGCGACCAGGCGGCGCGCGGCATCGAGCTGTCCGGCCAGGACGGGATCGGCATCGGACCAGAGCGCGATGGCGGCCGCGGCGTGACGGCGCGCCTCTTCCATTCGACCTGCGCGCTCGTGGATCGCGCTCTGTCGCAGATGTGACACCGCGAGGTACGCCGTCTCGAACGGTGACAGCTCGGCGATGTGCTCGTACCACGGCAACGCCTGCTCGCCCCGGCCCAGCGCGTCGAGCAGCTCGGCGCGCTGGAATCGCTCGAGGACCTGCGCGTAGTAGGGCGAGGCGAGGGTCTGACCGTACCAGGTCTCCATGCGTGCGCCTTCGAGGAGCGCCAGGGCGCCGGCCGCATCGCCGGCGGCGCGGCGGATCTGGGCGCGCAGACTGCGCGCGAGATCGCCGGCCAGACTGCCCGCGGTCGGCGGGACCTCCATCGCTTCGACACGTTCCGCGTGGCGTGTCGCGCGGGTCGCGTCGCCCAGCCGCACGGAGGCAAGGCCGAGCAGGTATTCCCGCAGGATCGCGTGCAGCCGGTCGTGCGCGGAGAACACGACACTGGGATTGTTGCTGGCCGGCACGCTGCGCGGGTCCAGCCGCTCGAGCGTCGTGCGATCGCGCCGCAGCGTGGCCGTATCGAGCGGCAGGAACGGGATGCCGGCGATGAGCACGCGCGTCTCGACGGCGACGGCCGCGTTGAAGCCTTCGAGCGTGGCCAGCTCGGCGAGGGCTGCTTCGAGTTGTCCCTTCGCGATGTACAGGTGTGAGAGCCACGTGTGGCCGAGCGTGCGCGCCTCGAGCGAACGCGTCGGCGCCGTGAGCAGGCGGGCCAGCTGGATGGCGCCGTCGACATCGCGTGCGAAGACCGCGACGTCCCAGGCCGCGAGCGCGACGCTCTGGTCGTCGGCGGTGCGCAGATCCTCGAGCACCGCGGCGATCGGGCCGGGCTCGGCGCGCGCGAACGCGTGCAGGGCCCGCACCTCGAACCCGCGGTCCGCCTCCGGATTGAGCGCCAGGAACTTGGCGACGAGCGTGTCCATCTCCGCGGCCCTGCCCTCGAAGGCGGCCATGCGCGCCAGGTGGATCAGTGACGTCGAGTGCGTCTCCTCGAAGAAGAGTGTGCGCTCCAGCGCGCTGCGCGCTTCGGTGAAGGAACGGCCCTGCAGCGGACTGGCGTGGAACAGGATCTCCTGCAGGTCGATCCACGCCTCGATCTCGTCGGGCCAGGTACCGAGAATCGAGCGGTACAGCGGCTCGGCCTCCGCATTGGCGCCACGCCGGCGGACGGCGAATGCCTCGAGCAGCCGTCGGTCCCGGTCCGACAGACGGTCCGCGAGGCGCGTGGCCTGATCCGCCGCGGTGCGCGCCAGGTCTTCCTGCAGGTTCCACTCCGCGGTGACGGCCAGCCGGTACCAGGCCAGCGCGAAAGCCGAGTCGAGGGCGACGGCGTTCTGGTACGCCGCGACGGCGGCCGAGAACTGCGCGCCGCGCTCGAGCTGTTCGCCTTCCAGATAGGCCCGCAGCGCGGCCAGCGATTCCGTGGTCACCGCGGCGATGCGTGTGACGCGCGAGCTGGGCCCGCCCGCCATGCCCGCGAGCAGCTGAGCGGCCAGGTCGTCGACGATGCCGAAGAGATTGCGGCTCGATCCGCGCGCCGAGGCCGTCAATGTCGCGGCGCCCGGCCGGTCCGCACGGTACAGCGAGGCCGTGATCTCGAGGCCGTCACCGGCCTGGAGAATGTCACCCAGCACGAAGTAGCCGGCACCGAACTGCCCCGCGATCGAACGGCCGCCCGCGGGATCCGGGCTCATACCGCTGCGCCGGACCAGACTCAGCAGTGCACGACCGTCCACGGTGCGCAGTGTACCGGCGCCGTCGAGCTTGGTCCCGAGCAGGCCGACGATGCCTTCGCCCAGATCCTCGAACCCGGCGGCACCGCGCACCTCGAACGGCAGAATCGCGATGACTGAGGGATCCAGCGAGCCCGCGGGCTGGGCCGGCAGGCGCGCGCGGCGCGCCACGACGATGGTGCCGGCCACGACGATCACGCCGAGTGCTGCCAGTGCCACACCGCGCGCTCGCCCGCGTGCCGATCGTGCGCCTTCGGTCCGCTCGACGCCCGGCTGATCGCGGGTGACCTGGTAGGCCCAGGCCAGCGTGAGGGCGAGCGGCAGGCCGAGTCCGGCCAGAACGATGACGAGCGTGATGACGCGCTCGCTCAACCCGACGTACGGGACGACGGTCTCTGCGACCTCGATGACGGTCCACGCGACCGCGATGTACAGCACGGCGACGCGCACGACGCGCCGGCGCATCAGCTCCTGCCACAGGCCGCGCGGTTCGGGGGACGCTCCCTGACTCATCCGCTCACCGCTGCACGCGCTTCAGCCGCCGTGCTCAGACCCAGCCCTTGTCGCGGAACGCGCGCAGGTTGTCGGCCCACGCCTGCATCTCCTCGGGCAGCCCGATCGAGACGCGGTTGTAGCCGAGCATCGGCGGGAACGGCCGCCCCACGCGCACGCCCGCCTCCGCCATCCGATCGATGTACGGCCGGACCTCGCCCCTGATGCGGTGCATCAGGAAGTTCGTGTGGGATGGCAGCATCTCGAGGCCGAGCTCACGCAGCGTCCGCGTCGCGAAGGCGCGACCCTGCGTGTTGATCTCGAGACTCTTCTGCATGTAGGCGGCATCGTCGATGCAGGCGAGCGCGGCGACCTGGGCCAGGTGGTTCACGTTGTTCTGGCAAGCCAGCGCGCGCAGCCCCTTCACCGTCTCGGCGTGCGCAACGCCGTAACCGGCACGCAGCCCGGCCAGTCCGTAGATCTTCGAGAACGTGCGGCTGACGATGACGTTGGGCCGTTCCGTGAACGGGATCAGCGTCCGGTAGCCGGGATCGTCGACGAAGTCGAAATAGGCTTCGTCGACCAGGAACACGATGCGCTCGGGCGCGGACCGGATCCACGACTCGATGTCGGAGCACGACGTGATCGTCGCCGTCGGGTTGTTCGGGTTGCACAGGAAGACGAGGACCGGCCCGCTGCCGCGCGCTGCGGCTGCCTTCATGCCGTCCAGGTCCATCGCGTAGTCCGGCCGCAGCGGCACGCGCACGATTTCGATGGGGAACGCTTCGGCGTAATCCGTCGCGTCCTCGAAACTCGGTTCCGGCACGACCAGCCGCGAGCCGGGCTGCAACGCGGTGCGCATGACCGCCAGCCGGAGGACTTCGGTCGAGCCGGTCCCGAGCACGACGTTCTCCGCGGCGACGCCGTGCTTCTTCGAGATGGCCTCGATCAGCTGGCCATCCAGCTGGGGGTAACGGCTCCCGCCCGCGAACGCGCCCGCGATCGCCGCCCGGGCGCTCTCCGGCATGCCCAGCGGGTTCTCGTTGCTGGACAGACGGATCGGGTCGGCCGCGGATCTGCGAGGGAACATGCGATCCAGGGCCCACGCCTCGTTCGTCGCGACGAGGGCGCCGGGACCGGCGACCGCGGCCGCGAGACCGGTTCGGAGAAACGAGCGACGCTCCATCATGATGGCTCCCTCTCTGCTCGAGTGGCTTTGTTCCGGCATCATCGTCTACAAGTACAGAACAGCTTTCAACCGCGGAGAGCGCGGAGGGCGCGGAGAGGTGCGTGTTCGGATCCCCGGCGGTCCCGCATGCTCAGGTTGCGACTCATCCTGTTACAAGTCAACTACAAAGAACAGAGCAAGGACGAACCACGGGGGGTGTCGTGCGCCGGCTCAACATCCACAATCCGTTCAACCTCAATCATCCGTTCTCCGCGCCCTCCGCGCTCTCCGCGGTTGATCAATCTGTTGAAGCTGTTGTTCTAATCCTCTCGCCCCTCGTCCGTCGCGCTCTTCCCGTCCTTCCTCAGATACCGATCGTACCACGCGAGAATGCGCGTGTGGTAGTCGACGACTTCGTCGACGGTCGACGTGGGCATACCGTGACCGCCGTGCACGTAGCTCACCCATTCGACGCGTTTGCCGAGCCGGCGCAGCGCGTAGAACATCTCGCTGGTCGTGCGTTCCGGCACGTTGTGGTCCTCGCGGCCGGTCATGAGCAGAAGCGGTGTCGTGACGCGGTCCGCCGCCATGATGGCGGTGTGTTCGATGTACTTCTGCGGCTGTTCCCACAGCGTGGCGCCGATGCGGTCCTGGCTGCGCTCGGGCGCGTGGATGTTGCGCGTGCCGAGGCGAGGTGAGTCGGTGTAGAAGCTGATCATGTCGGTCTTGCCACTGATGTTGATGGCAGCGGCGAAGCGGCTGGTCTGTGTCACGAGCAGGCTGGTCGCGTAACCGCCGTAGCTGGTGCCGTGCACGCCCAGCCGGTCCTTGTCGGCGATGCCCATGTCGATCAGCTTGTTCGCCGCCGCCGTCACGCCCTTCAGCCACGCCTCGCCCGGGTAGCCGCGCTCGAGGTGGACGGACGGCTGCACGACGGCGTAGCCGTTCGAGGTCAGCAGGTTGACGGTCGCGTTGAAGCGGTCATCGAAGAACGTCTCGTAGACGATGAACACCGTGGGCACGCGCGTGCCGGGCTGATGGTTCAGCGGGTAGTAGAGCACGCCGTACAGCTTCCGGCCGTCGACGTCGAGGTACTCGATCAGCTCGGTCCGGCTGAGTTTCGTTTCGAGGCCCGGGTTCGCGTCGCTGAGCCGGCGCATGTCCTTCAGGTCGGCATCGGCAACATAGACATCGCCGGGCTCGTTGCCGCGCGCGACTGTGAGCACGATGCTCTGTCCGTCGGCGGCGAGCCGGACACCCGAGTATTGACGTGCGTCCTTGACGAGCTCGACGAGCTGTCGCGACGTGCGGTCGTAGCGGTAGAGCCCGCGCTCCCAGGCCGTGCGCGATGCGTAGCTCAGGTAGATGTCGTCCGCGTCGCGGCTCCAGGCGACGACGGACCACTGCGGCGCGGTGGACTCCTCGTTTTCCGCGGGCTGCGGAGCGGCGTGGAACATCTCGCGGTTGCCGCTGGCGGTTTCGATGAGCCAGAGGCCGTCCCGGTTCGAGGCGATGAGCCAGTCTCCGTCGTGGCTGAGCTGCACGGGCGAAAAGCGTTCCTTCTCGCGTCGTTCGCGCTCGGCGCGGCGGGCCGCGCTGTCTGCGGGCTCCGCTTCCGGCCGCTGGCCGGGTGCGGGTTCGTCCAGGCCGGTCAGCCGGCGCGCCTCGCCGCCGTCGACCGTGCCGAAGAAGGTTCTGCCGTCCTTCGCGTAGACGTACGCACGGCCATCGCCCGACCAGCGGAACGTCGCGCCTTTCGTCGAGGCCATGAGCGTGCGCGGCTCGCCGCCGCGCAGCGGGCGCAGCTCGAGCCGGCCGTCGCGGCCGAAGATCTCCTCGTAACTCGTTTTCGTCGTGATGTCCTCGGAGAAGCGCAGCAGGGCGCCGTCCGCCGTCAGCGCGTAGCCATCGACGAAAGCCTCGGGCAGGATCTCCTCGACGCGACCCGTACTCGCGTCGTACGTGGCCAGGCTCTGGCGGAGGGACAGGCGCCGGATCGCCTCCCAGGACAGGAACGGGTCCTCGCTGGACTGAACGATGATCGGGCCCTGCGTTTCTGCGAGGAAACGCTGTCGCGACTCCGCCTGCCAGGCCGTCGAGCGCATCGCGAAAAGCAGTTGGCGGCCGTCCGCGGTCCACTGCAGCGTCGTGTTCTCCGCCACGGCCCGGTCCGCGGGCAGGGTCACGGTTCTCGTGCGGCCGGATGGCTGCTCGCGGATCATCAGACGGAAGGCAGCGCCCTGGCGGAGCACCCAGGCCAGGCGGGTGCCGTCCGGCGAGAACGCGAAGCCGCGCGCCTGCACGGGTGTGGCCGAGAGCGGCTGCCTCTGTCCGCTGCGCGTGTCGACGATCTCGATGCGTGCGAGCCCTGGCGCGACGTAGGTCGGATCGCCGTACCGGCTGTTGTCAGCCCCGATGCGGTCGCGCAGCGTGGCCGTCGTGAGGATCACCCAGCGGCCGTCCTCGCTCACGTCGCCGACGCTCACGTTCCGGACGTCGAGCACGTCGTCGATCGTGAAGCCGGTACCGGTGGCCTGCGCCTGCAGCGTCGCCGGAACGGCCAGGGCGATGAGCAGGAGCAGCGCCGGGATGGCCGGCGGGAGACTGGACCGACGGGCGGTGTTCTGCATCGTGTCCTCCGGGCGGGCTGGATGGGCCCGGAGTCGCGCAGAGGGCTCGAGGGGCGGCGCCGGACCGCCGCGCAAGGTAGCACGGCACCTGCGGGGCCGCCAACGCACTCCACGGAGAACGGCGGGAACGGGGATCGGGGGTGGGGATGCAGGATGGGGACGGATCCACGGGGGGTGGGTGTTCCGACCGCAGGCGTGAGCGCACTCGCCATCGCGCTCCGGTTGACACCGGCACGGGGACGCGGGCATTGTGGCCGCGACGTCCGCAGCTTCGTCGAAGTCCGAGCGCGCCCTTCGCGGGCGCGCCTGCAGACCACGACGCGACCGGTACTGCCGCTCCCGCAGGAGGCCATCATGCAGTCACGCGACGCCCATGTTTTCCTCACGGCCGGCACCCGGCCCCCCACGCGCTTCGCGCGGCATGGCGCGCTGCTCTTCGCGCTGCTCGTGAGCGCGGCGGTCGCCGCACCCGCTGCCGGGCAAAGCGGCACGGTCGCGTTCCTGGGCGCGACGGTCATCCCGATGGACGGCGAGCGTGTCCTGAACGACCACACGGTGGTCGTCACGAACGGCCGCATCACGGCGCTGGGCCCGGCCTCGAGCACGGCGGTGCCGGCGGGCGCGACGCGTGTCGATGCGCGCGGCAAGTTCCTCATCCCCGGCCTGGCCGAGATGCACGCGCACATCCCGGCCGCGACGAACGAAGCCAACACGCAATGGGCGGAGGACGTGCTGTTCCTCTACGTCGCGGCGGGCGTGACGACGATCCGCGGGATGCAGGGCCATCCGTCCCAGATCGAGCTGCGCCGGCGCGTCGAGTCGGGCCAGCTCATCGGGCCGCGCATGTGGCTGGCCGGTCCGCAGCTGAGCGGGCAGAGCGCGCCGGACGCGGCGACGGCCGAGCGGCTCGTGCGCGAGCAGAAAGCGGCCGGCTTCGACCTGCTCAAGATCCAGGAAGGCCTGAGCCTGGACGCGTACCGAGCGGTCGTGCGCACCGCGCGTGAGGTCGGTATCCCGTGGGGCGGTCACGTGCCTTCGGACGTCGGCGTCGACGGCGCGCTCGAGGCGCGCCAGTCGACGATCGATCACCTCGACGACTACATGGTCGCGGCCCAGCGTCGCGGCGCGCTGCGCGTGCGGCCCGGCAACGTCGATGACGCGAAGATCCCGGAACTGGCGCGCGCGACGCGCGAGGCCGGCGTCGCGATGGTCCCGACGATGTCGCTGTGGGAGACGCTGCGCGGCGCGGCCGATGTCGAAGCGCTGCAGCGGCGGCCGGAGCTGCGCTGGGTCCCGCGCGCGATGGTCCAGCAGTGGACGAACGCCGCGACCAACGCGCGCGCCAATGCGGATCCGGAAGATGCGCGGGGCGAGGTCGCGTTCCGCAACCGCATGCTGAAGGCGATGAGCGACGCGGGCGTCGTCATCCTCATGGGCACGGACGCGCCGCAGATCTTCAGCGTGCCCGGCTTCTCCCTCTTCCACGAGCTGCCCGTGATGCGCACGGCCGGCATGTCGCCGCGGCAGATCCTGCATTCGGGAACGCTGGCTGTCGCGCAGCACCTGGGCGTCACGGCGGACGCGGGCACGATCGCCGTCGGCAAGCGGGCCGACCTGATCCTGCTCGACGCGGACCCGCTGCGTGACATCACGAACGTCGAGCGCCGGGCGGGGGTGATGGTGAACGGCCGCTGGCTGTCGCGCACCGAGATCGACACGCGTCTGGCCGAGATCGCGGCGCGCTACGCCGGCTGAGGCGAGGTCACTGGCCGGGGTGCCGCTTGCGCCACTGGCGCTCTTTCATGTCCTCGATGTTCTCGGCGATCTCGTCGGGCAGTGCGAGGTGCTCGCGCAGCCGGGCGAGGAAGGTGCGCTCGTGGCTGTCGATGGTGCCGTCCTCCAGGATCTGCTCGACGCTGCGGCTGTAGACGCGCCGGACCACGGTGCGGTGGATCATGTCGACCGTCTCGGCGGGCAGGCCCAGGGTGACGCGCAGGTGTTCGAGGTCGCGCACTTCCTCGTCCGAGAGGTGGGCGTCCTCGAAGCAATGGATCAGGTAGTTGCGGTAGAAGCGCTCGAGCCTGCGCTGCAGTTCCCGCTCCGGGACGCGGTGCTCGACACGCACCCGTTCCAGCTCGACGAAGGTGAACGCGCGCACGCCGGCCCGGGCCAGCCGGTTGTTGATGTCGAGCAGCGCGTCCTCCACGGAATGGCGGCCCAGCAGCCAGCGGAAGCGCGTGCCGAAGGAGGGCCGCACCTCGGTGAACGGGCCGGCCGTCATTCCTCGCCTGCCCGCATGGCCATGACGCGCTCGGCGATGAGCGGCGCGTCCCTGCCGATGTTCTGCAGTCCGCCCGTCGTGTCGTAGTTGTGACCGATGAACCAGAGGGCGGGCAGCTCGGCGCTGGTCACGCGGTCCGAGCGTCGTGCGAAGCCGCGTGCATCGCGCGAGACGCGCTCGCCGAGCGGCTGGATGGCCGCATCGAAGCCGGTAGCCAGGATCACGTCATCGTACTCCTCTTCCGTTCCGTCGGAGAAGCGTACACCCGAACGTGTGAGGGACACCAGACTCGCGCGCACATCGATGAGCCCGGCGCGGATCGCATCGACCAGGTGGAAGCCGATGAGCGGGATCGCGTCGAGCGGGCCGTGCGGCGGCCTGGGCAGGACCGGCGGGCCGCGTCGCGCCTCCGAGACGCGTGCCACGGCGGCCGCGATCGCCTGACGCGCCCGTTTCGGCAGCGGGCGCAGCGCAAACGCGATGTACTGGATCGGGATGCCCAGCAGCGTGAGCGGCACGACGTTGGCCCCCGAGCGCACGGCCACGGAGACGCGCGCGCCGGCGTTCGCCAGCTCCGCGCCGATCTCGCCGCCCGAATTGCCACAGCCCACGACGAGCACGCGCCGTCCGACGAACGGCTCCGGCCGGCGGTACTCGACCGAGTGCAGGACGCGGCCAGCGAACTGATCCCGACCCGGCAACGCGGGCATGCGTGGACAGGAGACGATGCCGGTGGCCATGACCAGCCCGCCGGCCGTGATCGTGCCGCCCGACGTGTGCAGCGTCCAGCCGCCGCCGTTCGCGGGTGGCTGTACGTCGAGGACGTCCACGTTGCAGTCGACCGGGATGCGGAACCGTTCGCGATACCGTTCGAGATAGCGGACGAAATCGGTGCGGTGCGGGAACAGCGGCGTGGCGCGATCGAAGCGCAGGCCAGGCAGCGCCGACAGGTGTTTGCCGGTGTGCAGACGCAGGCTGTCGTACAGGTTGCGCCAGACGTGGCCGACGTCGGGTCCGCGCTCGAGCACGCGCACCGGCACGTTCCGCGCGAGCAGCGCCTGCGCGGCGGCCAGTCCGGCCGGGCCCGCCCCGACGATGACGATCGGATCGCGTGTCCGGCCCGTCATGCGTGCGCCCGCGCGGACCGCGACGCGGCGCGGCGCGGGTCAGCCATTGTAGATGCGCCCGCCGCGGCGGGCGTAGTCCTCGAGGACGGCGCGCGCGTCGGCGCGCAGCAGCCCCTGCTCGAACTGCAGGCCACGCGCTTCGAGGTAGCCGTAGGAGGCGTCGAAGACGGGGCCCTCATCGAACTGCAGGCTGCCTGCATCCTCGCGTGTGGCGGCCCAGACCACGCGGCGCACGCCGCTCCACGGGATTGCGCCCAGGCACATCGCGCACGGCTCGCACGACGTGAACAGCTCGTACTCGACCGGGCCGCCGCCCAGCGTGTAGGTGCCGAGCCGGGCCTGGGCCAGCATGAGTGCGAGGATCTCGGCGTGCAGCACGCAGTTGTTGAGCGGGACCACGCGGTTCGTGCCCACGGCGATGAGCCGGCCGCTCTGCATCTCGAACACGGCCGCGCCGAACGGCCCGCCCGTGCCGTGACGCACGTTCTCGCGGGCCGCATCGACGGCGACGGCCATGCGTGCGTGATCATCGCCGTACGGTTGCTCGAAATCGAACGTCTCGATCACCCACGGCGGAATCGTGATGTGCAGGTCCTGCGGCACGTCGGGCTGTCGCTGCTCCACGGAAGTCTGCCTCCGGATCGCGTCGCTGCGGCCGGCGCCCGTCTCGCCTGGCGCCGTCCCGGGGCCAAGGTAAGAGTGCCCGGTCGGCCGCCGCGAGGGGCCGGCGCAACCTGAGGGGCCGGTGCGGCGTACTGGAAGGACACGATCCCGCACCGGAAAGGTCGAACGGGTGCTGACGCGCTGCCTCTTCTGCCACCTGCCGTTCCCCGCGAACGACACGATCGAACACTTCGCGGTGGGCCGGCGCATCGCCTACGATCCCGGCCGGGGCCGGCTGTGGGCGGTGTGCGAAGGCTGCCGCCGGTGGACGCTCGCGCCCATCGAGGACCGCTGGGAAGCGCTCGAAGAGCTGGACCGCACGACGCGTGACCGGGGCCGGCTGCTCTCGCAGACGGACAACGTCGCGCTGCTCCGCGCCGGCGACATCGACATCGTGCGTGTCGGCCGCGCGCAGCTCGTCGAGGAGGCCTGGTGGCGGTACGGCAAGGAGCTGCGCGAACGCAGGTCCCGCTACAAGAAGGCCACCTGGGTCGAGTACGGACTGCTCGGCTCGCTGGCCGTCGCGACCGGCGGCGGGTTCATCTTCTTCATGGCCAACGGCGAGACGATCAACGAGTTCCTGCGCTGGCGGCAGTTCGGCAGCGAGGCGTGGCGTGGGGATGCGCGCTGCGTGCGCTGCGGACGCATCATGACCGAGTTGAAGTTCAAGCACGCGAAGAAGCTGCTGATCGTGCCCGACGCAGAGGAGGGCATATCGCTGGAGCTGCCGTGCCAGGATTGTCAGCGGTCGGCGCTGAACGGGCGCTACCGGCTCGATGGGCTGCACGCGCAGCACGTGATGCGGCGCGTCCTGGCGTATCGGCATTTCCGCGGCGCGTCGGACAAGCGCGTGCGCGAGGCGACGTCGCTCATCGATACGCTCGGCTCGGCCGAGGCGCTGACGCGTCAGATCGCGGGCCGAGCGCGGAGCATCGAGTCGATCGACCACAAGAAGAACCGGACCGAGTCGATCGCGCTCGAGATCGCGTTGAACGATGAAGTCGAACGGCGGCTGCTCGAGCTGGAGCTGGAAGAGCTGGAGCAGCGCTGGCGCGAGGAAGAAGAGATCGCGTCGATCATCGACGGCGAACTCACGCCGCTGCCCGCACTCGAGAAGCTGCGCCGCCGTCTGATCCGCACGTCGTGAGCCGTCGCGTCAGTTGCGCATTCCGACACTCACGAGCAGGCCGCGTGCAGGGCTGAAGTCGGCGAGCCCGCGCACGAGCACGGCCGCGAAGCGGATGCGCTCGCCCGTACGGACGCCCAGCCGCACCTCGTTCAGATCTTCGTTGCCGCGCACGACGCGGCGGTGCATGTCGTTGTGGCCGACGATCGTGCCGGTCGACGTGATCGGGCCCAGCCGGTATTCGATCCCGAGCGAGTACATCCACACATCGAGCTGGTCCAGTCCCGCGACGCGGGTCCCGTTGATCGCGACGCCGCTCTCGGCGCCGATCGACAGGGCGCCCCGGCGGTAGTGGCCGCCCACCGTCGCGAAGAAGTCGGTGCGATCGCGGTCCAGCCCGGTCTCATCGCTGGTCGTGGGCAGTCGAGTCCCGAAACGGAGCGCGAGTTGCAGCGGCCGCTCGCCGTTGAGTCGGATCATCGTGGAAGCGCGGATGTCGCCGGCATCCTGCCGCGTCGTGCCGTTGGGCGGGTCCGCACCGAGCGCGGGCGCGGCGAACACCGCGACGTCATTGAACCGCCGAACGAGCGTTCCGGCGATCTCGACGCCGATCCGGCCCGAGCGCAGGCCGACGCGGAAATTGCCCAGCTCGAGGAGGTTGCCGCGCGTGCCCGCCAGCGAGGCCTGCTGGTCGCGGATCATGCCGATCCCGACATCGGCCAGCCAGACGCGCTCGGGATCGAGCACTTCCCAGAGGATCGGGTCGATCGGCCGGAGCTGGGCGGCGGCGTTGCCCGCGTTACCCAGCAGCGCGAGCGCAGCGGCGAGCGTGACCCGCCGGGCCGCCCTCGCCGCCTTCGCCGTGCACCATCCGATCGCTTTTCGCCGCATCCTTGCCCCGGTGGAACCGCGCCCGTCATGAATGCTCGTTCGGCGGCGATGGGGCAATAGTGCGCGCCCGCGATTTCATGACCATGGCGGCCCAGCCCACGACGGCGATCAGCGCGAAGCTGAACCACTGGACCGCGTAGCCCAGGTGCGGGCCCTGGTCGACCTGCGGGGCGGGCAGGCGGGCGGGCCACGGCGAGGCGTCGGGCTCGGGCAGGAGTTGAATCGTGATGCTGCCCAGCGCGTAAGGATACTGGCGGCGGATCGCATCCGCGTCGATCGCGAACCACGTGGTCCGGAACGCGGGCCCGGTGGTATCCGGGCGGACGGTCACGCCGCGCGGGACCGGCGACGACCCGCCGGGGAACGGCACGACGATGCCGGTCACGCGGACCGGGCCGGAGGTGCGCGCGAGCGCCAGGTCCGGCGAGGCGGCATCGGCGGCCGGCAGCCAGCCGCGGTTCACGAGGACGTGCGCGTTCGTGCCGTCGATCGCCAGCGGAGCCAGCACGTGCACGCCGGGCACGCCGCCGAACGCGCGACCCGCGTAAAGGATCGTGCGATCCTGGTCGTAGACGCCGGCCAGCGTGACGCGCCGGTTCAGCCAGCCGGTCGTATCGGACGGCGAAGCGTCGAGCGGGACCGGCGGCGCCTCGAGGCGCGCCGAGACCTGCGCGTTGCGCACCCGGCGCTCCTCGAGCCGGTCGAGCTGCCAGAAGCCGAGGCGCACGCAGACGGCGGCGATGGCGAACACGAGCAGTGTCGCGAGCAGGCCGGGCACCGTGATCGAGAGCGGGCCCGTTGGCGTTCGTTCGTTCATCCGGGATTCTCTACCGGCGACGGCGACCGCAGTTCCTGACAGGAGGCGGCCCGCGTTGCACCGTCACGGCGGGCCCGGCATCATCGACAGTAAACCCGAAGAAGAGGAGCAGACCGTGAAGACGACGAAAACCCTGTGGGCGGGGATCGCGGCGCTGGCCGCGTGCGCAGGCAGCGGCGGCCCCTCCGGGCCCGGCCCGGCCGGCGCGCTGGCCTACGCCGTTCCGGCGGCCAGCCCGCTCGTGTACGAGATCGCGGACACCACTGCCATCTCGATGGACATCGCCGGTACGCCCGTCGACATCAACGGCTACTCGGAGTCGACGATGCAGGTCGCGTATGCGCAGGCCGGCAGCGGCGTGCGCGCGACGGCCCGGTTCACGGCGCTGACGGGCAGCTTCGCCAACTCGATGGGCCCGACCGAGACGCTCTCGGCCGCGGACATGCCGGGGCCCGCGACGTTGACCGTGGGCCCGCGCGGCGATGTGACCGTGAGCGATGCGCCCGTGCTGACCGAACGTGCAGCGCAGATCCTGGGCACGCAGGGCGCGTGGCTGCGCCTCTTCGCTCGCCTGCCGGGTCGCGCGGCCACACCGGGTACGGCGTGGACCGATACCGTGCAGGTGAACGATGACGCCGGCGGCATGGCCTCCGCGACGACGGTGATCCTGACGTCGACGCTGGCCGGCGATACGACCGTGGCCGGCCGGCAGCTGCGGCTGATCCGCACGACCGGCCGGGTGACGACGCGCGTGGCCGGCAACAACCAGGGCGTCGAGGTCCGGCAGAACCTGACCGGCACGAGCGAGGGCATCGTGCTGTGGGATCCCTCGCTGAACGCGCTCGCGCAGCGCGACGAGACCACCCTGATGAACGGCACGATGGAGCTGCCGGCCATGGGCATGGCGGGCATTCCGGTGATCTACCACAACCGGCAGGTCGTGCGGGTGCGGCGCTGACGCACCGTCCGGTCACGCCGCGCGCGTGAAGGTCCGAAACTCCGGAGTGAACGGACTCCGGAGGGAGGATGGGCGTGCGTCGCGCGCGACTGCTCGAAGCGTACTACCTGGCCACGCCGCTGTTCATCGTGGTCGATGTGGCGCTGCACGCGCCGGTGCGCGTCTCGTTCCTCGCGTCGCCGGCGCAGCGCTGGGCGTACTACGGCGTGTGCATCGTGTGCGGGCTGGCGTGTCACCGCTGGCCGCACGCGGCCCGGCCCATCGCGCTCGCCGAGAGCAGCGTCAACATGCTGCTGCTGGCGCTGAGCGTGATGCTGCCCATCTGGTCGCTGGGCGATGCCGTCCTGGCGGGTGGGCCGATCCCATCGCCCATGACACCGGCCCGGTTGATGAACGTGATGGTGACCGGCACGGCGCTGATCCTGGCGTTCCACCGCAACACGCCGGACACGTGGGCGAGGCCGTCAGCCGGACTCGGGGGACTCCGGCGCGGGTGAGCGGACCGACTGGAGCAGCCGCGCGGACACGGCTTCCATCTGCTGCTGGCGCTCGCGGGCCCAGCCGGGCAGCCGCAGCGCGCCGGCGCCGAACATGCCCAGCCCGCCCGTCGCCAGGATGACCGTCGAACTCAGCGTGCCCCAGTCGAGGCCGCCGGTGAGGGCCGTGGCGAAAAGCGTGACGGCCGCGATGCCGGTCAGGCTGAGGCCGGAGATGAGCAGGCTGCGCGAGGAGCCCTTCACCGTCTTCAGACGCAGCCGCTGGCCCGTGGGCGTGGGCTCGAGCAGCGCCTGCAGGTTGCCGTTCGTCCACTGGCGGAACGAGCCGTCGGTGCGCACCGAGCCGCGCGCGTCGAACGTCTGGCGGAGGTCCACGACGAGCTGCTCCCACTCGGCCTCGGTCAGGCGCCGGCCCAGCTCGACGGTGCGGCCCACGCCCAGCGGCAGGCCCAGGAAGCGGCGCTCCGCGGGCACGGGCGGCGGCTGATCCAGGCCGCGCGCGGCGCGCGCGACGAGTTCCGGTTCGATGCCGACGTCACGTCCGATCGCCTGCAGCTCGCTCAGCGTGAGCCCCTCGCCGGAGGCGGCGGGCAGCTGCCGCGCGCTCTGCTGTGCCTCGGTCGCCCGCTGGAAGATCGCGGCGACCTCGTCCTCGGAGTAGCGACGCTCGCTCATGCCCCGAATGTCGCGCCCCGCCCGGGACGGGTCAATTCGGCCCGCGCCCGGTCAATCCGGCAGGCCGTGCCCGCCGACCGGTTCGGTCTCGAAGGTCTCCGCGAAGCCTTCGATCAGCGGTCGGCCGTCCGCGATCGCGGCCTGCACGGCCGGCAGTATCAGCGAGGCGCGGTGGTGCTCCCGATCGACCCAGACCTCCGTGACCCAGAGCGCGAGCGCGTCGCCGGGGTCACGGGCGATGACGTAGCTCAGGCAGCCCGGCATGTCGCGCGTGCCGGCCAGGAGGATGTCGAGCAGCGCGTCCCGCTGCCCGGGTCGGGCCAGGATCCTGCCGATACGTCCGTACATGTCGTGGGTTCTCCCGGTTCGATGGGAAGGGTGGACCGGGAGGAGTATACGGATGGGGTCGGCTCCGGGCCTGCCTGGAGCCTGGGTGACTTTGGCTTGGGTTGTGCGACCGGCGGGGCCGGTCAGGCCAGCGCGGAGGCGTCCGGATGCGCGGGCCCGGCGTGTCCAGCGAGTGCCGCGCGCAGGGCGATCCGCTCGAGCGCAGCCTCCGTCTGGCGCGCCATCGAGCGCAGGCGGAACCAGTCTTCCGGCTCGAACCTGCGCTCCGCACGCCGCTCGACGACGGCCAGGAAGCCGTGGCTGCCGAGCGGTGCGCACGCGAAGCGCCACTCCGGATGACCGGACAGCATGCCACGCAGCGGCTCGGGGATGCCCGATGCTGCCGGGACAGCGGCGGCGTGGAGCAGGACGGGTGCATCCGCGTCGGCGCCATGCACCATCGACGCGAGCGTCCCTGTGTCGAGTGCGACGAGGAGTGCCGAACCGCCGCCCAGCACGGCGGGCACGTGGTCTGCCACGGCCTGCGCGATCTCCGCGGCGGTCACCGCCCGCGCCAGCTGCTCCGCGAGCAGGATCATGCGCTCCATGGCCGCCAGTCGGACCAGGGCCCGCACGCGTGCCGCGTGCCGGAGCTGCAGCTCGCGGGCGGAGCGCTCCGCGAGCCCGAGCGCGCTGGACGCGCTCACGTGTGCCGCCGGCGATCCGGCCGATGCCAGGATCGCCCGCGGGGCGGCCTCGTCGATGAAGACGACATGCTCGAAATCGCACCCGCCCTCCGGGCCGATGCCGGTCTCGACGACCGCATGACCCACGCCGCCGGCCAGCCGGTCCAGCCATTCCGGATCCGCGTACGCATCCGTTCCCGGCGCCGTGCCGTCCGCGCCGGAGGGCGCGGCCCGCAGGGCCAGAATGCGGATCGGTCGGTCTTCGAGCCTGCGGTCCATGCTCCGTGTTCCCGGCTCAAGCATCGAGGGGTCGTTCATGCCGACCCGACCCCTCGTGCGTTTCTGCGTTCGATCGGTCACCCGGGCGGGTGACACGGTTGCTCGATCCGCGGGGGGCCGGCCCGCAGGCCGGCCCCCGCACGGCACAGCTCTCGACTACTTCGCGTGGATCACGATGCTGCCGTTGCCGTTCGGCGCGGACAGCAGCGTACCGTCGCTGCCGGAATCGCTCTTACCCGGCTGGTTGTCGTAGACGATGGCGTCCCCGTTGTTCTTGTCCCAGATCTTGATCCGGAACTTGTCGGTTCCGCCGCCGCCGTTGATCTGGCCGTCGATCGCCGTCAGCAGGAAGCCGTAGTTCCCGCTGCCGTTGATCGTGCCCACGCCCTTGAACTGCGCCCGGGCGCCGGAGACGACCAGCCACTCGTAGCTGGTGCTCTTGAAGTTCAGGCTGCCCGCGTGGAAGTGGAACTCCGTGTTCCCGTCCGGCGTGGACTGGCCCTTCTTGTACTTCGAGACGAAGCCGAAGTTGGCCTTGCCCGTCAGCGTCGGATCAGCCACGTAGGCATTTACCGGCGACATGATCCAGCCGCCACCGGTCACGAAGCCCGCCGTCGGGTCGTAAACGGCGAGGATGATGCACTCCTCGGCGCTCCAGTTGTTCGCGGCGTCCCTGCCCTTCACGCACAGCGTGTAGACGCCGACGGACCGCGTGATGCTCACGGTGGCGGTAACTGTCGGCGCCGGCGTGAAGCCGTTCATGGGCATCCAGGTTTGGAGCACGTTCGTGCCCTGGCGAATCTCGTACTCGACTTGGACGATGTTCGAGCTGCCGTACCCGACGTCGGTCACGGTCGCGCTCAGTATGGAGGCGCTGCCGTTGGCGACGGGGTTCGGGTTGGCGACCACGTTCGTGACGACAGGGTTGGTGCCGTCGACGACCGTGAGCGTCCCGGCCACGAACGAGATCGCGTAGTTCGTGGACGTGAACCCGCCCGGCACGATGGGATACGTGCCTGCGGGCGTCGTCGAGTTGGCCGTCGTCGCGGCGCCCGAGAAGCTGAGCGCCCCGCCGAGCACGGTGTTGTTCTCACCTGTGATGAAGCCGCTGTACATGACGGTGAACGGCGGCGGTCCGGCCGCCCCGAAGTTCATCGACTTGTCGTCGGCCGTGATCGTCAGTGCTTTCGCGTTGACCGTGATGTTCCGGTCGACGTCAGGCGCGGCACTGTAGTTCACATTGCCGGCCTGCGACGCCCGGATCGTGCACGTGCCGGCCTCGACGATGGTGACCGTCGAACCGGCGACCGTGCACTTCGTGAGCGTGAGGCTGGTGTAGCTGACGGCCAGCCCGGACGAGGCCGTGGCGCCGAGCGCGAAGGCCGGGTCGCCGTACGTGAACGGCCCGACCGCCGGGAACGTGATCGTCTGGGCGGCCTGGTTGATCGTGATGCCCTGGCTGACCGACGGCGCGGCGAAGTAGTTGACGTTGCCGGCCTGGTCTGCCTGGATCGTGCAGGTGCCCGCCTCGAGGATGGTGACCGTCGAGCCGGCGACCGTGCACTTCGTAAGCGTGAGACTTGTGTAGCTGACGGCCAGCCCGGACGAGGCCGTGGCGCCGAGCGCGAACGGCGGATCGCCGAACGTGAACGGCCCGACCGCCGGGAACGTGATCGTCTGGGCGGCCTGGTTGACCGTGATGCCCTGATCGACGTCAGGCGCGGCACTGTAGTTCACATTGCCGGCCTGCGACGCCCGGATCGTGCAGGTGCCCGCCTCGAGGATGGTGACCGTCGAGCCGGCGACCGTGCACTTCGAGAGCGTGAGACTGGTGTAGCTGACGGCCAGCCCGGACGAGGCCGTGGCGCCGAGC